>NZ_SEIY01000023.1:0-60493 GCF_004634455.1 Bacillus sp. 007/AIA-02/001
ACCGCTATTTAGTAATTCTACACATGTATGACTACCAATATATCCTGCTCCACCTGTTACAAGTATTGCCATAATTATAGTCCTCCATATTTCATTCATTATAAACTTCTCAAAGTATATCACATATTTCTTATCCTATGTTTAACATGCGAACACAGAAACTTACATTTTATCCCATAATAATTTTATAACATATACGATTCTAATCAGGTAATAAAAAAATGCCACATAATAAAAATTATGTGACGTTTTTTATTAAATTACGTAACAATATACACTTAGAAAATGCGCAAGACTACCTAATAATACAAAAACATGAAAAATTTCATGATGCCCCATATATTTAAACTCTAACCATTTTGGCTTTGTTCCATAAATAAATCCACCAATTGTATAAAAAATGCCCCCAAGTACTAAGAAAATAATGCCTCCTGTACTTAAATTCTCAGCTAACGGTGCAAAGAATAAAACAATTAACCAACCCATCGTAATATAAATTGCTGTCGATAACCACCTTGGACAATTAAACCAAAACATTTTAAATACAATGCCACAAATCGCAGTTGCATAGACTAAACAAAATAATAGCAAACCACTTGCTGAATTTAATGTAATTAAGCAAAAGGGTGCATATGTACCTGCAATTAATATAAAAATCATAGAATGATCTAGCTTCCTAAAGAAGTATATAACACGTTCATTGGCCACAACACTATGATATACAGCTGACGCCGTATAAAGGACCATCATTCCAATACCAAACAAAATAACAGCTGTAATTGCAGCAAATGATGGCATCTTGATAGAAACTTTCACAAGCATAGCTAATAACGCAATAAATGATAATATCGCTCCACCTAAGTGAGTAAATGCATTAACTGGTTCCCTTACATAAGCATTCATAATAACACCCCTCATATAATTATATGTAGTTTTGATAACTACATGTAATTATATACACATTTCTTTTTAAGGTCAACATTTACAATTCATTTGTTTCGTAATACCATATTTAAAGATATATTAAACATTAAGTTCCACTAAGTTATAAAAGTGAGGGATTCTACGTGGAAAATATAAATGAATTACTTAAGACATTACATTTAGAAAAAAACATTAAACTTGAGGATATTCCAAATGTTGACTTATATGTAGACCAAGTTGTCCAACTATTTGAGAATACTTATGCAGATACAACGAGAACTGATGATGAAAAAGTATTAACAAAAACGATGATTAATAATTACGCAAAAGGGAAACTATTCATCCCTATCAAAAATAAAAAGTATTCAAAAGAGCATATGATTTTAATTAGCCTAATTTATCAATTAAAGGGAGCTCTCTCCATTAATGACATAAAAAGTTCATTAGAAACTATAAATGACTCCTTATTAAATGATGATTCATTCGAATTAAATACGTTATACAAAAATTATCTTGCTCTTACTGAAAGCAATGTCGAAAGCTTTAAACAAGACGTAAATAACCGTGTTACAGAAGTAAATGAGATTTCTTCCTTAGAAGATACAAAGCTAGAAAAATTTCTACTACTAACATCCTTCGTGACTATGAGTAATATGTATAGACGTTTAGCTGAGCAACTAGTGGATGATTTAAAAGAATCATAAATAAAAAACTATCCACCTATTAAAGTGGATAGTTTTTTATTTACTTAATTGCTTCATGAACTTTTAGTTGTTTCCCTTTAATCGTTGTAGTCTTCATGACTTTCAAGACAAGTGGTCCTTTTCCATTTAATATTTCAACGTAAGAAACATTATCTTGTATCGTAATAATACCTATATCTTCTGCTGTAACACCTTTAATTTTAGCAATTGTACCGACGAAATCTACCGCCCTAATTTTCTTTTTCTTCCCGCCATTAAAGTACAGCTTCATAATGCCTTTGTTGATATCTGCATTTTTATCTTTCTTTATAATTGGTTTAGCATGTATCTTTTCTTCAAATGCAGCTTTCTCTTTCATAACTTCTTCTTTTGAAGGTCCAATTGCCTTTGGAATTTCAAATCCAATATACTCCTCAATCTCTTCTAAAAATCTATTTTCATATGGTGTTATAAATGTAATAGCTTTTCCACTATTTCCAGCTCGTCCCGTTCTTCCAGTACGATGTACATAGCTTTCTTTTTCAAGTGGAATATCATAATTAATAACATGTGTAATATTATCAATATCAATTCCTCTCGCAGCTACATCTGTGGCTACTAAATAACGGAATTTTCCTTTTCTAAAATCATCCATGACTTCAAAACGATCTTCTTGTACCATACCACCATGTATTTTGTCACAAGGATAGTTAGCTCGTTTTAATTGTCTATATACATGATCTACATTTTCTTGTGTACGACAGAAAATAATACAGCTATCAGGATTCTCAATCGTTGTTACATCTTTAAGTAGTGAAAGCTTCTCGTCTTCTATCACCTCAAAAAGAGTATGTTCAATTTTATCCGTCGTAATCCCAGCTGCTTTAATTTCAATATGAATTGGTGAATTCATATATGTACGAGACAATTTCTCAACATCTTCTGGAAGTGTTGCTGAAAATAACATCGTCATTCTTTTTGTAGGTAATTCATCAATAATTGCCTCTACTTGATCGATAAAGCCCATATTTAGCATCTCATCTGCTTCATCAATAACTAAATACTTCAAACACTCTAAAGAAAGGGTACCCTTCTCAATATGATCCAACACACGACCAGGAGTACCAACTACAATATGTGTCTTTTGCTTTAATTCTAATTTTTGACGTGCAAATGGAGATTTCCCATAAACTGCCGCAGCCTTAATCCTTTTGAATCGACCTATATTTGTAATATCTTCTTTTACCTGTACCGCAAGCTCTCTCGTTGGTGTTAAAACTAATGCTTGTGGTTTATTCTCTTCCCACTCCACCATTTCACAAAGTGGAATACCAAATGAAGCTGTTTTTCCACTTCCAGTCTGGGACTTCACAACAAGATCCTTCTTTTGTAATGCAACTGGAATAACCTCACCTTGTACTTCTGTTGGATGATCATACCCTAACCCAGTAAGTGCCCTTACAATTTCCTTACTTAATTTATAATCAGAAAAACTTTTTTTACTCATATATTAACCTCATTTTATTCTGTATTATTTTCTTTTTTATCTTTTGTATACGTTACTATCACCCTACTTATTATACTTGAAACCTCACATAAAAAGGTGAATCATGCCAGATTCATCTTTTTATATAGAAACAAACCTTTTCATTTCATATATTGTTCAACTACTTGATAACATCTTTTGCTTGCATTGTTAGCATTAACCTTTTCATAGTATCCTACATCCACTCCAAAAAAATAAAAAGAATACATACAACCTTGTGTAATTATCTTAATTTTTCAACATTTTTCATAAACGAACAATAAAAATAAAAAAACGTTTTAAATTCGTTTTTAACGTTGTTTTTCAGGTATAAAATCTACTTTTTCAAAAAATGTTAAGAAATTCTTTGACTTCTTAATAAAAATAATGTAAATTATCCTATGGACGAACATTTTTAATTAATAAAAATAAAATATTCGTATTTTAGGGGTGTAAACGATGGAAAACGTATTCGACTATGAAGATATTCAATTAATTCCTGCAAAATGTATTGTAAATAGCCGCTCTGAATGTGATACAACTGTCACTTTAGGAAAACATAAATTTAAATTACCTGTCGTACCTGCAAATATGCAAACGATTATTGATGAAAGAATTGCAACTTATTTAGCTGAGAATAACTACTTTTATATCATGCATCGTTTCCAACCAGAGAAACGAATCTCATTCATTAGAGATATGCAATCACGTGGATTAATCGCTTCTATCAGCGTTGGTGTAAAAGAGGACGAATATGAATTCGTACAACAATTAGCTGCTGAGCAACTGACACCTGAATATATCACGATTGATATCGCACACGGTCATTCTAATGCTGTGATCAACATGATTCAACATATTAAAAAACATTTACCAGAGAGCTTCGTTATCGCTGGAAACGTTGGAACTCCAGAAGCGGTAAGAGAATTAGAAAATGCTGGTGCCGATGCAACAAAAGTTGGTATTGGACCTGGTAAAGTTTGTATTACTAAAATTAAAACAGGCTTCGGAACTGGTGGTTGGCAGCTAGCTGCACTTCGCTGGTGTGCAAAAGCTGCAAGTAAGCCAATTATCGCTGATGGTGGTATTCGTACACACGGCGACGTAGCTAAATCTATTCGATTTGGGGCAACTATGGTCATGATCGGTTCTCTATTCGCTGGTCACGAAGAGTCTCCAGGGGAAACAATTGAAAGAGATGGCAAACTTTATAAAGAATACTTCGGTTCTGCTTCTGAATTCCAAAAGGGTGAGAAGAAAAACGTTGAAGGTAAGAAAATGTTCGTTGAGCATAAAGGTTCTTTAGAAGATACGTTAATCGAAATGGAACAAGATCTTCAATCTTCTATCTCTTACGCTGGTGGAACAAAATTAGATGCTATTCGTACTGTAGATTATGTTGTCGTGAAAAACTCGATTTTCAATGGTGACAAAGTATATTAATTCTTAAATTAACTTGAAGGACAAGTATTTTCATGCTTGTCCTTCTTTTTTGTATATAAAAATGAAAAAAATTTTAATTTAACTGAATTTTTTATCATTATATTTTTAGATAGTCTTAAGAAGGAGTATATACGACTTGAAAAATGTAATAGAAAATCGTCTTAATTGCGCAGAGGTACCTGCTGAACTAACATGGGATTTATCCGATTTGTATAATTCTGATGCCGAATAGCATACTGCATTAAACGCATTGGAAAATGATATACAGAAACTTGATTCATTTAAAGGACATTTACATACTAGCTCCCACACTTTATTAAATTGCCTACTTTTAGAAGAAGAACTTTTAATGACGTTAACAAAACTGTACTCATATGCAAATTTAAAAGAATCTACTGATCGTACAAATCCAAGTATTCAAGCGAACTCTTCCAAAATTTCTGCTTTATGGACGAAAGTACATACTGCACTATCCTTTATTCATAATGAAATCCTCATATTCGGCGAAGGAACAATTGAAAAATATTTAACTGAAGAAACAAAACTTGAACCTTTCCGTAAATCGTTACTAGAAATACTACAAAAAAGGCAGCACACACTGCATCCACTGCAGTAGCTCAAATGATTAAAGAGGAAGGACAACCTGCTATTGATCGCTGGTGGTACAATGAAACATGCCGGAGTAGATATGTCAAAACCAGACGCAATCCGTAAAGCTTTTTCTTACGTTGGTTCATTAATTGATAAATTAGAGCATTCTTATCAAGTATAAAAAATAAACCCTCGCTTTATGAGGGCTTATTTCATATTTACTTCCCAAACCGTTTGCGATATCCACATTTCCTGCAAAGTTCTTCAACCGCAACTCTTTTCGAAAATCCATCGACAATGTTTGTTGCTCTTTCACCTTCGATAATGTTAGAAAATGAATCATTATTAATATTCCCAAGGTTAATAATCCCTTCACCATCTAAACAACAAGGAATAACTGTTCCATTCGCTAAAATACCCGCTTGATTACGAAGTCCATGACAGAATCCTTTCCCATCATCCTCTTCTTCATGTAATGCTGGCCACTGGAATTCATAGTCTTGATTAATAAAGACACGTTCTGCAATTTTTATACCTTTTCCTGGTGTAAGCTTCTCTTCAATTTGATAAGATAGATCAAATTCATTTTCAATTATAGATAATAACTCTCTATTTTTCTGGATTTCAGCATTCGTTTTATTATCCTGAGTTAAATTCCATAACCTTAACGATACAATTAAATCTGATTGACTTGTCGCTTCCCTAATGAATGAAAGTATACTCCTTACATAGCCCTCTTTATCTTGCGAACCTGGATGTCCATCAAAACTATGCAGTGAAAAATTCATTTGTCTTAACGCAGGCTTATTTAACAGCCTATGTCTTCTCTTATTAATTAACGTTCCGTTCGTTGTAATATTAACTTTAAACCCTTTTTCATGACTTAAGTCTAATAGTTGATCTATTTTCGGGTGGAGCAACGGCTCACCCTTCACGTGCAAATAAATGTAGTCTGTGTGAGGTTTAATTTGGTCTAATCTTTTAGCAAAATCCTCCACAGAAATGAATTGCTTCTGCCTTTCCGTCGGCGGACAAAAGCTACACGCAAGATTACATACACTCGTAATCTCCAAGTAAAACTTCTTAAACTTCTTCACCTTTAATTCCTCACTTCTCTAACTACTTATACTTTTTCCTCTTCATATTACAGCATATTTTTATGGAAATAGAAACATACTTATTTTAGGAAATCTACATACCATCTAATAATATTTAAAAGACCATCGGTAATTTTTGTCCAATGGTCTTTTTATCCTTTTATATGCAAAGAATAAATTTATTTATGATACGGTTCATCGTAACTATTCTAAATAAGGTTATTTTTTATTATTTTCATAATTAAATTTAACAAAAAAGGTAGTGCCTTCCGATCCTGTTTGAATTTCTATTTTTGCATTATGGCGGGCAGCAATGGCATAACATACACCTAACCCCAATCCAGTTCCATTATCTTTGGTCGTGTAAAACGGCGTACCCAGTTTCTCTAATACTTCAGGCCTGATACCTTTTCCTTGATCCCGCACTGCAAGCACCACACAATTTTGACCTTCCTTGTAAGTGCTAATGGTTAGAACTTTCCCTGTATTCATCGCTTCTAAGCCATTACGATATAGATTCATTAATAATTGCCGTATTTCATTACGATTTAAAAGTAATTCTGGAATGTCATTTGTATCGACTTGAATATATTTATTTTGATTGTACGTATCAATCTTTATTAAAGGAATAATATCGTGGATAATTGAATTTAAATCTAACATCTGCAAATCCGATTTCCTTGTATTACCCATTGAGAGAAATTCAGTAATAATAGAATTGGCACGGTTAAGTTCTTCAATCATTAAATGAAAGTACTTATTATGTTTCTCATAGGTATTCTCTTCTTTTAATAACTGTAAAAATCCTAGTACTGTTGTCATTGGATTTCTAATTTCATGGCTGATACCTGCTGCCATTTGCCCTATTAAATCTATGTTGGATAATCTTTTCAATTCCTGTTCATATTTCTTTTTTTCCGTTATGTTTTTAAAAATACAACAAATACCATCATCATACGGGTATGCAATAACTTCGTGCCAATATTCATCTGCAGTAGAAAGAAATTCGAAATGAACTGTAGTTCGCTCTGACATCGCACGATGAAATTCCTTATACATAACTGTGTCGATTTCACTCGGGAAAACATCCCATATATTCTTTCCTAATACATCTTTTGCTGTTTTTCTTTTCGGAAAATATTGGTGCTTATTTACGTACGTAAATTCCCATTTATTATTTAAAATAAAAAATCCATCCGTAATACATTCAATCACACTTGTAACTTTTTCATTAGCAGCAGCTAGCTCTCTCGTTCGCTCTTCCACTATGCTTTCTAGTTGATCCATATATGACAAATTCGAAAACGTAGGGGCTGTGGCATCAACGATAGATTTTGCTAGTTGAAGTTGAGAATGATCATAATTGTGAGCTTTTCCTTCTTTGCCAACGACGATTACCCCTAATACTTCTCCAATTGAAACCAATGGAATCATCAATAGACCCTTACTATCTATATTTTTTGTTTGAATAACTTCTTGAATCTTGGCTTCATAGCTTTTCTCTGTCCAATCCGCTTCTGTCCAATAACAACCCTTACTTAATTTCGTTGTTTTAATTGTTGTTTTATCTAGCGGATCTAGAAGATGGGCAGTCATATTTTTACTCTCTAAAATCTGTTCTAGGTAAAAAAAGCATTTATCAAAACTCTCCTGTATCGAGGAACACATTGATAAATCACGTGTAACATTTAGTAACAGCTGCTTCTCAGCAATAAGGTTTTCCTTTTGTTTTAAATTATTTGTGTTTTGAATTGCAACCGCAGCCATATTTACATAAGCTTCAACACTTTGAATTTCTGAATCTGTTAAGTTCATCGGAATTCCATAATCAAATAAAAAAACTAGACCAAATAACTCTTGCCCAAATGAGATAGGCAGAGCTAATAAGGACTTAATTTTGAATGCATTAACCGGTCTCGGATCTGGTCGATGATCCTTTGAGGTATCAGGAATATAGATGGTTTTTTTCGTTTCAATAACCTCTTTTGCCAGTAAGTCTATTTCAGGATCAATTACTTGAGTATCGAGCGTTACGCCATTTATAGTCTCTGGTTTTCCTGCAAACCCTCTAAATGTTCCATCTTCCTGGGGTAAATAAATTCCAACAGCATCGCACCTAACAATTTCCTCTGATATCGCCATTGTCACACGCTGCAATACGTCACGTAGTTCTAATTTCGTATTTATTATTTTTGTTATATTTGCGAGTCTAGAATATCTCGTCTGATCACTTACCATTCACATAGCCTCCAATTATAGGCATAATAAAATAAATATGATAATATCAGTGTTTTACATAGAATACATTACTTATGATACGGTTCACCGTGACTAATCTAAGTGCGGTTTATGGACATGGAAAAATAATTCCCCAATCAATATTACTATCATTAAAAATATCTTCTGCATCATTATCTTCTATCCAAGAATTAAAATAATCTTCAACCATTCCCTCAGACATTGTATAATATATACTTACTGGAAAATATTGCTTCCTCTTGATATAATCGATTCTGTACCAATCTTCTTTATCAATAAAGGTTTTATAATTGTACCCTACTTTCAATTTATCTGTTGTCTCTTTCCATTGTTCAATATCACCAATACAATTTTTTATAATATATTTTTGTAACTGTTCACTACTTAGCTGGGCTAATTCACATAGTATTCCGCAAAAACTAATTAAATCATCTGTTTTAACTTCATTTTGATTTGTAATTCCACTTGCGGGGAACTTATACGAAAACAATTCCCTCCATTCTTTGAGATTCTGTAATGTATTCTCCATATTTAATGCAAAATTTTTATCCAAATGGTTTAAATAGTCTTTTGTTAATTTAATTACTTTTTTATGCGTTAACTCTAAAAACTTATCATTTTTCCACTCATTGTATGGAATACTATATAGAAACGCTCTACTACTTGTTAACAATGCATAATATGAAAAATAAGGAATAGCCATTTTTAAATTTTTTTCTTTAGCATAGTTTAATGAGTTTAACATCATACTTGAAGCAAGAATCATTTTTGCACTTAAATAGTTTCTAGTGATCCATTCTGAATTCATTTCTTTGGTCATGCTTTTTTTTATATTAGAACTATGTTTAGCATATATCCATTCACCAAAACCCTTAATTTCTTCCTCTGCAAAATTATTTGGTAAATAATTATACGGGAATGGGTCAGTTTGATACCTTACTAAAAATTGCGACACTATACCGCCTCCTTATCTATATCCATTATATATTAAATGTAATTAAAAAAGGCGCAGATAAGTCATCATATGATGACTTATCCACACCTTTTTCAGTAAAGTAGTTCAGTACCGCATTATTAAATTGAATTTGGATACTATCAATTTTTCGTTCTTCATTAATTGTTATTTCCTTTATTAGCAACGTTACCAAATGCTTCTGCTGTTCTTGCGTAATTGACTGTTTAAATGCTTTATGGAAATTCCCCATGACTTCTTTAATCAATGTTTCATCAATTGTATGTGTCTTTAACGATTGCATTTGTAGTTTAATTGGTTGTAAGCGAAGTTCTACTTGGTCGATTAATTCATTGGTTTTATTCAAGCGTTGCTGCAACTCTATTTTTGTAATGAGATCGTCTTCAAACATCTCCATGGCTCTTTCTTTCTTACGTTGGAGCTGTTCGAGTTCTTTTGCTAGTGTTGCAAATTCGCGCTTTATCGGCTCATCGTTATTAGACCTTTTACCATTCACAGTGTCAACAATGTCTTGAATCAGTTGCTCATTTGTAGCAAGTTGCTGTAGTCGCTCAAAAATGTATGCCTCTGCCTTATCCGCACGAATTGTATTAGAGTTGCAAACTGATGTCCCTTTGTTCTTCCATGCACCACAAGCATAATACTCAATAGTTTTCCTTGTTCCGTCCTTCAGCTTATTGACCGTGCGGCTCACAACCATCCCAGCTCCACATTTTGGGCATCGTAGTACACCTGTAAAGGGGAACGCGCCTCCATGGACACGATTTGGTTTGTGTGATCTTTTCTTTAGGATTTGTTGCGCCTTCTCCCAAGTCACCTGCGAAATGATGGCATCGTGTTCACCTTTTTGAAAAACGGGATTAGGGTTAATATCACCTCTACGCTTATCAGTCCAGTTGCGTCTAACATTGTATCGAATTATCCCAATATACACTGGATTTTCTAAGATAGTCTTAATGGCATTTATCGAGAAGGGCTTGCCTTTTTTACCACGATGCCCTTCTTGGTTAATACGGTTAGCAATTGCTTTGTAACCATTTCCACTTATATAAAGTTCAAAAATTCTACGGACTGTTTGTGCCTCTTTTTCATTAATAACTAATTTCGTATGTTTTCGCTTATTACCATGAGCCGTTATTTCTTCTAAATCGTAACCTAGAACTTGTCCTCCATTCCACTTACCTTCCCTTGCCCTTGCTAACATACCCATTTTTACATTTTCAGAAATTGTGTTGCGTTCAAATTCTGCAATAGCCGCCATCATATGAAATTGAAGTTTACCTGATGACGTTTCTGTTTCATGGTTTTCTGTAAATGATCGAAAACTAATGTAATTTTGATTGAACACTTCAACGATTTTTAGTAAGTCCAAAATATTTCTGGCTAATCGATTAGTTTTCCAAACTAGCACAATATCGAAAAGCTGATTTCTTGCATCGCTTAACATTTGCTTTAATGCTGGTCGCTTCTTAATTGATTTACCACTAATTCCACGATCCGCATACACTTGATGAATGATGTAGCCATTATTCGTGCACCAATCAGACAACAATCGCTCTTGTTCATCTATTGAATAACCTTCTTCTGCTTGTTCTGTTGTTGATACACGAGCATAAATTGCTACTCTTTTAATTTGGACGGTTGAGGAAATCATTGCATTTTGAAATATATCATTTTTCGTTGTTTCTAGTGTCTGTTGGTTTATCATCTTCTCCTACTCCTTCTGTAAGTTCCTTAGTAATGTAGCACTCACACATCTCTGCTAATATTTCAATGAATGTCATATTCACACCTCACAATTTCTGCTAACTGTCATTAGTAAATATTAATTATCTAGTGTTCACTCACGAATTCTTTATACCTTTCCGTGATATTTTAGAAACTTCAAAAGGTGTTGATGTTTGATAAATAAACCGACCATCAAATTCAATGCCATATACTTGCACACCATTTTTAGTGTTTTCTTCACCTTTGATTACTCTACGGGTATGATACTTATTTTGTTTTGAATCTTTTTCTTTAATAAGCACACCCATTGCATCGAGTTCCCTTAATACAACCTTTACATCACTAAAACCATTTTCAAATAGCAGCCTTTTAAAATCACTGGACAAAATGTAAGCTTGTGTTTTCTTATTTTTCTTATCAATATCAATTCGTCCCCAAATCGTTTGGTTTTCGGGATTCCCCTCTTTATTAATATAGAAATGCTTTTGATTTTTTAATAACCACTCTCGCATCATCTCATGAACCTTTGGACCAATTAAACGTTCTTCTAGAGACTCTTTTTCTTGAAGAACTAATAGCTCACGAATTGCTTCAATGTCTAAGTTAATTTCAAATACTTCGTTAATTAATTTAGCAGCCATAATAATCAATGCAAACTTTTTACTAATTCGATCATTAAACTTAGAACGAGGTAAAATTAATGACATTTGCTCTGTTTCATATTCCCATGATTTTTGAATAAATGTTTTTGTATAACCTAAAAGTTTTTTCACAAATATTTCTGATGCCTGTCCATAATTATTAGATAAGCTATGATTAATAGCCTTGGCTTGAGTTGCATCATTTGTCCACTGAATGTTTTGGAATTCAAACACTCTTGCACGAATTCCTTCATTCTGATTGACTTGGTCAATTAAAGAACCTTCTCCAGTTGTAATAATTGTAGTTGCCCATGAGGCCCTCGCCCGCTGTACACTATCTTTATTTAAACGTGCCTTTTCTAAATTTTTTGCCCATGTATAAAGGACATTTACAAGCTTTTTTGTGCCCATTGTTGTTAATGAAGTTTCATCACAAACAATAGGCATACCATTATTATTTGCAATTACCTTAGTCAAAGCGTTATCTGTACCATTAAAGCTTTGGATAAGGGATTTTGGACCTTCTTTAGGATCACCAAATCCAGAAACTGCTACCATCGCTGCTGTTGTTTTACCCGTTGTGCTATTACCGCAAATGTGAAAAATCAACGAATCTGAATGAATATTCAAAAACTTATTGATATACCCAACCAGTACTGCTGAAAATCCCATACTTAACGCTAATTCTAATGATGGATTCCCAACAACATACTTTTTAATCGTTAACAACCATTCATCAAGTGTCCCTTTTGGAAAAATGTTATATTCCCCTACATACTTGGACGGTTGATTTTGTAAAGATATTAATTGATTTTGACTAAAATAATGATTTTTCCCATCTAACATCCAACCAACTTGCTCATGCATTTTATCAATGGATAATTCGTATTCTTGTTCAATTAAGTAAGAAATAATGACTTTTGTTTTCCAAGTTGCTACATCAGCACCTTTAGCCATAAGTACATTAAATTTTTGTTCCGTCACATCTTTTCGACTTATAACGTCGCTTTGCCAGCCATCATTACAGTAAAATGTTAATTCCCACAAAATCTCACCTGTATCAATTTTTCGGTATGATTTGGATAAGTAGATTGCTCTACCTATCCAACCCCATGTTTTTTTATCTTCAAACCACTTGTATACACCTGTTGAATTACATTGATAATTCTTGGTTACAATATTTAATGTCATCTAATCCACCTTACAACCTAATTTGACATATAGAATTACTCGACCTTGTTGTTTATAGTAGCCCTCGCTAAATGAAATACTAGTTTTATTAGAGAAATCCAAATTAAATTGTTTAATTATAGCTTCTACAAGACCCGTATTATAAACAATTGTACGGTCATTTTTAAAACTACCCTTATAACTGGAAACATTTAATTCATCCGCATTACATAGCACTAAATATGCTCCTGTGAAACCAACTGAAAGTCGAGTTGGATTATTTAATTTTGCAGTGGCATCCTTTGTCAGTCTAATGCTAGTGCCTGTATCAGCTTTAACAATACTTAAAAAAGATGCCCCCCTATTACCAACACTAGAGAATGCTTTTACTTTTGTAGATAGAAATTCTTCTAACTGTTCATCTAATTCTTTTTGGGCTGTAGGGCTCACAGTAAGACCAACATTTTTGAGTACTTGTTTTGTTGACTTTGACCCAGATGCACCATCTTCTTCGAGCTCTTCACCTTCCAACCCAAGGTCACTATCTTCTTCGAACTCTTCATCTTCCAACCCAAGGTCACCATCTTCTTCGAGCTCTTCATCTTCCGACCCAAGGCCATCGTCTTCTTCGAGTTCTTCATCTTCCAACCCAAGGTCACCGTCTTCTTCGAGTTCTTCATCTTCCGACCCAAGGCCATCACCTTCTTCGAGTTCTTCATCTTCCAACCCAAGGTCACCGTCTTCTTCGAGTTCTTCATCTTCCGATCCAAGGTCACCATCTTCCTCGAGTTCTTCATCTTCCAACCCAAGGTCACCATCTTCTTCGAGCTCTTCATCTTCCGACCCAAGGCCATCGTCTTCCTCGAGTTCTTCATCTTCCAATCCAAGGTCACCATCTTCTTCAAAAAGAAATTCTTCATCGTTAGTAACATTTTTTTTTGCAAATTCGTTTTGATTATGTTTCTTTTTTCGTTTCATCTTAAACATCCCTTCTGTATTTATCCTGCAGAATATTGTCTACACAAATTAGAATACAGCGGACTGTCCTAACAATCTTTGTTCATTTTTAATGATTGAATTATGACCAAATCATTTTAATACAAAAACCCCCGTATTTTAACTGTAGAGGCAGGTCTACATAAATTAAAATACAGGGGCTCATTAGAGATCTTTATTCATTTCAAAAGTTAGATTATGTTCAATACTCTAAAATAATTTGCTCAATTGGCATTTCCTTAAATTGCTCGTCTTCTGAGTGCCTAAAGTCATTAGCTAATTTAATAGTAGAAGAATGTTTTGAAACAATATCTGTTAAATTTACATATAACTCATGCAAAAGGCTATCTCTATCCAGTTCTGTTAAATAAGGATATTTACTAACCGAATAAATATCTACAATTATTTTTGCTAAATCTTTTTCTAACATTAACAAATACTCCTGTTTGTTATCCTCTAGAAATAAATTACGAATAATATTATATCTTTCTTTGTTTATCTCTACTTCTATTTTTAATGCATTAATTTTCAATAAATACATTTCTTTCCTTTTACCATTAAAATGTAATTCAATCAAAGATTCTAAAGTATCGAAATATTGTTTTATTAATGTTGAATTAACAGCATCATATTTTTCATTTTTCATTTTACTTAAACTTTGCTTTACATTTAATTCTTCTAATTGTATTAATTTTTCTGCTGCCTCCACAGTAAATTCAAAGTTACCCTCTCCTGTTTTGAAATCCTTTATTTGAAGATCGATACTCGCTAATTTATTATTACAATTTCGAACAAAAGTAGAATGTGTATTATTTAATCGGTCTGGGTCACATTCTTGATTCGCCAATTTCAGTTTAAGTTGCACAATTTGCGACATATTTAAATATTTCATATAATCACCTCTAATTTTTAATATCCCCCCTTTCCCCCTATTTTTCAAGGATTATACAAAAAAATATATCAATTTCAGTTACTAATTTATAAATTAAACACTATACCTGTTAATTCATTACTTTTGGACTTAACCTGCATATTCCATACTCTCATGTTCTAAAAAACAAACCCTTTTAAATAAATACTCATTTAGGAAAGCCTTCCTAAATGAGCAAGTTATCATTACTAATAATCTCATGTAAAGGCATTATTATATGGTCTATTTAACCCATTACCCATATTTTCAGATGAATCCCCTTATATTTTACAAATCAATTAATTAAATGCTTTTTGTTAATATAGGATCAAGAACTGCCTATTTCTATTTTTATCTCAGCACCTTTCCCTTCTAACAAAAAAGCTATAAATGCTTTACTTTGCATTTATAGCTCTTATTTTTCAACCATATCGATAATATTTTTAAGTGTGCATTTAGTACATAGTTGATAACAATGTAAGCATGGATATATTTTCAAGCCTTTCACCCTCTTTGATTTAATATTTCATGTTATTATTTTTGATGATTTCTTTCGCAACCTCAGTTGCCACTGCAATCACAACCGGTACAACTACTTTCTGCCACATTCATTTCACCTCCTTATAATCCAGCTTGTTCTTTCAAATATGAGATATAGTGTAAAAGCAATTGTTGATCATAAAAGCTCTCTACACTATCAATTGCCATTCTGACATCGGTTTCGTTAATTTCAATTTCTTCTGTAACAATCTCATCCATAAGCCTTTCTACAAATGTTTCTTCATCCATCAATTCTTCGTATTCGTTGTTATAGCCCTTATACTTACGATAGTACGTCTCATTATCAATAATTACTCTATGAAATTTAGCATCCATATGCTCATACCCTCCATCCTTGTAGCTCATAGTTGATAAATCATCTAACGATTTTGTCATACTCCTGTGTTTTCTCATCAAATATTGCAATATACATATCTCATTGTCCTTTCCATTGATAAAAATAATAGACAAAGCCTCAACCGTTTTATTTGGTGCTGCAAGAACACTTAACGGAATTAAAGCTTTGTCTATTTCATCTTTATATAAATAAATTTTTTCATAAAATAAATCATTAGTCTTTAGTTGGATATTGATTTGTTATTATTTGAGCATTCTCATCATTAGGTTGTTTCATTGCTACCTCCAACAACTTCATCCATTTCAAAGCATTTTTTTCATCCCCATAATATAGTTCCCGTGGCAGTAAATAGCTTGCTACTACAATTTCAATATATGGACGTTCCATGTCATTTACAGTAACAATCAATTTTGCCGAAAAAACCTTTTTTTCTTCTATAGATTTTCTTTCACCACTTACCCCGCCTATTATTGCTCCTATGCCACCGCCTATTATTCCACCTACAATTGCACCACCTATACTTGTACCTCTTGACGTGGAGACAGTGGTTCGACCATCTATTTGCATTTCACATCCAAGAATCTCATGATAATCATAAAATCTCTTCTCTTGCCCTGTTACATACCAAAAACCCTTTTTCTTTTTATCAAAAATAAATTGATAATAACCTTTTTGCCAATCTATACAATCCGTTACCTCGCCTCCCCTACTAGTAATATCTTCACTGACCACATTCTTAGCACTTTTTCTATCCCGACTTGAAATAAAAAGATATCCTATTATAACTGCAATTATAATGACTATTATCATTCTAGCTTTACCTCATCCTATTCAAAGTATGAATCTGCTTTTACCGATCCTTCTGGTTTTGGCGAATCAATATCCTCAATACCCCTATCTTCTTCAAAATACGAGTCTGCCTTTACTGATCCCTCTGGTTTCAGGGGAGCTACTTCCTCAACATTTCTATTTTCCTCAAAATACGAGTCTGCCTTTACTACCCCCTCTGGTTTCGGAGGGGCTACTTCTTCAATGTTTTTGTCTTCCTCAAAGTATGAATCTGCCTTTACTGACCCTTCTGGTTTCTCAGTTTCTTGATTATTATTATTTGGAGGTTCTTCCTGCTGTTCTAATTTGTCATTAGTCATACCATATATAGAATGTAACATTCCAGCTAGTTCAAGTTCGTTCTGTTGTATGTCATTTAACGCCAGCGCCTTTAATTTGAATGTATTATCATCTTTATTTATTACAAATTGAACTTTAGCCTTCACTTCCTGCTCACGATATAAACAATTACCTGTAAACTCAACTATCTCTTCATTATCCTTTGACGTAAAATACTTCCATTTAGGGTTTTTAAAAAATTTATGAAATGCTTCTTCTATAGCCATTGAATCATAATTAGGAAGCTTAGAGGATTTAATTTTTTGTACATACTCATGGTCTTTTGTAGTTGCTATCGCAACCTCTTCTTTTACCTGCTTATCAGCTTTATTTACTGCTTCATCTACATCATCACCACTACACCCTGTCACTAATAAAACAGAGCTTACAAAAATGCTACCCACAATTTTTTTCATTTTTTCTCCTCCATTGAATTCCAATCACCTGTATCTATCCCCTTAATCACTTGAACTAAATACCATTTTACAAACATTTACATTCTATTATTTCTGAATACCGATTTATACATATTATCCAATTATTACAATTAAATTTATATAAGATATAAATTTATACGAATTTAACTATATATTTTGAAGCTTTTTTTCAAAATAATTATTACTTCTTCCCTCAAGATTTTAGGCTCTAAAATTTCTACCATAGGCAATGATTTTAGCACCCACTGTTTGATTCCATTTGAAAATCCTTTTACTTCTATAATTGTATCTACTTTACTTTTACTCATCACTTTAGCATTTGGGAACTCTTTCATTACCTCATGAAAGTTAACATTTAAAAAACGCAGACGTACATTTATATATTCCCCCAATGGTTCTGTTGGGAAACCTTTCATTAATTCCCCAACTTCAATTCGATTACGACCAAAGGAAACATTTAGATTATCCTTTATCTTCAAAAAAATTATCTTATCTAAACGATGAATCGTTATGTACTCCATTACATTTCCTTTAGATATTGAAAATAAATAGAAATACTGATTAAAAAAGACGATTCCTATCGGATATAAATGGATTGCGCTCTTTTTACCTCCTAAGTGTGATTTATATTTTATAGCTATCCCTTGTCTCTTATATATTGCCCAACTGATTTTCGAAATCAACTCTAATTGAACATCTTTAAGTTCCAACGAAGGATAGTGAAAAAGCTCATTTTTCAACTGTTCCCGTATCAAACTTCTATTTCCTTCATCTACCATCTTCATCAATTTATCTAATATAGTTATCATTTGTTTTTTTGAAAATGCTCGACTACTAACTAATACCTTACAAATTCCTAACAATTCACCATAAGAAAACCAATATGGACTTTGTTTATACAATATATAGCCATTCTCTCTTCGACTATATTGAAGGGACATAGAAAGGTTCGGTTGCTCTAAATAATGCTTTATTTCAGCAATATCCCTTTGAATAGTCCTACAATCTACATTAAACCTTATTGCTTCATTATTTTTATTGATTACCTCTCCCTTATGTATTCGTTCGTATAATGAAAGTACCCGAAATGTCTTTTCATTGAATATTCCTACCATATCCCCCATTCCTTCTCTTGTTCACTTGTTTAAAAATTATATTGAAAACAGGTAGACAATATATGTCCACTTACCTGTTTTCTGTAAAATTTATTTTCTAAATAAAATTAGCTCCTGATTTTTTAATCAGGAGCTAATTAAACTAACTTTTCAATCTTCCGTTTTTACATATCCTTTTCATCTACTACAATATACATATTTATTTTTCCCAATCAACAACTTCTGAATTTTTCAACCAAATTATATATAATCGTTCTTTTGTAGATGGATGAATAGGAACAATTGACATCCACTCATTCAAGTTTTTATCCATGAAAATTATTACTTGAAACAAACATGGATCTGGTAAACTTTCATAAACAGCTGTTGGAAACATATCCATATCTAATTCATCTCGATAATGCTCTATGTTCTCCCATCCAACTTCCTCTTCTCTAGCTATTACACTAAATTTAGACCTCAACATATTACAAAAACCTTCTAACTCCAAGTCCATTTTTATCTCCTCCTTATAAATAGAAAAAGCCCTAATCTCAGTTAGAGATTAGGGCTAATGAAGATCATTCATAGTTATGATATATACTTTAAAATTTCTTTATTACGCCTAAAACAATGAAGTTGGAACTAATCGGAGGAACAATTCAAGAAGCCACTGATAAATTCTTGATTGCCTGTCGACCTATCACCCCTATGACGGAGCAATCTAAAAAGGCTTAAAACATCTATAATGCTTTAAGCCTTTCCATCCTCTTAAATCAATTATTCAGATTACAACTGCCCCACAATTAACAAAATGTAACCACATACTTGATTATTTGCAAAATGAATTTAATATCATAATTCCTTAAAAAGGTAAAATCCAGTTCAAACTAGCTTTTTACCTTTTTATAATATTTAATTATTTATTCAGCGATTCTCTCCATTCCGCCATATCAATAATAAGTTCGCTAAAATCCTTATTGAATGGATATTTCTCTGATAGCTGATCCGAATACTCTCTTTCTAACCTTTCCCACTCCTCACTCAAATGAGTAAAAGCTATTATACATTCGTCTAATGATTTTTTAAAGTTATCCATACATTCTCTTCCCTTCTACAACGTAATTTCATACTAAATTAATTATAATAAACTGCCCCTATTTAAGATACGCTTCATCTTTATTTTTTCCAAAGCAATGGCTTAAATTGTATACAACCACCCTTTTGTAGATGGATGAATAG
Source organism: Bacillus sp. 007/AIA-02/001 (assembly GCF_004634455.1). Classification (NCBI taxonomy): domain Bacteria; kingdom Bacillati; phylum Bacillota; class Bacilli; order Caryophanales; family Bacillaceae; genus Bacillus; species Bacillus sp. 007/AIA-02/001. The sequence goes on from NZ_SEIY01000023.1 coordinate 19,779, forward strand.
GAACGATCAACATCCAATCATTCAAATTTTTATCGGTGAAGATTATCACTTAAAACACATATGGTTTAGATAAACTTTCATAAACAACTATCGGAAATACATCTAATTCATCTTGATAATACTTGGTATTCCCCCCGACCAATCCCTTCTGCTTTAGTTACTGCATGGAATTTAGAATTTATTAGGCTACAAAAACCCCCTAATTCTAAATATGAAAAATCCTAGCCTCTAATTAAGGCTAGGACAAATATTTATTTTTTATTAGTTTTAAGTTACTGTCATAATTGAATTAGAATTAATAAAGAGTTACCTGTGTTACTACTATGTCTTTAACTGTAAGATACCTATCCTACCCAAATTCCATGAACTTTAACAAAATACCCTTTGCTCTTCTAGATAGAAAAAATTAATTATTCAAGAGTGGGTTTTTGCTGCTTTGTAAAATAGGAATCCGGTACATGCTTCACCACTATGCTCTCAAGCATATCTAAGGTTTGAAGCCCTATCACGTAGTCTGAACAATTATGAATTTTAATCATATCAGACTGTCTTCCAATCCAACCCGCACCATCTAGAAGATTTACAAAAGCAATATTCTTATTGTTTTTGATATTATGCATTCTAATTGTTTGGGATGTCACAACTTCATCCCTGCTTTTTGTTGTCATTCCGCTCCCTGTTGTAATTTGATAGCTGGATTCAATTATTACGTAAGGATCTTCTTTATTTGGTATCACAAAATCCATATTTCTTTCAATCCAATTTACTACCTGTTCTCTTTCATATCCTACACCGTATTTTTCTTTAATTTCTTCGAGCTTTTTCATTATGGTAAACTCTACCCTATCCCCTACATCATTATTATACTTTCCATCTTGCCTTGCCTTTATTAATCTTTTTAATCTATCTTTATCTTCAATTTGTTTCATTACATTTTGATCTAAGGTTAAATAATCCAAATAATTCCTCGGAATATATCGCTTATATGTTTCATTATTCTTTCCATCTAATAACAATAAACATATTTTCTCAGCAAATTCCTTATTCTGAATTATTTCCCTCCTTATTTTCCTTAAATCCCATTCAGTTTTTACTTCCGCCTTATCCCAAATTCTAATCATAGTTACTATTCGTTTGAATTTTTCACTGGATAACCCTATTAATGAGAGTATATCCATTAATGAATCCTCATAAGTAGATATATATAACATTAGTCCTTCTTTAGTATTAATTCCCGATATACTCTTATATAAGTCCTCTACCTTTTTATCTATTAATTTATTAAATTCTTCCTCAAAAGCAGCATCAACATAAAACATTGTCATTCTTTTCTTATATTCTTCAAATGAATATTTTTTTGGTTGTAACATAAAATCCCTCCAATGTATATAAATAACTAGTTTTAGTATACATCGAAGGGATTGCATTTTAAATATGCCTTTTATTTGACCATGTATCAATAACTTTTTTAGCTATCTCTTCTATAACAGGTATTACAACAGTATTTCCTAGTAAATCATATACTGCATCCATCCCTTTTTCGTTATTAAAGAAACTTAAATTGTAAGTGTCTGGATATCCACATAATCTTAATCCTTCTCTAATGGATAACTGTCTTATCCCACTTCCGTCTACTACTCCAAGTTTATTTGCATCTGTTGCTACTAAAGTTGGCGCAATATCGTTTGGGTCTAAAATTTTAGTGAATTCAAAACTTAATTTCCCAGCTACTATATTATATCCTTTTTCTTTACTCTCTATAGGCACCCTTTTTATTCTTTTAGTTCCATCTGGTGATTCAATTAAACGTTTATCTTTAGGATGTTCTAATTTTAGATATCCTTTTTCAACCAAATCATCCAATATTTCTTTTAAATTATCAGATTCGAAAAAGGTGCTAATTTGATCCTTGGTTAGTGGAATTCCATCCATCCAAGATATCCCAATTTCTGCCGACCATTTTTTTCTTCGTCTTTCTTTAAATAATTTCTCTAACAGTTCCCTTTGCTCTTCTGAAATTTCCCCTTTTAAACCAATATCCCAACTGTGAATATTATTTTCCCCACCTCTTTTATCTTTGATTGCCTTTCCGTATAATTCTTCAGGACTGTAATGATTTAATAGACATCTTGTAAAATGACTATCCTTGACTGGTAAACCTGTTTCTAATATATCTATTAGTTTTGCTTCCTTTTTGTTAAATTTATCTAAATCTATTTTAGAATCGAGCGTTCCAATTATATATACCCGTTTTCTTGATTGTGGCACACCAAAATCTTTAGAATCTAACAATTTCCAACTTACATTGTAATTTAGTTGTTCCAATTTACTTAGTATTATTTTTAAAGTTCGCCCATATTTATCATTCTTATTTTCTATTTCATGGGTTACGAGGCCTTCAACATTTTCTAATATAAAAGCATATGGTCTTTTATCTGCCAATATCCTTTCTATTTCAAAGAAAAGAGTTCCCCTTGTATCGGAAAATCCTTGTCTATTTCCAGCTGATGAAAATGGCTGACATGGAAATCCCGCTAATAACACATCGAAGTCAGGTATATCCTTAGTTTCTACATTCTTTATATCGCCAACTAAATTTTCATGTTTGAAATTATTAGTTAGTGCTTTAATTGCTATATCTTTAATTTCCGATGTTAATATGCATTTTGATTCAATACCATATTCATTGCATGCATTTTCAAATCCTATTCTTATTCCACCCATTCCAGCGAATAAATCAATAAATCTCATTGTTTTTTTCATAACCTACTCCTTTATGAAATACAAAAAAGTTATTATATCACCCTTAGACGATTAATAATATATATTTTAAAGAACATTAGTTCTTTCGTAAATATATTTCTCTTTTCCATATAATCACAAATATTATCAAATCAAAAAGATACTAATGTTATATACAATTAGTATCTTCTTAAATTATATTTACCTAAAAAAACCGCCTCTATTTATGATACGGTTCTCCACGATTAATCCGAAACGCTCTATACACTTGCTCAAGCAACACTAATCGCATTAATTGGTGTGGTAATGTCATCTTTGAAAAAGAAAGTGATTCATTTGAACGCTTCATCACTTCTGAGCTTAGTCCAAGTGATCCACCAATTACAAATGCGACTTTACTCTTTCCGTATGTAGCAAGGCGATCTAGACTTACCGCAAATTCTTCTGATGACTTTTGCTTTCCTTCTATAGCTAATGCAATCACATGCGTGTCATCAGAAATTTTATCGAGTATACGTATACCTTCTTTTTCCTTTACAATTAACATTTCTGCTTCACTTAAATTTTCTGGCGCCTTTTCATCAGGTAATTCAATTACTTCTACTTTTGCGTATGCAGATAATCGTTTTAAGTATTCTGCTATACCTTGTTTCAAATATTTTTCTTTTAATTTCCCAATTGAAATAATCGAGATATTCACACGTATCCTCCACCTTACAAACATGTTATCCACAAAACTTATCCACATATCCACAAATACTACCCACATATTGTGTGGGAATCTGTGTTCGATACAACATATGTCGCCTCATTTTGACAAAATTCACATGTTTTTTTCTCTTTTCCCGAGTTATCCACATTGTTGATAACTGGTGCAACTTCACACTCATCCACAATAATATCTAACGCTAATTCAACATGTTCTAAACAACAAGGTAAATTCATTTTCTACACCTCACTTTTCTACAATAGAAAACAGGAGGTAGGCCCTCCTGTTTTTAATACTTTTGAATGCCTAATTTCACTGTTGTTGTTACTCTTTTTGTACCACGATAAAACGTAAGAGTCATTTTATCATTAATTTCCTTATCATATAAGGCCGTACGGAATCCAATAATATCGCGAATCGGTTTTCCATCTACTGCCACAATAACATCATGTTCTCTTAAACCAGCATCCGCACCTGGCGAAGGACTTTTCACATCCAAAATACAAACGCCCTCTGTTACAGTACCTGGTAAATGTAATGTTTTTGACCAATAATAGTTTGGGATTTCATTTAATGACCTAAGTTCAATCCCAACATACGGTCTTCTTACTTTTCCATACTTCTCAAGTTCATTCATAATCGGAACAGCTCTAGTCACCGGAATAGCAAGGCCGATTCCTTCTACTTCTTTTGCAGCAATTTTCATTGAATTAATACCAATTAATTGTCCTGCTGCATTTACAAGCGCACCACCACTATTCCCCGGATTAATCGCTGCATCTGTTTGTAACACTTCTACTTGCCAATCATAATGTCCATCTTGATCTAAATCTACAGGGACAATACGTTCATTAGCTGAAATAATACCTTGTGTAACTGTTCCAGAAAATTGCAGTCCAAGTGGGTTTCCAATCGCAATAACTGGTTCTCCTCTGCGAACAGTATTAGAATCGCCAATTTCAATTATTTTTTTCACATGCTTTGCATCTATTTCTAATACAGCTAAATCTGTGACTACATCGGTTCCTAATACTTTTCCAGGAACCTTCTTACCATCACTTAGACTTACTTCAATACGATTCGCTCCAGCTACAACATGATTATTCGTTACAATATAAGCTTGACCATCTGTCTTTTTATAAATTACTCCTGATCCTGTACCGGCCTCTGAATCTGCCTCTGAAAAATTATCTCGTTGAATGTTAATAACACCCACAACAGCTTCAGATGCACGATCAACAGCATCTACAAAGCTAATCTGTTTAATCCCTTGAGCTTCAGCCATATTACTTCCGCTTGCTTCAGCTTGCGGAAGCGTATCAGCAGAATTCGAAAATAAAGGCGCTCCAAACGCAAATAAAGAAGCTCCTACAATTGTTCCCGCTATACTCGAAAGAACTATACCTTTGTGCTTCTTTTTTCCTGCACGTTTCATACGATAACTTTCTTCATCAATAAAGGACATATTTGTTCACCTATCTTCCTGAAAACAACTATATTCACCTTTATTGTTTACTAAAATGAAGAATTATACGTATTGAATTTTTGTAGGCATTTTTGGATCTGTATCGTGAATTTCAAAGGATTCACCCACTCCAAATCCTTTTTCCTCTAGTACTTGTGATACTGACATACGCGCTAGTTCTTTCATGTTATTATCTAAGCTTAAATGGGCTAAATAAATATGCTTTGTCTCATCTGTAATTACATCTGCCATCGCTAATGCAGCATCCTCATTACAAACATGCCCAACGTCACTTAAAATACGTCGTTTAATGCTCCATGGATAACGTCCCATACGAAGCATTTCTACATCATGATTACTTTCAAATACAAAAGCATTAGCTCCCTTAATAACGCCCTTCATACGGTCACTTACGTATCCCGTATCTGTAATAAGCGCTAATTTCCTATTATTGTTATGGAAAGCATAAAACATCGGTTCTGCCGCATCATGAGAAACTCCAAATGACTCGACTTCAATATCACCAAATGTTTTCACATCACCAACTGAGAAAATAAACTTTTGTTCAGTTGGGATATTTCCTATTAAATGTTCCATTGCATTCCATGTTTTCTCATTCGCATAAACAGGTAAATCATATTTACGTGCCAATACACCTAATCCTTTAATATGATCACTATGCTCATGCGTTACAAGAATACCTGATACATCATTTATATTTAGTTCTGCTTGTTTAAATAAAGCCTCTGTTGCTTTACCACTTAAACCTGCGTCGACTAGTAATTTTTTTTCATCGGTTCCTACGTATAGCATATTTCCTGTACTTCCACTTGCAAGTACGCTAAAATGCAACCCCATTCTTTCTCACTCCAGTATGTTCATCAACCACTTGATTTTCCTTTTCTCCTAATTCCATAACTTGTCCTTCAATTGCATTCACAAAGAAGTCCTGCTTCTGCTCCGTTTTTAAATTCCACGTTGGAGCAAGTACTTGGTTATTAGAAGTAGATGCGGTAAGAGTGGCATAACCAATTTGCGCTTCTTTAACATGCGTATTTCCATGAATTTTATTTTTTAAATACAAATTTTCTAAAGCTGTTTGAGCCGTAATAATTTCTTGCTCTTTCGTTTTTTCACCTTCGCCCATTTCTTTTAAATCAGTTAGCATTGTCTGCGTATATGAAACAAGTTCATTTTTTTCATTTAATTCCACAACAATCATCGCCTGATTATTATAGAAAATAGGCTTATCTTTATATTTTTGGAAGAAATAAATTTTAGAGTCTTTCACCGCTCCAAATTCATACTTTTGTCCATCCAATACATAGTTCTTCAAAAATTCATTATACTTATCTTTTGATAATGATTTCGTATTTAAAAAAGGCTCTTTTAGCTTACTTTCTATCTTGTACATATTTTGTATATGCACCGTTTGATTTTTCAAAGACTGTATATCTTCTTCTTTAAAGGCTTTATTTTCCGCTCTAATAAATGACTCTTTTTTCGGTTCTTTAGGGATATTTCCCATCGTAATTTTATTTGCTTTTAATTCTTGATCTATCTTTGTTTCTGCAATAAGCTCCAATTGATTACTATCTTGCTTTTGAATGAATTGGAAAATGAGAAAGAGGTCCAAAACAAAAAAGGTCACAATAAATATGGTTTTAATCCGATCCCAATCCATTTAGTCCTCCCTCACTCCACTCATAGATTTTCTGTTTACCTGTTTCATCTTCAACAAGCTTTACATACCAAATTGGTTGTAGTCGAACCACTTGCCCATCTAGTGATAACTTGTATCCAATGCCAATATCCTTAATTAATTGTTTCTTTATCTCTGGGTTATTTTCTAGGGATGCTATTACAACATGCCCTGACGGAAGAGTAACCTTCTGTTCTATACCTTTAGTATTTAAAGACAGCAACGGTCTTTCATATTCCATTACTTCTTCTGATCCCCATACTTGTCTTAATTCCGCTAATCCATCTGCATTGAATACTGGATATCCATCTTCATTTAAGCGAAATACTGTCTCTCCTTTATTCATATAGTCCAAACGATATGAATCCAAACTCCCACTGTGACCACTTACAAATTCAAAGCTTTTTTGTAAAAGCATTAAATTATCTATCGTTTTCTCAGTTAAAACAGAAGAGTTTTTATACTTTAGCATGTGACGATCGTTTTCAATTTCCATGGATCTAATACCATCTGTAAATGTTTCTTTCGACATCTCGGTAATCGGACTTAAATAACGAGGATCACTAAACAGAGTATTCTTAAACGTATCAACTGCTAAATTAGATGAAATATATGTTATATTGCTTAACTCTGTCGTTCCATCTGGTAAAAATAATTTTTTCATATCATTAAGTTGATAATCAAAATAAGGTTTTGCTGATACTATAAATTGATTTTGGGCATTTACAATATCTTTTAAATACAAGCCACTTAATTTTGCCTCGTATATTTTAAAGTTATCACCATCAGAAACAAAGTTAATTTTAATTTCTTGATCCTTACTTCTAGAAGGATCAAGGAGAATACGATTAAAATGTTTAGGCTTATCTGTACTTTTCTCTTTCATGTTGAACATGGATTTAACTGCATCAAATGGGATATCGGTAGGGAAAACAAGTTCAACTTTCCCTTCACCATGCACATATGAAAGGAAATCCCCCTTAGTGATTGATATCTCTCTAAAACCATGTAGTTCCCCTACTTCTAGAGGCTTATAGATTGATTCTATATCTGCCTCTCTTCTGCTCCCATAATGATTTTTATCTTTATGCACGATGATAGAAGTAGGACGGACAACATCGGAAATTTTAGTTTGGTTCATTCCTTCATTCCCCTGTACAAATTTCGCGTTTTGCATGGATGTAGAATCTGGCACATACGTCCATAGATTAAAAGTAAGAAATAGGCTAATTACAACTAGGTTAATTAAAACTATTGTTTTAAAGTTTTCCATACTCATTCCCAATCGTCCTCTTCATCTGCTGCCATTGGTAACGTGAAATAAATAGTTGTCCCTTTTCCTTCTTCACTCTTCGCCCAAATAGAGCCACCATGTGCCTCAATCATTTCTTTTGCAATTGCTAATCCAAGTCCCGTACCACCCATTTGTCTTGAACGAGCTTTATCTACGCGATAAAAACGTTCAAAGATTTTATCAACGTTTTCTTTTGGAATACCCATTCCTTGGTCACTTACACTAATTTCTAATAAATCACCGCGATCACGTAAACGATATGTTACTGTTCCACCTTCTGGTGAATACTTTAATGCGTTAGAAATAATGTTATACAGCACTTGAGTAATTTTGTCAGTATCCATATCAATAAATCTAGATTTCTTAGAGAAAGATCGTTTGAAACTTACATTTTGCTCTTTAGACATTTCAAAGCGATCAATAATATTATTAAAGAAATCAGTAAAGTCGACCCATTCTTTCATTAAACGATGCTCTGTACTATCCAGTTTAGATAGCTGTAACAAAGCATTTACAAGTCTAATCATTCTTTCTGTTTCTTCTTGTGTAACCGTTAAAAATTGTGGTGCAATATTTGGATCCTGCCATGCTCCATCTGTAAGTGCCTCTAAATAACTGCGCATCGTCGTTAATGGCGTCCTTAATTCATGAGAGACATTTGCCACAAACTCACGGCGTTCCCGTTCTATACGTTCCTGCTCTGTTACATCATATAGTACAGCAATTAAGCCGTTTGCCTTCCCTGTTTCTTTTTGAATAACAGAGAAACTAGCACGTAAAATATATGGTTCGTTTCTCGTACTAAAATCTAATAAAACAGAATCTGGCTCTTCATATAAATGATCGAGCGTAAATTCTTCCTGTATCCCTAATACCTCTAAAACAGATTGATCGAGCGCTGTTTCACGAGAAACATTTAACATCTTTTCCGCAGGGTCATTTAGTAAAATAATATCCCCTTTTCGATCAGTAGCAATTACTCCATCTGTCATATGTGATAAAACAGATGATAATTTACGCCTTTCACTTTCTGTAGAAGAACGAGCTTGTTGTAATTTTTTCGATAAATTATTGAAGGATAATGCCAGTTGTCCAATTTCATCATGGCTATGCACTTTTACTTTTCTGGAATAATTTCCTTTTGCCATTTCAATTGCTTGTCTCCGCATATCTGAAATTGGTCTTGTAATTGTTTGAGCCAATAAAATCCCAAGTACGGCCGTTACTAATAAAGCAATTACTGTTCCCGTAGCAAAAATTTGATTTATATCCTTCATTTGTTTATATACATCTTCCATAGATGCCACAATGTAAATAACACCAAGCGCATCCTTACCGTTATCATCTAGAATCGGAGTAAGCATAACTTGAACACGATGACCTGTACTACCATCCTTCTCAATTTTCACTTCTGGCTTTTTTTGTACTAACACTCGCTGAACAGCTATATCAGTTGATGTTCGATTCACCTTATTCTGCTTTGATTCATCTGAAATAGCCAGTAACTTTCTGTGCGAATCAAATACACTTACCTCTTGTATAACTTTCTTCTGATCAGAGGCAAATTTTCGAATTGACGTTTTAATCGTTTCATCTGTTGACTCTGTTTCTGCTTTTGTATAACTTTTTTTAAACTCTTGCTTCAAATTATATGATAATAAGTTTGTTTGCTGCGTTAAAGAATCCCTAAAACCTTGTACTAAGCTCTTCTCTAATTCCCTTACGAAATATACTCCAATAACTTGCATCGCTATTAATATTAATAGCATATATATAAGCACAAATTTTAAATGAATAGATTGAAAAAAACCAACTTTCTTCATATACTATTCCTGCTCTGGGTCACGCAAGTAATACCCTACTCCACGTCTAGTTACAATTAAAGTAGGATGGCTTGGATTATCTTCAATTTTTTCACGCAAACGACGTACTGTAACGTCTACTGTGCGCACATCTCCAAAATAGTCATAACCCCAAACTGTTTGTAATAAATGTTCGCGTGTCATAACTTGTCCTAAATGTTTCGCTAAATAATGTAGCAACTCAAATTCACGATGTGTAAGCTCGATATTTTCCTCGCGCTTCGTTACACTATATGCATTTGGATTAATCACAATTGGTCCAATAACCATTTCTGTATTTTCTTCTTTTTCCGCAGCACCACCTTGTTGATGGCGGCGTAAATTCGCCTTCACACGAGCAAGTAATTCCCTTGTACTAAATGGCTTCGTTACATAATCATCTGCCCCAAGCTCAAGCCCTAATACTTTATCAATCTCAGAGTCCTTTGCTGTAAGCATAATAATCGGCATTTCTGAGCTTTTACGTATTTCACGGCAAACCTCTAAGCCGTCTTTACCTGGTAGCATAATATCTAATAAAACCATATCTGGTTGCTCTTCATTAGCCTTTTCAATTGCTTCATCACCATCATGTGCCATTACTATTTCAAAACCTTCTTTTTCTAAGTTAAACTTCAAAATATCTGCAATCGGCTTTTCATCATCAACTACTAAAATTTTCTTTCCCATCATCGTCTATTTCCTCCTTATAAAAATATGGTCAATAATCCCTAAACATATTGATGTTTACATAGTATGTCCTATATGATCGCATCCTTTGTTTAAGTATTTTCTCCTCTATTCTCATAGACTCATGTATGATCCACTTTTACACGGCATCTTATACGATCTATAGAAAAACCTCTAGCTTCAACTGCTAGAGGCTCCTCGTTCTATTTTAAAATAACTACTCAGTTTTGTAAAATTACATAAATAAAAAGGATATTAAGTGGGCCCACTTAATATCCTGAGAGTGGCTCGGGACGGAATCGAACCGCCGACACGAGGATTTTCAGTCCTCTGCTCTACCGACTGAGCTACCGAGCCAAAACTATATATAAAACCACTAATGGTGGTATAAACAAAAGTGGCGGTCCCGACCGGGGTCGAACCGGCGATCTCCTGCGTGACAGGCAGGCATGTTAACCACTACACCACGGGACCAAAAATAAGCAAAAAAAAACATGACCCGTACGGGATTCGAACCCGTGTTACCGCCGTGAAAGGGCGGTGTCTTAACCACTTGACCAACGGGCCACGAAAAATAAAATGGTGAGCCATGAAGGACTCGAACCTTCGACCCTCTGATTAAAAGTCAGATGCTCTACCAACTGAGCTAATGGCTCATACTCACCAACGTCATATTTTCGTGACGACAAGATGTATCATAACATGTATTCTGTATTTATTGCAATACTTTTTTTGTTTTTTTATAAAAGAATAAGAAAAAACTCATGCGGACATGAGTTTTTTCTAAATACTATTAATTAAGCTTCGTATACGTTACGAACAATATTTGTTTGGTTACGATCTGGTCCAACTGAGAACATAGATATTTGAATTCCTGTTAACTCAGAAACACGTTCTACGTATTTTCGTGCATTTTCAGGAAGTTCATCTAATGATTTTACACCAGTAATATCTTCTTCCCAACCTGGAAGCTCTTCATATACAGGCTCACATTTTGCTAAAATGTTTAAGTTAGCTGGAACTTCATCAATAACTGCACCATTGTATTTGTAAGCAACACAAATTTTAAGAGTTGGAATACCTGTTAAAACGTCGATAGAATTTAATGATAGATCCGTTAAACCACTAACACGACGTGCATGTCTTACAACAACGCTATCGAACCAACCTACGCGGCGTGGACGACCAGTTGTCGTTCCATACTCGCGACCAACTTCACGAATTTGATGACCAATTTCATCATGAAGCTCAGTAGGGAATGGACCATCACCAACGCGGCTTGTATATGCTTTACATACACCTACAACGCGAGTAACTTTCGCAGGACCAACTCCAGTTCCAACTGTTACACCACCAGCAATTGGGTTAGAAGATGTAACGAACGGGTACGTACCGTGGTCAATATCAAGCATAACACCTTGCGCACCTTCAAATAATACACGGTGATTATTATCTAATGCATCATTTAATACAACAGATGTATCACATACATATTGCGCGATTTGTTGCCCGTACTCGAAGTACTCTTCGAAAATTTCTTCTACAGTGAAACCTTCTGTATCGTACATTTTTTCAAATAAACGATTTTTTTCTACTAAATTGCGCTCAAGCTTCTCTTTAAATGCTTCACGGTCTAAAAGATCAGCCATACGAATACCAATACGAGCAGCTTTATCCATATATGCAGGACCGATACCTTTTTTCGTTGTACCGATTTTGTTATCACCTTTACTTGCTTCTTCTAACTCATCTTGCTTTAAGTGGTAAGGTAAAATAACATGTGCACGGTTACTTACACGTAAATTATCAGTACTTACACCACGATCGTGTAAGTATTTTAACTCTTCAAGTAATGCTTTTGGATCTACTACTAATCCGTTTCCGATTACACAAATTTTCTCTTTATAGAAAATACCAGATGGAATTAAGTGTAATTTATATTTAACTCCGCCGAAAACAATTGTATGTCCCGCGTTATTTCCACCTTGATATCTTGCAACTACTTCCGCATGCTCAGAAAGAAAATCAGTGATTTTACCTTTTCCTTCATCGCCCCATTGTGTTCCTACAACTACTACTGAAGACATTATTAAAGCACCTCCGCAATTTTCAAACGATCTATTCAAACAATATAATTGTACCAAAACCGAAAGAGAAGTCAACCGAAAAGCGAACATTTTTTCACAAAAAAACATTTTCGTTCGTAAGAATTATATATTTAACTTATGAAAGCCTTATCTTTCTTATAAAAAAAAAGAAACACATCTTATTATAAGAAATGTGTTTCTTTTTTATACTGCCTTTATGCCGGTGGAGCATGTCCATCCTCAAAACGACGTTCTAAGTTAACGAACTTATTGAACTCTTTGACGAATGCAAGTTCCACTGAACCTACTGGACCGTTACGTTGTTTTGCAATAATAATTTCAATTGTATTTTTGTTTTCCGTTTCTCGATCATAGTAGTCTTCACGATATAGGAAAGCTACAATATCAGCATCCTGCTCAATACTTCCAGATTCACGAATATCAGACATCATCGGGCGTTTATCTTGACGAGATTCTACACCACGAGATAACTGTGATAAAGCAATAACAGGCACTTGCAATTCACGTGCAATCCCTTTTAAGGTACGAGAAATCTCAGATACTTCCTGCTGACGGTTTTCTCCTGATTTCCCACTTCCTTGAATAAGCTGCAAATAGTCAATCAAAATCATACCAAGACCTTGTTCTTGCTTTAATCTACGACATTTTGCTCGAATCTCATTTACTTTAATACCTGGCGTATCATCAATATATATACCAGCATTTGAGAGACTCCCCATTGCCATTGTTAATTTTGCCCAATCATCGGAAGTTAATGAACCAGTACGAAGTCTTTGTGCATCAATATTCCCTTCTGCACAAAGCATACGCATAACAAGCTGATCAGCACCCATCTCCAAACTAAAAATCGCTACATTTTCATCCGTTTTCGTCGCTACGTTTTGTGCAATATTTAATGAAAATGCCGTTTTCCCTACTGATGGACGTGCTGCCACGATAATTAAATCATTTCGTTGGAAACCTGCTGTCATCTTATCTAATTCAGTAAACCCAGTTGGTATCCCAGTAACTTCACCCTTTTGATTATGCAAAAGTTCAATTTTGTCATAAGCATCTACAAGAACATCTTTAATGTTTTGGAATGCTTTTGCATTCGTTTGATGGGATACTTCTAATATTTTTTTCTCAGCCTCATTTAAAAGACCATCCACATCATCTTCTCTCTCGTATCCATCCGATACAATATGAGTCGCCGTGCGAATTAAACGACGTAAAAGCGCCTTTTCAGCGATGATGCGTGCGTAATATTCTACGTTAGCTGCAGTTGGCACAACTTCTGCTAACTCTGCTAAGTAAGAAACCCCACCAACTTCTTCTAGTAATCCTTGATCAGCCATTGCTGATGTCATCATTACTAAGTCGATCGGCTCTCCCTTATCAGATAGCCCAAGCATGACTTCAAAAATCTTTTGATGTTTCGTTCGATAGAACGAATCAGGTACCAATAACTCTGATGCTGAAGTTAACGCATCTTGATCAATCAATATGGCCCCTAAAACCGCCTGCTCAGCCTCTATATTATGCGGAGGGGTACGATCAGCAAGTACATCACTCATACGCAATCCTCCTTGCTTAATTTATTTTTATTGTTCACTAACATGAACTTTTACTGTTGCTGTTACTTGTGGATGCAATTTCACAGTAACGTTTGTATAACCTAACGCGCGGATTGCATCGTCCATTTCAAATTTACGTTTATCAAGCTTAATCTTGTGTGATTTTTGCATTGCATCTACGATTTGTTTGCTTGTGATAGAACCAAATAAACGGCCACCTTCTCCAGATTTCGCCTTTAATTCTACAGTTAATTTCTCTAAAGTCTCTTTTAACTCTTTTGCATTTTCAAGCTCTGCTGCTGCATCTTTTTCTTCTTTACGCTTTTGAGCTTCTAAAGTTTTCATACTGCTATTTGTTGCTTCAGCAGCTAATCCTTGTTTTAATAAGAAGTTATTTGCATAGCCATCTGGTACGTTTTTTACTTCTCCTTTTTTACCTTTACCTTTTACGTCTTTTAGAAAAATTACTTTCATGATTGTGTGCCTCCCTGTAAATAGTCATCAATAACAAATCGAAGCTTCTCCTCAGCTTCATCTACTGTAACATTTTTCATCTGTGTGGCTGCATTCGTCAAATGCCCGCCACCGCCTAAGTTTTCCATAATTAGCTGCACATTCACTTCACCTAAAGACCTGCTGCTAATTCCAATGAGATTCTCGCCACGTTTCGCAACAACAAATGATGCAATAATCCCTGTCATCGTTAATAACGTGTCTGCCGATTGCGCAATAAGCACTTGATCGTAGTAATCATCACTATCAACTTTAGCAATCGCAATTCCATTTTTATAAATGTACGCATTTTTTATAGCTTTTGCAACCCGTAAATACTGATCCATATCTTCCTTTAAAAGTTCTTGTACAAGTACAGTATCTGCACCATGTGAGCGTAAATAAGAAGCAGCATCAAATGTACGAGCCCCTGTCCGGAATGTGAAACTTTTCGTGTCGACAATAATACCCGCTAACAATGCCGTCGCTTCTAACATTGTCATCTTTAAATTTTTAGGTTGATACTCAAGTAATTCTGTAACCAATTCTGCTGTTGAAGAAGCATATGGTTCCATATAAACTAGCAATGGATCTTCAATAAAATCTTCTCCACGGCGATGATGATCAATAACTACTACATTTTCAATTTTATGTAACAGTTTTTGCTCCATCACCATAGAAGGTTTATGCGTATCGACAACAACAAGTAACGACTCATCATTTGCAAATTCCATCGCTTGCTCTGGAGTAATAAAACGAGACCATAACTCCTCATTTTGTTTCACTTTGTCCATCAAACGCTTAATTCCTTTATCGGAATCATTTTCATCTAACACAATATATCCTTTACGCTCATTTAATTGAGCCACTTTTAAAATACCAATCGCAGCACCAATTGCGTCCATATCGGGAGCCCTATGCCCCATAATAATGACATTACTACTTTCTAATACTAAATCCTTTAACGCATGCGAAATGACCCTAGCGCGTACACGGGTACGTTTTTCAACCGGATTTGTCTTACCTCCATAGAACTTAACTTTACCTGTCGCTTGTTTAATAGCTACTTGGTCTCCCCCACGCCCAAGCGCAAGATCTAAACCAGATTGAGCCATTGCTCCAAGCTCTGATAAAGGTAAATCACCTGATCCGACACCCACACTTAATGTAAGTGGTATATTCCTTTTAGATGTTTCTTCACGCACCTGATCTAAAATGCTAAATTTCCCTTTTTCCATCTGCGTCAAAATACTTTCATTTAGCACAACGAAGAATCTTTCTGAAGATGCACGTTTTAAATACGCCCCATACTTAAGTGCCCATTCATTTAGTCGCGATGTCACAAGACTTGTTATATTCGTACGTAATTGATCATCTAATCCTTGTGTAACTTCATCATAATTATCCAAATAGATGACAGCTAAAACAGTCCTTTGATCCTCGTACATCTTTTCGATTTCTGTTTGTTCCGTTACATCAAAGAAATAAATTAACTTTTCTTCTTTCCTTACAAAAACGCGAAACTTTCGATTATTTAAAGAGACTATATCATCAGAAGTTTCTCCTTTAATGAAAAGAAGTAATGTTTCTGATACATCGTAAAGGTGCCATCCAGCTAATGCATGCTGTCCCAGACATGAAGATAAATAAGGATTTGCCCAATCAATCCCATAATCCTTATTGTATAACAAAATACCAATCGGCATTTGGTTAAATGCTTCATTACTTACTTTCTTTACTCTTGTAATCATATCTGTCGTATGCTTTTCGAAATTCCTTTGAAAATTAAGTTCAAATCGTATAACGATAAAGAATACGATACAAAAAATGACAAAAGCAGCTATCCCCATAATTAAATGAAAATAACAGAGAATTGAAATGAGCACAAACACAAAAAATGCCAATACATAAACAGGATATAAAAACCACTGTTTCTTATCAAATTCAGGCATGTATACAACTCCTATAAAGTAAAACTAACTCACCTTCCAGTTAGTTAAACAGATTAAAATAGTATAAGGAATATTATTTTATCCCCCTATTTTAGAACGCAATGAAATCCCTAAGTCAATTATACCTAAGATTGTCACAAGAGGAAACAGCATCGGAATAAACATGCATGCAATAAAACTAATAATAGGAACCCCTTTAGTAAAACCTTTTCTATACGCTAAAAAGGCGATAAATGTCAGACCTTGCAGTACAAGCAATAGTGCAAATATGACATTTAGGTTAGAAAATACCATATGTAAATATGATGTTGGTTCTACTTTTATAAAAGTTGCTAACAAAATAAATATAACGTAATACCAAATGATACTCTTTGGTAATTGTATATCTTTAAATTTAGGCCAAGATATAACGTCATGTTTTAACTTTTTCAAAACACTACCTGATATTATCACTGTAATCCAAGAAAAACATACTGAAACTAGCACAAGTATACTCGGAAGTAACGATTGTAATATATCGTTCATTTGTGCAAGTAACTCTTTTTGTTCCTTACTAATCGGCATACCTGTAGCACTTACTATCTTTTCGCTTTTCGCCATACTTTCACTAAATATACTTTGCATTTGCTTCATTATATCTATGTTGAAAAACTTTATACTCGCAACATAAATAAGTACAAAACCAATTAAGTATGCAAGCGTCCCAGCTATTAAGATTTCCACTGGCTTTTTTCTTGTTTTATACATATATCCTAAAACAATCCCTATCAATCCAAACATAATTGTCTTCACTAAATTCATCGGTTGACTCACAATAACAGTAACAAAAAGTGCCGCTACAAAAACCACGAGCACATTAGATAGTTTATGTCTTATCATTAATAGTATAAATGGTAACGGCAACGCAAAAGTTACAACTGTACCCAAAATCGGAACATACATAGATATAAGCAATAACATTGCATATATAGCCAACAACGCGGCACCTTCAGTAATAAATCTTGCTTGTTTCACATTTTAACCTCTCTTTCAAAAAGAAAAGCATAGCAAAATGCACAGTAGAGTCCGACTCTACTGTGCATTTCATACGCTATTATTCACCAACATATGGTAAAAGTGCCATTTGACGAGCACGTTTAATTGCAACTGTAAGTTTGCGTTGGTATTTCGCGCTTGTTCCTGTTACACGACGAGGTAAAATTTTACCACGCTCAGAAACGAAACGTTTTAATAAATCAACATCTTTATAGTCAATGCGAGTGATGCCGTTAGCTGTGAAGAAACACACCTTACGACGTTTCGCACGTCCACCTTTGCGTCCTGCCATGTCTATTTCCCTCCATTCTTTGTTAAAACTAACAAATTTACTGTATTAGAACGGTAAATCGTCGTCGGAAATGTCGATCGGTTGACCTACATTTGAAAATGGATCGTCATTCTTCGTAAATCCAGAGTTACCTTGGTTACCTGAATTACTAGATTGACCAAATGGGTTAGAGCCTTGGTTACCGAAACCAGCTCCTGATGGTTGCTGATTAAATGAACCACGTTGCTCCCCACCGCCATTACGCGGCTCTAAAAATTGCACGCTTTCCGCAAGAACTTCTGTTACGTATACACGTTTACCATCTTGTCCCTCGTAATTACGAGTTTGAAGACGTCCATCTACGCCTGCTAAGCTACCTTTTTTCAAATAATTTGCTACGTTTTCTGCTTGTTTACGCCATATTACACAATTAATAAAGTCAGCTTCACGCTCACCTTGTTGATTGGCAAATGCGCGATTCACAGCTAACGTAAAAGTAGCTACTGCAACACCATTGGGCGTGTAACGTAAGTCAGGGTCCTTAGTTAAACGACCAACGAGGATAACACGATTCATCAATCGAACCACTCTCCCTTATATATCAATTATTTTTCTTCTTCTTTAACAACGATATGACGAAGGATGTCTTCGTTGATCTTAGCTAAACGGTCGAATTCGTTAATCGCTTCTGCGTTAGATTTCACGTTTAAGATCATGTAGAAACCTTCACGTAAGTCGTTGATTTCGTAAGCTAAACGACGCTTACCCCACTCTTTCGTGTTAATGATTTCTGCACCATTGTTTGTTAAAACACCTGCAAAACGTTCAACTAAAGCTTTTTGAGCTTCTTCTTCAACGCCAGGACGAATGATGTACATAATTTCGTACTTTCTCATTACACTTTCACCTCCTTTTGGTCTAAACGGCCCGTAATGGGCAAGGAGCAATTAATTTATAGTAATTACTCACGAGTTTAGATTATATCATAGTAAGTTATATGAATCAACTCACCAATACATAAAAAACTTGGCAAACATATAATATATTTGCCAAGCTCATATCTTTATTTTTCCTAGGAAATATTAAATTAAACGTTAAAACGGAAGTGCATAACATCTCCGTCTTTTACGATATATTCTTTTCCTTCTAAACGTACTTTTCCAGCTTCTTTTGCAGCTGTCATAGAACCGTTTGTCATTAAGTCATCGTAAGAAACTGTTTCTGCACGAATAAATCCACGCTCAAAGTCTGTATGAATAACACCAGCACATTGCGGTGCCTTCATTCCTTGTTTAAATGTCCAAGCACGTACTTCTTGAACGCCAGCTGTAAAGTAAGTAGCAAGTCCTAATAGGTCATATGCTGCACGAATTAATTGATCTAAACCAGACTCTTCAATTCCTAATTCTTCAAGGAATACTTTTTTCTCTTCTTCGTCTAATTCAGCGATTTCTGATTCGATTTTTGCACATACAACGATTACTTGAGAATTTTCATTTGCTGCAAATTCTTTTACCATTTGTACGTATTTATTTTCCGAAGGATCGATAACATCGTCTTCACTTACATTCGCTACGTATAACATTTCTTTTGTTGTAAGTAAATGAAGGCCTTTAACAACCTTCATCTGCTCTTCTGTAAATTCAACAGTACGAGCTGGTTTTCCCTCTTCAAAAGCTTCTTTTAAACGAACTAAAATTTCATGCTCATATACCGCTTCTTTATCTTTTTGTCTTGCTAATTTCGCAACACGCTCGATACGCTTATCAACAGACTCTAAGTCCGCTAAAATTAGCTCTAAATTGATTGTTTCAATATCATCAATTGGATCTACTTTCCCTGAAACGTGCGTAATATTTTCGTCTTCAAAACAACGAACAACTTGGCAAATTGCATCTACTTGACGAATGTGAGATAAGAATTTATTTCCTAAACCTTCACCTTTACTAGCACCTTTTACAATACCTGCAATATCAGTAAACTCGAATACAGTCGGAACAGTCTTTTTCGGTTCTACTAATTCCGTTAATTTATTTAAACGCTCATCTGGTACTTCTACAATCCCTACGTTTGGATCAATTGTACAGAATGGATAGTTCGCAGATTCTGCTCCTGCTTGTGTAATTGCATTAAATAAAGTGGACTTCCCTACGTTAGGTAATCCAACAATCCCAGCCGTTAATCCCATATTTTTCACTCCTATGTCTCAATCTTTCATCATTATAGATAGTAACGAAAAAAATGACAAGTTTCCGCCAAACGAAAAAAAGTAACAGTTACCTACTGTAACTGTTACTCTCCCTCTATTCTTCGTGCTTCACAAGTATTTTTTTCACCTTACGATCAAACTCTCTTCGAGGAATCATTACTGAATGGTCACACCCCTCGCACTTAATGCGGATATCCATTCCCATACGAATAATTTTCCAACGATTCTCGCCACATGGATGGGCTTTCTTCATTTCCACAACATCATACAAGTTATATTCCTTTTGCTCCACTCTCCAAACTCCTCTCCATACTAAATTGCTTTTCCACTAACTAATTCTTCACGATTATATAAAACCATACGTGGATATGGAATTTCAATTCCATGTAAATCAAGACGATTTTTAATCTCTTTACGAAGTGCCCTTGCAATAACTGCATGTTGCATCGGTTCTACTTCAGCAATAACACGTAATATAACTTCTGATGCAGCTAATGTTTGCACACCTAATAATTGAGGTGTTGTTACCATTTTTTCGTACTTTGAAGGTAATTCTACTAATAAATCTTCAATAACTTGCTCTGCTTTCGCAATATCAGCCTCATATGAAATAGATACATCAACAAACGCTACACTATTACTAACTGAGTAGTTAGTAACTTGAACAATACTTCCATTTGGTAAAGTATGAATTTCACCTGTCCAACTCTTTACTTTCGTTGTACGAAGTCCAATTTCTAAAACGACTCCTTCAAATTGACCGATTTTAACATAATCGCCAACCGAAAACTGATCTTCTAACAAAATAAATAAACCTGTAATAACATCTTTCACTAAACTTTGAGCACCAAATCCGACTGCTAAACCAATTACCCCAGCACCCGCTAATAAACCTGATGCATTAATATCAAACACACCTAAAATCGCAATTAGCATAATGAACATAACAACGTACGCTACAATATTTTCAAGTAATTTCGCTACTGTAACTGTACGACGTTCTGAAATTTGAATTGGAGAACGACTTCCCATGCGAAACGCATTTCGTACAACCGCTCTTGCAATTCGCACAACAACTGCACCAATTGTTAAAATAATACATATTTTTAATGTCGCAACTCCAATATGAGCCCAACGATCAGCATCTAATAAATACTGTTTCATAGAATTAAACCACTTCGCTAATAAATCCATGTACCTCTACCTCTCTAGCTAAAATTTCTTTTTAGTTACCCTTATTATTGTATCAGAAGTCCCCTAATTGCTGAAAAAATTTTATGATTTTAATCCTATTTTATCCCCGACATCCAGGTATAAAATGGAACGAATATATATATACTAGTACTATTATTTCCGTTTTCATTCACATTTTGCAAAAATTACGCACTTATAACTTTCCATTTTCCTCACCATATAACATATATTGAAAATTTATTAAAAGGATGGGTGCTTCATGAATATTGGAAGTTTTCGCTTACCATTTTTTGAGAAAGAAACTCAAAACGTTATGCACCAAGATCTAGAAGCCTCCGAGATAATCAGTAATTTCTTACTTACCCATATTCCTATTAAAACTAATATACCACTCATTCTCGTTTGTATCGGCACAGATCGCTCTACGGGTGACGCACTCGGCCCATTAGTTGGTACAAAACTTGAACAAATAGACATCCAAAACCTCCAAGTATTCGGTACACTAGATGAGCCAGTACATGCGCTAAATTTAGAAGAGAAAATTCAGAATATACAGAAAGAATATCCTACTGCATTTATAATTGCTGTTGATGCATGTTTAGGAAAGTCCCAAAATATCGGATCAATCACTACTGGAAAGGGACCTAGTAAACCTGGAGCTGCTATGAATAAGAAATTACCTGCAGTTGGTGATTTGCACATACACGGTATCGTCAATCTAAATGGGTTTATGGAGTTTTTCGTTCTTCAAAATACAAGATTAAGTTTAGTCATGAAAATGGCTGATGTAATCGCACAAAGTATAAAAGAGACGGATCAAAAATTATCCGCATTAAAAAAAGCAAACCATCTATAAATAATAAGATGGTTTGCTTTTTAATTTTTCTGTGCTAATAGTTCTAAAATACGATTTAAATCTTCTTTATTAAAAAATTCAATTTCGATTTTACCTTTTTCTTTTTTCGTCTCTTTAATTTTCACATCTGTGCCAAACTTTTCTCTTAAGAACGTTTCACGTTCTACGAAAAATATATTTCGCTCTTTTTTCACTTTTTTTGTTTCACGTGAAACGTGTTGATTAATCTCTTGGACGATTTTCTCTAATTGACGAACATTTAATCCTTCTTTTTCAATGCGTTTCAATAAGGACTTCAATTGTTCTTCATCTTTTATCGTAAGTAAAGTTCTCCCATGAGCCATTGAAAGTTGACCATTTGCAATCATATCTTGTACGAAAGAAGGTAGGCTTAATAACCTAGTATAATTTGCAATGTAAGGTCTGCTTTTACCAAGACGTTTCGCTAATTGTTCTTGCGTTACATTTAGCTCATTCATTAACATCTGGTATGCCATTGCCTCTTCCATAGGATTTAAATCTTCTCGTTGTAAGTTTTCTAACAAAGCAAATTCCATCATTTGCTGTTCATTTAATTGTCTTACAACCGCAGGTACTTTTTCTAAACCAGCCTCTTTCGCAGCACGAAATCGTCTTTCACCTGCAACAATTTCATATCCTTTAATGCTCTTCCTAGCAATTAATGGTTGTAGAATACCGTGTTCCTTAATCGAAATTGCTAATTCCTGAATCGCCTCTTTATTAAAGTGTTTACGCGGTTGATATGGATTCGGCCTTAATTCAGTTACAAGAATCTCCTGAATTGTTTCCTCTTCTTTCACATCTAAATCAGGAAAAAACACATTAATTCCTCTTCCTAATCCTTTAGCCACCTGCAATCACTTCCTCTGCTAAATCTATATATACTTCTGCTCCTCTTGATTTAGCGTCATACTGCATAATAGGTTTCCCATGACTTGGAGCCTCGCTCAAGCGTACATTACGCGGAATAATCGAGCGATATACTTTATCCCTAAAATACTTTTTCACTTCATCTATAACTTGGATTCCTAAATTTGTACGGGCATCCAACATTGTTAACAATACACCTTGAATTGCTAAATTTTTATTTAAATGTTTTTGTACAAGTCGAACTGTATTTAATAGCTGACTTAACCCTTCTAGTGCGTAATATTCACACTGTACAGGAATAATAACAGAATCTGCTGCTGTTAATGCATTAATCGTTAATAACCCTAAAGATGGGGGACAGTCGATAATAATATAGTCATATTCATCACGAACTGGCTGTAATGCTCTTTGCAAACGTACTTCCCGGGAAATAGTCGGTACCAATTCAATTTCAGCACCAGCTAATTGAATTGTAGCGGGTAGAACATCTAAGTTTTCAGTTGCGGTTTTCTGTATAACCCCTTGAACATCTGCATCTTCCACAAGAACGTTGTAAATACATTGATCTAATTCAGATTTTTCAATTCCCACACCAGTCGTTGCATTTCCTTGAGCATCAATATCTACAAGAAGGACTTTTTTACCTACTTGCGCCAATCCAGCCCCTAAATTAACAGATGTTGTTGTTTTTCCAACACCGCCTTTTTGATTAGCAATAGCAATGATTTTTCCCATGATGTCACCTACTTTCAACCTTTCTATCTTATTCTAGTAACAATTACGTTTATTGTAACATGAAATAAAACTTTTTCTTTTACGTCCTTTATTAAACTTCAAAATTTATTTCTAAACTCCTTCTTCATTTAACAAGAAAATATAGTAAAAGAGACCTCTCCAATAGGATAAGGTCTCTAGCACGTCATTATTATTTTTTCTTTGGAATTTTAATTGTAATTTGATAGTACTCATCAAATTCTTCTTCCTCAGAATTAACATTCAAACCACTTTCAGTAACCATTTGTAAAGATTGTCTAATTGTATTCATAGCAATCCTCGTATCTCGACTTACTGCTTTTTGCTTTGCCTTACGCTTCGGTTTCGCTTCCTCTAGTAACTTCGCAATTCGTTCTTCTGTTTGCTTTACATTTAGTTGTTTCTCCACAATTTCCTGTAAAACTTTCAGTTGTAATTCCTCATTTTTTAAAGGAATGAGAGCGCGGGCATGACGTTCTGTAATGCTTTTTTCTAATAATGCACTTTTTATTTCTTCAGGCAACTTTAACAATCGCAACTTATTTGCGATTGTAGATTGTCCTTTTCCAAGTCGTTGTGCCAATGCTTCTTGTGTTAAATTATGTAACTCAATCAGCTTTTGATATGCCACAGCTTCCTCGATTGCCGTTAGTTCCTCACGTTGCAAGTTTTCAATTAAAGCTACAGAAGCTGTCTCTGTATCATTTAAGTTCTTTATAATTGCAGGAACCTTTTCCCAACCTAACTTTGTTGCCGCGCGAAAACGTCTTTCTCCAGCAATAATCTCGTACTTATCATCCTCATATTGCCTTACAACAATCGGCTGAATAAGTCCATGTGTACGAATTGTTAATGCTAGCTCATCAATACGCGCATCATCAAAAACTGTTCTTGGTTGATAACGGTTAGGGGTAATATTTACTATCGGAATTTCTTGTATTTCTTCATATACCTTTTTATCTATCTCTTCATGGCTTTCGTCTTGTAATTCGAATTCGCTCTCTTTATCTCCAAAGCCAAATAAACGAGAAAACGTATTTTTCATACATATTCCACCACCTTTTAGGCCTATTGACTATTCTCCATAAAATGTTTCCTATGAAACATTTACGTTTTCATTTATATAATTTAATCTTACGTCTAATAAGATTTATTTTTCAATAGGTAATTTATTGGGTGTTCCCGGTTTGCGTGGATATTTCTTTGGTGTCTTGCGCTTTTTCT
Source organism: Bacillus sp. 007/AIA-02/001 (assembly GCF_004634455.1). Lineage (NCBI taxonomy): Bacteria > Bacillati > Bacillota > Bacilli > Caryophanales > Bacillaceae > Bacillus > Bacillus sp. 007/AIA-02/001. The sequence goes on from NZ_SEIY01000023.1 coordinate 44,763, forward strand.
CGATTAATAAAATATTACGTTCACTCTCTTCAAACGGTAATTGGAACGTAGACATCTCTTTTAACTCTCCGCCTAGCACCTCTAAAGCATACTTGCCATTTTCAATTTCTTCGTTTGCTGCTGCACCTTTCATTGCAATGAATGTTCCTCCAACTTTTACAAGCGGTAAACATAGCTCACTTAATACAGAAAGACGCGCAACTGCACGTGCCATTACAATATCGTATGATTCACGTACACCTTCTTTTTTCCCAAACGTTTCAGCACGATCGTGACAAAATGCAACATCACTTAATTCTAACTTTTGTGCTAAGTGATTTAAGAAATTAATACGTTTTTGCAACGAATCTACAATTGTTACTTTTAAATGCGGGAAACAAATTTTTAAAGGAATACTTGGGAATCCAGCCCCTGCACCAACATCGCAAATTGAGAATGGTTTTGAAAAATCATAATAAAAAGCAGCTGTAATGGAATCAAAAAAGTGTTTTAAATATACTTCTTCTTTTTCTGTAATAGCCGTTAAGTTCATTTTTTCATTCCACTCTACTAATGTTTCAAAGTAGATTTTGAACTGCTCTAACTGTCTAGAAGAGAGGGTGATTCCCTTCTCTTCTAGCATAGATTGAAATTGTTCTATGTTCATCTAGCAATATCTCCTTACTATTTATTGGTTCGATACGCGTGCAATTTTTCCTTGTTCTATATACACAAGTAAAATGGAAATATCCGCTGGATTTACGCCAGAAATACGTGAAGCCTGCCCCATTGAAAGTGGACGAACATCTTTCAATTTCTGTCTAGCTTCTGAAGCAATGCTAGAAATCGCATCATAATCAATATCTACAGGGATTTTTTTATTCTCCATTTTCTTCATACGCTCTACTTGCTGTAAAGATTTTTCAATATATCCTTCATACTTAATCTGAATTTCAACTTGTTCTTTAACTTCATCACTTAATTCTACTTCACTTGGTACTAAAAGATGAATATGCTCATATGTCATCTCTGGACGACGTAATAAGTCACTTGCACGTATTCCATCTTTCAATTCACTTCCGCCAATATTGCGAATTAATTCTTGAACTTCAGGACGTGGTTTAATAATAATGCTGCTTAAACGTTCCTTTTCCTGTTCAATTTGTAATTTTTTATTTGTAAATCGCTCATAGCGCTCTTCTTTAATTAATCCAATTTTACGACCAACTTCAGTTAAACGAAGATCAGCATTATCGTGGCGTAATAATAGACGGTATTCTGCACGAGACGTTAATAAACGATATGGTTCATTTGTACCTTTCGTTACAAGATCATCAATTAAGACGCCAATATAAGCATCCTCGCGACCTAAAACAACTTCTTCTTTACCTAAAGAACGGCATGCTGCATTAATTCCAGCCATAAGCCCTTGTCCGGCCGCCTCTTCGTAACCAGAAGTTCCATTAATTTGTCCTGCTGTATATAAATTTTTAATCTTTTTCGTTTCAAGTGTTGGCCATAGTTGTGTTGGCACAATTGCATCATATTCAATTGCATAACCTGTACGCATCATTTCAACATTTTCTAGGCCTGGAATTGTTCTAAGCATGTCACGTTGTACATCTTCTGGTAAGCTTGTGGATAAACCTTGTACATATACTTCTTGTGTATTACGCCCTTCTGGCTCTAAGAAAATTTGATGACGTGGTTTATCATTAAATCTTACTACTTTGTCTTCAATAGAAGGACAGTATCTAGGACCTGTTCCTTTAATCATACCAGAATACATAGCTGAACGATGTAAATTTTCATCTATTAAACGGTGTGTTTCTGTACTTGTATATGTCAACCAACATGGAATTTGATCCATAATAAATTTCGTTGTTTCAAAAGAGAATGCACGTGGCTTATCATCACCTGGTTGAATTTCTGTTTTACTGTAGTCAATTGTATTACTGTTTACACGAGGAGGTGTCCCTGTTTTAAATCTCACAAGATCAAATCCAAGCTCCTCTAAATGCTCAGATAATGTAATAGACGGTTGCTGGTTATTTGGACCACTTGAATATTTTAAGTCGCCCATGATAATCTCGCCGCGTAAAAATGTTCCAGTTGTAATTACAACTGTTTTTGCTGTATATTCTGCACCAGCTTGTGTAACTACCCCTTTACATACACCTTCTTCAACGATTAAACGCTCTACCATTCCTTGGAACAACGTTAAGTTTGGTGTTTCTTCAATTGTTTTCTTTAATTCATGTTGGTAAGAGAATTTATCAGCTTGCGCTCGAAGTGCACGTACGGCTGGTCCCTTACCTGTATTTAGCATACGCATTTGAATATGAGTTTTATCAATATTACGTCCCATTTCTCCGCCTAATGCATCAATTTCACGAACAACAATCCCTTTTGCTGGTCCACCAACAGAAGGGTTACATGGCATGAATGCTACCATATCCAAGTTAATTGTTAACATTAATGTTTTTGAGCCCATTCGTGCTGCCGCAAGACCAGCTTCACATCCTGCATGACCTGCACCGATTACTATGACATCGTATGAACCGGCATTGTATCCCATTGTTTATTCCTCCTAATAATCTCTATCTTTCTACAACTTCACTATATTATTTTCCTAAACAAAACTGAGAGAACAACTGGTCAATTAAGCTTTCATGCACTGTGTCCCCAGTAATTTCACCAAGTATTTCCCACGTTCTTGTTAAATCAATTTGTACCATATCAATTGGTACACCATTTTCAATCGCCTCAACTGCATCACCGATTGTTTTTCCTGCTTGTGTTAATAATCCAATATGTCTCGCATTAGAAACATATGTCATATCTGCAGAATCGATTGTTCCTTCAAAGAATAAATCAGCTATTGCCTTTTCGAGTTCATCTATTCCTTGTTCCTCAATTAAGGATGTTGTAATAACACGATTTCCCGCGGCTAACTCTGTAACACGTTCCATATCAATCGCTTGCGGTAAATCAGTCTTATTCACAATAACAATAAAGTCTTTTCCTTGTACCGCACGGAATAGATCTTCATCCTCATTTGTTAAAGCCTCGCTATAGTTGACAACAACTAATACTAAATCCGCTTGGCTCATCATTTCTTTTGAACGTTCCACACCAATTCGTTCAACAACATCTTCTGTCTCCCGAATACCGGCTGTATCTATAAGTTTAAGAGGTACACCACGCACGTTAACGTACTCTTCAATAACATCACGAGTTGTTCCTGCAATATCAGTTACAATTGCCTTTTTCTCCTGAACAAGACTATTTAATAACGATGATTTCCCAACGTTGGGTCTACCGATAATTGCTGTAGCAATACCCTCACGTAAAATTTTCCCTTGTTTTGATGTTTCTAATATTTTTTCGATTTCCGAACGAACATGCGTCGCTTTCTCAATTAAAATATTATGTGTCATCTCTTCTACATCATCGTATTCTGGATAATCTATATTTACCTCAACATGAGCTAATGTTTCTAATATTTCTTGACGCAAAAGACCAATTAATTTAGATAATCGCCCTTCCATTTGATTAATTGCTACATTCATCGCACGATCTGTTTTTGCTCGAATCAAATCCATAACAGCTTCTGCTTGTGATAAATCGATACGTCCATTTAAAAAAGCACGTTTTGTAAATTCGCCCGGTTCTGCCAATCGTACTCCTTGTGCTAGAATAAGTTGCAATACTTTATTTACTGAAACAAGTCCACCGTGACAGTTAATTTCCACTATATTTTCACGTGTAAAAGTCCTTGGTGCGCGCATAATAGACACCATAACTTCTTCAATAACTTGATTTGTATCTAAATCAACAATATGACCATAATGAATAGTGTGAGAAGGAACCTCTGTTAAATCCTTCCCCTTAAAAATACGATTAACTTTCTCAACCGCATCATCCCCACTTACTCGAACAATGGCAATTGCACCCTCTCCAAGCGCTGTGGAAATCGCAGCAATTGTATCAAATTCCATGTCCTTTCACCTCACTTGCTTATTTATCTCTATTTCAACATGATTATTTCTTTCACTAAATTATTAGGATACCATAACGAACCTATCTACAAAAGAAGAATAACTCATTTTATTATATCCCCATGTAAAAAACACTAAACTTATTCACAGTGGATAAGTTTAGTGTTTTTTAGTTATCCACATCTATTTTCCGCTCAAAAAAACCGGCACTCATTTGAGCAACCGGTCATTTAGGAGATATTACAACATGCCGATGTGGTTCATTTCCTTCAGAAGTTGTATTGATACCTTGATGATTTGATAATGCCTGATGAATAATTTTTCGTTCAAAAGATGGCATCGGTTCTAAAATAACTCTTTTTTTCGTATTAAATACTTGTTTCGCTAATCGATAAGAAAGTGATTCTAACGTACTTTTTCTTTTACTACGATAATTTTCAGCATCTAGTGTAATACCGATATACTGCTTCGTGTTACGATTCGCGACAAGTTTTGTTAAATACTGTAAAGAGTTCAATGTATTACCTCTTTTCCCAATTAAAACACTTACATTATCACCAGAAATTGTAAATTCAATTTCGCGTCCTTTTACAATTTTACTAATCTCAACTTCCACACCCATATCGTGAATAACATTTCTTAAATATTCTTCACATTCTTGAATTGGATCTTTCTTCAATACAACTTCTACTACTGCAGGACGATTCCCAAATAAACCTAAGAATCCTCTTTTACCCTCATCGACAATATTTATATCTACTCGATCTTTTGATGTATCTAATTGCCTTAAAGCATCCTCTACTGCCAGCTCGACTGTTTGTCCTTTAGCAGTAATTACACTCACTTGCTTGAGCCTCCAGCTTTGCTAGCCTTAATTTCTGGCCCTTTGATAAAGTACATTTGAGCAATACCAAAGATATTACCAACAACCCAGTAAAGTGATAATGCGGCTGGGAAGTTAATTGCAAAGATTAAAATCATAATCGGCATAAGCCAAAGCATCATTGCCATTTGCGGATTTTGACCAGCTGTTCCTGCCATTGCAAGCTTTTGCTGAATAAATGTCGTAATTGCTGCAACGACCGGTAAGATATAGAACGGGTCTGCATGTCCTAAATCGAACCATAAGAAACTATGTTGTTTAATTTCAGCTGTTCTCATAATTGCATGATAAAAAGCGAACAGAATTGGCATTTGAATAAAGATTGGTAAACAACCAGCTAATGGATTTACACCATTTTTTTGATATAACTGCATCATTTCTTGCTGCAGTTTTTGCTGTGTCGCTTGATCTTTAGAGCTATATTTCTCTTTTAACTTCACCATTTCCGGTTGTAACGCTTGCATCGCTTTCGTACTCTTCGTTTGTTTAATCATTAGTGGTAATAATGCAAAACGAATGATAAGAGTTGTAATAACAATTGCTAAACCGTAATTACTGTTAAATAAGTCGGCAAAATACGTGATTAACTGAGAAAGCGGATATACGAAATATTCATTCCAAATCCCAGTACTTTTCGATGTAATCGGCTGACCCGTTTCACTACAACCGGTGGCAATCGCCATTAATGCAACGACCATGGCTAGTAAACCTAATTTCTTTTTCAAAGCCTACTCCTCCTTGTATCGGTATGTATATAGTGTAATTCATTTCCTTACGCTACTTTTTTATTCTTTTCATACCAGAGCGTTTAAAGACATGAATTAAGCTTTTCTTTACTTCTTCATATGTCATCTCTGCACAAGGCTTCCTTGCTATTATAACAAAATCTTTCCCAGAATCTATCTCATCTTTTAACTCTGTAATAGCCTGACGGACCATGCGCTTAATTCGATTACGAACTACTGCATTTCCAATTTTCTTGCTAACAGAAAGGCCGATGCGAAAGTTTGGCTGTTCTTCTTTATCTAATTGGTATACAACAAACTGACGATTCGCATTTGATTTTCCTTTTTGAAAAACCGCCTGGAATTCATCATTCTTCTTTATACGATGTTTTTTCTTCATATCAATTGACACTCCTGTATTTCATCAGCGGAAATTCACTATTATTAGAAAAAAAGACCACTGAACGATCAGTGGTCTACGCAGATAATACTTTTCTTCCTTTACGACGACGAGCTGCTAGCACTTTACGTCCGTTCGCTGTGCTCATACGGCTGCGGAAACCATGTACTTTGCTGCGCTTACGTTTATTTGGTTGGTAAGTTCTTTTCATTATATGACACCTCCCTGAGGAATATCTGTTAAAGACAGTCCTATAAATTATAGTTAATCAACTAGGAAAATGTCAATGGTTCTAGAAATTTTCATCAAATATTCATTTTGAACCTATTCACATACTTTTACACAGCACCTATATTTCCTTGTGGATAAATGTTTTTTCACGTTTTTTATATCCACAAACTTTTTTCACACTTTTACACAGTATATCGTGTTGTGGACAAGTTTATTCCACAAGGTATTGATTTTGTGGATAACTTTCTTAAATTCATTGCTATAGCCACTTTTTTTTGATATTATAGTTGTGTTTTCACTTTGAATAAGTTTTCCACACCTTTATTTTATCCACAGTTTGTGTATAACATGTGGACAGTTTTAATCACATGTGGGTAAATAGTTGTCCACATTTGCTTTTTTTGTCGAAAACCCTATCTCATATACAAACGACGTTTTTAGGTTTTAAAATACGTTTCGTATAAATATACATTTTATATTTATTGGGTTGTACATTTGTTGCGCAACCTTATTCTTTTACCATCTTAGTAAAGGAGGGACACCTTTGGAAAATATCTCTGATTTATGGAATAGTGCCTTAAAAGAATTAGAAAAAAAGGTAAGCAAGCCTAGTTATGAGACATGGTTAAAATCAACAACGGCTCATAACTTGAAGAAAGACGTATTAACGATTACAGCTCCAAATGAATTTGCTCGTGACTGGCTAGAATCTCATTACTCCGAACTAATTTCAGAAACACTATACGATTTAACAGGGGCAAAATTAGCAATTCGCTTTATTATTCCTCAAAGTCAAGCTGAAGAGGATATTGATCTGCCTCCAGTTAAGCCGAATCCAGCACAAGATGATTCAGCTCATTTACCACAGAGCATGTTAAATCCAAAATATACATTTGATACATTTGTTATCGGCTCTGGTAACCGTTTTGCCCATGCAGCTTCATTAGCTGTAGCCGAGGCGCCAGCTAAAGCGTATAACCCACTCTTTATTTACGGGGGAGTTGGGCTTGGAAAGACGCATTTAATGCACGCAATTGGTCATTATGTAATTGAACATAATCCAAATGCAAAAGTTGTATATTTATCATCAGAAAAATTTACAAATGAATTTATTAACTCTATTCGTGATAATAAGGCTGTTGATTTTCGTAATAAATATCGCAACGTAGATGTTTTATTGATAGATGATATTCAATTTCTTGCTGGAAAAGAACAAACTCAAGAAGAGTTTTTCCATACATTTAATGCATTACACGAAGAAAGTAAACAAATTGTAATTTCTAGTGATCGACCACCAAAAGAAATTCCGACTTTAGAAGATCGTCTTCGTTCCCGCTTTGAATGGGGGCTTATTACAGATATTACGCCGCCAGATTTAGAGACACGAATTGCGATTTTACGCAAAAAAGCAAAAGCTGAAGGGCTTGATATACCAAATGAAGTTATGCTTTATATCGCAAATCAAATTGATTCAAATATTCGTGAATTAGAAGGTGCACTTATCCGAGTTGTAGCTTATTCATCTTTAATTAATAAAGATATTAATGCTGATTTAGCAGCTGAAGCACTTAAAGATATTATTCCAAATTCTAAGCCAAAAATTATCTCTATTTATGATATTCAAAAAGCTGTCGGGGATGTTTATCAAGTGAAATTAGAAGATTTTAAAGCGAAAAAACGTACCAAATCAGTTGCGTTTCCTCGCCAAATTGCAATGTATTTATCGCGCGAGCTTACAGATTCCTCTTTACCAAAAATAGGTGAAGAATTTGGTGGACGTGATCATACAACAGTTATCCATGCCCATGAAAAAATCTCTAAACTACTAAAAACCGATACGCAATTACAAAAGCAAGTTGAAGAAATTAATGGTATTTTAAAGTAGTAGCTGAATAGTGTGAATAACTTACCTTGTTTTACGCACAGTCTATCCACATGTAGATAGACTGTTTTTACATCCTTTATAGGGGTTATCCACATATCCACAAGCCCTATTACTATTACTACTATTTTTTTATCTTTATTAATTAAATAAAATCTTATACTTACCGGAGGTTTTTCTTTATGCGTTTTACAATACAAAAAGACTATCTTGTAAGAGGTGTACAAGATGTAATGAAGGCAGTTTCTTCTCGTACAACAATCCCCATCCTTACGGGAATTAAAGTTGTAGCTACTGAAGAAGGGGTTACATTAACAGGAAGCGATGCTGATATTTCTATTGAATCGTTTATTCCAGTCGAAGAAGATGGAAAAGAAATCGTAGAAATTGCTCAATCAGGAAGCATTGTTTTACAGGCAAAATATTTTAGTGAGATTGTAAAAAAACTACCTAAAGACACTGTCGAAATTTCTGTAGAAAATCATTTTATGACAAAAATAAAATCTGGAAAATCAGAGTTTAACTTAAATGGTTTAGATTCTGCAGAATATCCGTTATTGCCACAGATTGAAGAACATCATGTATTTAAGATACCAACAGATTTACTTAAGCATATGATCAGACAAACTGTATTTGCAGTTTCTACTTCTGAAACAAGACCGATCTTGACAGGTGTAAACTGGAAGGTATATAACAGCGAGTTAACTTGTATTGCAACAGATAGTCATAGACTGGCACTTCGAAAAGCAAAAATTGAAGGACATAACATTGCAGATGAATTCCAAGCTAATGTTGTTATTCCAGGTAAGAGCTTAAATGAATTAAGTAAAATTTTAGATGAGTCTGAAGAAATGGTAGATATCGTTATTACGGAGTATCAAGTATTATTCCGTACAAAACATTTATTATTCTTCTCAAGATTGTTAGAAGGAAATTATCCTGATACGACACGTTTAATTCCAGCAGAGAGTAAAACGGATATTTTTGTAAATACAAAAGAATTCCTACAAGCAATTGATCGTGCTTCACTATTAGCAAGAGATGGCCGCAATAACGTTGTTAAATTATCAACTTTAGAGCAAGAAATGCTAGAGATTTCTTCGAATTCACCAGAAATCGGAAAAGTTGTCGAAGAAGTACAATGCGAAAAAGTAGATGGAGAAGAGTTAAAAATATCTTTTAGTGCAAAATATATGATGGATGCATTAAAAGCTTTGGATAGTACAGAGATTAAAGTTAGCTTTACTGGGGCAATGAGACCGTTCTTAATTCGTACAGTAAATGATGATTCAATTATTCAATTAATTTTACCGGTTCGTACTTACTAGGTAAGGAATAAGGGTTGCTAGTTTAAAGATGCTAGTGGCCCTTATTTGATTTTTGGGTATTACTTTCCTAATGCTAGTTTATTTAGTACAATGAAAGAATGAACACTTTCAGAAAGTGAGCGATTTTATGAAACGTATTAAAATTTCAACAGAGTATATTACACTAGGACAATTTTTAAAGTTAGCTGATGTAATTGATACAGGTGGCGCTGTAAAATGGTTTTTACAAGAATATGAAGTGTACGTGAACAACGAACTTGAAAATAGAAGAGGTCGCAAACTATATGCGAATGATGTTATTGAAATTCCAGGAAGCGGAACTTTCCAAGTTCAGGCATAAAGGGGGAGCCCTTTGTTTATTTCAGAAATACAATTAAAAAACTATCGCAATTATGAAAAATTAGAGCTTTCCTTTGAAGATAAGGTAAATGTAATTATCGGCGAAAATGCACAAGGGAAAACAAATTTGATGGAAGCTATTTATGTTTTAGCGATGGCGAAATCTCATAGAACCTCTAATGATCGCGAACTTATCCGCTGGGATGAAGATTTTGGTCAAATAAAGGGGAAATTACAAAAAAGAAACAGTTCTTTGTCTTTGGAATTAAATATTTCGAAAAAAGGTAAAAAGGCAAAATTAAATCAACTTGAACAACAAAAGTTAAGTCAATATATTGGCGTGATGAACGTTGTCATGTTTGCCCCAGAAGATTTAAATCTTGTAAAAGGAAGCCCTCAAGTAAGAAGACGCTTTTTAGATATGGAATTAGGACAAATAGCTCCTGTATATTTGTATGAATTAAGTCAATATCAAAAGGTGCTCACGCAACGAAATCACTTGTTGAAAAAAATGCAAGGGAATAGTAAGAATGAGGAAACGATGTTGGATGTATTTACACTTCAACTAATTGAGCATGGTGCGAAAATACTGCAAAAACGTTTTGAATTTTTGCATTTGCTACAGGAATGGGCAGCTCCAATTCATCGAGGTATAAGCCGTGGATTAGAAGAGTTAGAAATTGTCTATAAACCAAGTGTAGATGTATCAGAATCAATGGATTTGTCGAAAATAAAAGAAGTATACTATGAAAGTTTTCAATCTGTGAAACAACGTGAAATTTTCCGTGGTACGACTTTAATTGGTCCTCATCGTGACGATTTACAATTCTTCGTTAATAGTAAAAATGTTCAAGTCTTTGGTTCGCAAGGACAACAACGAACGACCGCACTATCCCTAAAATTAGCTGAAATTGAATTGATTTATTCAGAGGTTAAAGAATATCCAATCCTTTTGTTGGATGATGTTTTATCAGAATTAGATGATTATCGTCAATCACATCTTTTAAATACAATTCAAGGAAAAGTGCAAACATTTGTTACAACGACGAGTGTCGACGGAATTGAACACGAAACATTAAAAGAAGCGAAAACAATTCATGTAACGAACGGCACTGTAGATTGTGAAATAGATAGGGAATAACCCCTGTTTAAATGGAAAAGTAGGTGATCTTTGTGTCAATGGAACAAAAGCAAATGCAAGAAAATGCATATGATGAAAGTCAGATACAGGTGCTTGAAGGACTAGAGGCAGTTCGGAAACGCCCTGGTATGTATATTGGATCTACAAGTGGAAAAGGGCTTCACCATCTTGTGTGGGAAATCGTAGATAATAGTATTGATGAAGCACTTGCAGGTTATTGTGATGAAATTAATGTTAGTATCGAAGAAGATAATAGTATTCGTGTAACGGATAATGGGCGTGGTATTCCGGTTGGTATACAAGAAAAAATGGGACGTCCAGCTGTAGAAGTTATTATGACTGTTCTCCACGCCGGTGGTAAATTTGGCGGTGGCGGTTATAAAGTTTCTGGTGGTTTACATGGTGTTGGGGCATCGGTTGTAAATGCTCTATCAACAGAATTAGAAGTATTTGTACATCGTGAAGGTAAAATCCATTACCAAAAATACGAAAGAGGTATTCCGGTTGCGGATTTAAAAGTCATTGGTGACACAGATCAAACAGGAACAATAACTCGATTTAAACCAGATCCGGAAATTTTCCAAGAAACAACAGTATACGATTTTGATACGCTAGCAACTCGTATGCGTGAATTAGCGTTTTTAAATCGTAATATTAAATTAACAATTGAAGATAAACGTGAACATAAGCAAAAGAAAGAATTCCATTACGAAGGTGGAATTAAATCATACGTTGAGCATTTAAATCGCTCAAAACAACCGATTCATGAAGAGCCTGTGTACGTAGAAGGTTCAAAAGATGGTATTCAGGTTGAGGTTTCTCTTCAATATAACGAGGGATACACAAATAATATTTACTCATTTACGAATAACATCCATACGTATGAAGGTGGTACACATGAGGTAGGTTTTAAAACAGCTTTAACTCGTGTAATCAACGACTATGGTCGTAAAAATAGCATTTTAAAAGATGCGGACAGTAATTTAACTGGTGAGGATGTTCGTGAAGGTTTAACAGCAATTGTATCAATCAAGCATCCAAATCCACAATTTGAAGGACAAACGAAGACAAAACTTGGGAATAGTGAAGCGAGAACAATTACAGAGTCTGTATTCTCAGAGGCGTTTGAAAAGTTCTTACTAGAAAATCCTAATGTAGCGCGAAAAATTGTAGAAAAAGGTACGATGGCTGCACGTGCACGTGTAGCTGCGAAAAAAGCGCGTGAATTGACACGTCGAAAGAGTGCGTTAGAAGTTTCAAGTTTACCTGGTAAATTAGCTGATTGCTCTTCGAAAGATCCAGCAATTAGTGAAATTTACATCGTAGAGGGTGACTCTGCGGGTGGATCTGCAAAACAAGGACGCGATCGTCATTTCCAAGCAATTTTACCGCTGAAGGGTAAAATTATTAATGTGGAAAAGGCACGCTTAGATAAGATTTTATCAAATGATGAAGTTCGTACAATTATTACGGCGATTGGTACAAATATTGGTGGAGACTTCGATATTGAAAAAGCACGCTATCATAAGGTTATTATTATGACCGATGCCGATGTTGATGGTGCACATATTCGTACCCTATTATTAACGTTCTTCTATCGTTATATGCGTCAAATAATTGAGTGTGGTTATATCTATATTGCACAGCCGCCGTTGTTTAAAATACAACAAGGTAAAAAAATTCAATATGCTTACAACGATAAGGAACTTGAAAAAATCTTAGCAGAATTACCGGCCCAACCTAAGCCAGGGATTCAGCGTTATAAAGGTCTAGGGGAAATGAATCCAACTCAGCTATGGGAGACGACAATGGATCCAGAAGTACGTTCATTACTTCAAGTTTCCCTTCAAGATGCAATTGAAGCAGACGAAACATTTGAAATTTTAATGGGAGATAAAGTAGAGCCACGTCGTAACTTTATCCAAGAGAATGCAAAATACGTGAAGAACCTTGATATTTAAATGAGTAATGACAGGAATCTAAGTATTCCTGTCTTCTACATATAAATCAATGTATGTGTAACGGAAATGTAAGAGGAGGTGCTCGTTGATGTCAGACAATCAACAACAAGCACGAATTCGAGAAATTAATATTAGTCATGAAATGCGTACCTCATTTTTAGATTACGCAATGAGTGTTATCGTATCTCGTGCATTACCAGATGTTCGTGATGGATTAAAACCTGTGCATCGTAGGGTTTTATATGCGATGAATGATTTAGGAATTACAGCTGATAAAGCGTATAAGAAATCAGCACGTATTGTCGGTGAAGTAATCGGTAAGTATCACCCTCATGGTGATTCAGCCGTTTATGAAACAATGGTACGTATGGCGCAAGATTTTAGTCAACGTTATATGCTTGTAGATGGGCATGGTAACTTCGGTTCTGTAGATGGAGATTCAGCAGCTGCAATGCGTTATACAGAGGCAAGAATGTCTAAGATTTCTATGGAATTAATACGTGATATTTCAAAAAATACAATTGATTATCAAGATAACTATGATGGTTCCGAAAGAGAACCGATAGTACTACCAGCGCGTTTCCCTAATTTATTAGTAAACGGTACAACAGGTATTGCTGTTGGTATGGCAACAAATATACCGCCGCATCAGCTTGGCGAAGTAATTGATGGTGTGCTGGCATTAAGTCATAATCCTGATATTACTATCGCGGAATTAATGGAATACATTCCCGGTCCAGACTTTCCGACGGCAGGTTTAATTTTAGGAAGAAGTGGAATTCGAAGAGCTTATGAAACAGGTCGCGGTTCCATTATGCTTCGTGCTAAGGTTGAAATTGAAGAGAAGTCAAACGGTAAACAATCTATTATCGTAACTGAACTACCTTATCAAGTTAATAAGGCACGATTAATTGAAAAAATCGCAGAATTAGTTCGCGATAAGAAAATTGAAGGTATTACAGATTTACGTGATGAATCAGATCGTAATGGTATGCGTATTGTCATGGAAGTACGTCGTGATGCTAATGCAAACGTACTATTAAACAATCTATATAAACATACAGCGCTTCAAACAAGTTTCGGTATTAATATGTTGTCTCTTGTAAATGGGGAGCCACAAGTACTAAATTTAAAACAAAATCTATATCATTATTTAGAGCATCAGAAGGTAGTAATTCGTAGACGTACTGCTTATGAATTAGAAAAAGCAGAAGCACGTGCTCATATTTTAGAAGGATTACGAATTGCTTTAGATCATCTTGATGAAGTTATTACGTTAATTCGTAGTTCAAAAACGGCAGATATTGCCAAGCAAGGCTTAATGGAACGTTTTGGTTTAAGTGAGAAACAAGCGCAAGCGATTTTAGATATGCGTCTGCAACGCTTAACTGGATTAGAACGTGAAAAAATTGAGCAAGAATATCAAGACTTAATGAAGTTAATTGCTGAATTAAAAGCGATTTTAGCAGATGAAGAAAAAGTTCTTGAGATTATTCGTGAAGAATTAACAGAAGTAAAAGAGCGTTTCAATGATAAGAGACGAACAGAAATTACAATTGGCGGTATGGAATTTATTGAAGATGAAGATTTAATTCCTGAACAAAACATTGCGATTACGTTAACTCATAACGGTTATATTAAGAGGTTACCAGCTTCTACGTACAAAACACAGAACCGTGGGGGACGTGGTGTGCAAGGAATGGGTACGAATGATGATGACTTTGTTGAACATTTATTAACAACGTCTACTCATGATCATATTTTATTCTTTACAAACAAGGGTAAAGTATACCGTACGAAAGGATATGAAATTCCAGAGTATAGTCGTACTGCAAAAGGACTACCAATTATTAACCTATTAGGGGTAGATAAGGGTGAGTGGATTAACGCTATTATTCCGATTCGTGAATTTGGTGACGATCAGTTCTTATTCTTTACGACAAAACAAGGGGTTTCTAAGAGAACGCCACTTTCATCATTTGCAAATATACGTACAAATGGTTTAATTGCAATTTCTCTTCGTGAAGAGGATGAGGTAATATCTGTACGTTTAACATCGGGTGATAAGGATATTATTGTCGGGACAAGTAACGGTATGCTAATTCGTTTCAATGAACAAGATGTTCGTTCTATGGGACGTAATGCTGCAGGTGTTAAAGCTATTACGTTGGGCGATGAAGACCAAGTTGTAGGTATGGAAATTGTCGAAGAGGATGTAAATGTTCTAATTGTAACGAAAAATGGTTACGGAAAGCGTACACCGATTGATGAATACCGTCTGCAAAGCCGCGGTGGTAAAGGTCTGAAAACTTGTAACATTACAGATAAGAACGGTAAATTAGTAGCTGTTAAATCTGTTACAGGTGAAGAAGATATTATGTTAATTACAGCGGCAGGCGTTATTATTCGTATGCCAGTTGATCAAATCTCTCAAATGGGACGTAATACACAAGGTGTTCGTCTAATTCGATTAGAGGAAGACCAAGAGGTAGCGACGGTAGCAAAAGCACAAAAAGATGAAGAGGAAGAAACGAGTGAAGAGGTTTCTTCAGAAGAATAAGAGAGGGGATTTTCCCTCTCTTTATTTTTTTATAATAATACTTGCATAGGGAAGAGAAAGCCTATATAATAGGCAGAGTCAGCAAATGAGAGATACAACTTATCGAAAAAACTTGTTGACGAAAATAATATACTATGATATATTATAAA
Organism: Bacillus sp. 007/AIA-02/001; assembly: GCF_004634455.1. NCBI lineage: Bacteria > Bacillati > Bacillota > Bacilli > Caryophanales > Bacillaceae > Bacillus > Bacillus sp. 007/AIA-02/001. Next base: position 60,342 of record NZ_SEIY01000023.1, read on the forward strand.
AGTCGCTGAAACGCGATATTGAACTTTGAAAACTAAACGAAACAAACAACGTGAAACGTCAATTTTTATTTTAGATGCTAGACAAACTAACTTTATTGGAGAGTTTGATCCTGGCTCAGGATGAACGCTGGCGGCGTGCCTAATACATGCAA
>NZ_SEIY01000024.1:0-58720 GCF_004634455.1 Bacillus sp. 007/AIA-02/001
TCGAGGTGGAAGCATGGTGACATGTGGAGCTGACGAATACTAATAGATCGAGGACTTAACCATATAATATGTAGCAAATGTTATCTAGTTTTGAAGGAATATGCCTTCATAGTTTGGTGATGATGGCAGAGAGGTCACACCCGTTCCCATACCGAACACGGAAGTTAAGCTCTCTAGCGCCGATGGTAGTTGGGACCTTGTCCCTGTGAGAGTAGGACGTCGCCAAGCAACTAAACACGAGTCAAATGACTCGTGTTTTTTCGTGTTTTCTTTTATAATCCATAGTAATTAAAAAAATGTCCTTAAATAATTACTATTTTGATTAAATGCAGGGGAATGTGGCTAGGATAGTGAATAAGCAAAAGAGTTGCAAATTTTATTAATACGTATATAATTAAAGTCAAAGATAGTCAAAGTCAATAAAGGTGGCGGATAAATGAGAAATATATCTGATATCATTGAGCAATATCTAAAGCAAGTTATTGACTTAAGTAATAATAATGTGATTGAAATCAAAAGAAATGAGATTGCGGATCGATTCGAGTGCGTACCATCTCAAATCAATTATGTAATCAATACCCGTTTTACATTAGAAAGAGGATTTGTAGTAGAAAGTAAACGTGGTGGAGGAGGTTACATTCGCATTATAAAAGTCAAACTGCATGATGATATAGACATTATTGATCAAATGCTTCATATGATTGATCATAGCGTTGCACAAGGGAATGCAGAGAGTATGATTATACGTTTATTAGAAGAGGGAATCATAACAGGCCGTGAAGCAAAACTAATGTTAAGTGTACTAGATCGTTCTGTATTATCAATGGATATTCCTTCTCGAGATGAACTTAGGGCTCGAATATTATGCGCAATGTTAAGAACACTGAAATATAAATAAATACAGCTTTTGTAAAAGAATGATAATTAAGATAGGGCAGTTAAATATTGTAGAAGTTTTGAAAAAGAGCATGTACTTTTATCTAAATGGATTAAGGAAAGAGGACAATCTAGTAATGTATGAAAAGTATCATGAGGTAGATCGTTCCTGTTGTAAAGGTGGGGATATTGATGACTTGTCAAAACTGTAATATAAGACCAGCAACTTTACATTATACAAAAGTAATCAACGAGAAGAAGGCGGAAGTTCATCTTTGTGAGCAATGTGCAGAGCAAAGTGGCTATACGTCTTTCTTTCAATCATCACAGTCTAACTTTTCATTTCATGATGTATTTGCTGGTTTATTACACGGTGAATCAACAATGTTTGGAGAAGGAAAAAACGGGTTTTCAAATACAAATACAATAAGATGTCCAGGTTGTAAGATGACATACGAACATTTTACAAAGGTGGGACGCCTTGGTTGTGCTTCTTGTTACGATACATTTAAAGGACACTTAAACCCATTGTTAAAACGACTTCATGGTGGACATACAGAACATTGTGGAAAAATTCCGGAACGAATGGAAGGAAATATCCACTTAAAGAAAGAATTAGATGAACTAAAACTTATTCTGAAACAATATGTACAGAATGAGGAGTTTGAGAAAGCTGCTGAGGTAAGAGATGAAATTCGAGGGCTTGAAACTCAGCTTAGTGAGCATAGAGAGGGGGAGTAGTTCTATGTCACTGGACAAAATTATGAATGAAGCGATTAGTCCATGGATGAAGGGGGATGGCCCTGATTCTGATATTGTTTTAAGTAGTCGAATTCGTTTGGCTCGTAATTTTAAGCAATATCAATTTTCTACTATGCAAAACGAAGAGGAAGCTCAAAAGGTTCAAGAATTATTTAAAAAGAAATTTATAAATAAAGCGGTAGAGCCCTTTGGGAAGTTTGGACTATTAAAAATGAATGAATTAACGCCTCTTCAAAGGAGAGTTTTAGTCGAAAAGCATTTAATTAGTCCAAATCTAGCAGGGACTGAATATGGAGCATGTCTGTTATCAGAAAGCGAACACATTAGTGTGATGCTTAATGAGGAAGACCACATTAGGATTCAGTGCCTATTTCCAGGACTACAGTTATCAAAGGCGCTTCAAAGCGCCAATCAAATAGATAATTGGATTGAGAAAGAGGTTGAATATGCTTTTGATGAATCACTTGGATATATTACGAGTTGTCCTACTAACGTTGGTACAGGATTAAGAGCTTCTGTAATGATTCATTTACCAGGGCTGGTTTTAACAAAAAGAATTAGCCGTATTATACAAGTAATTCAAAAATTAGGTTTAGTAGTAAGAGGAATATACGGTGAAGGTAGCGAAGCGTTAGGTAATATATTTCAAGTATCAAATCAAATGACGCTAGGGAAATCCGAAGAAGATATTATTGCAGATTTAAAGAGTGTCATGCAGCAAATTATACAACAAGAAAAATTGGCCAGAGAATTAATTGTACAAAATTCGAGTATTGAGCTTGAAGATAAGGTTTATCGTTCTTACGGTATACTAGCAAATAGTCGTTTAATTCAATCTGCAGAAGCGGCAACTTGCTTATCGGATGTACGACTTGGTATTGATCTAGGATATATAAAAGGTATATCGAGAAATATTTTGACTGAGCTAATGGTTCTTACGCAACCAGGTATTTTACAACAATACGCAGGAGGACCTTTAGGACCAGAAGAAAGAGATTATCGAAGAGCAACCTTAATCCGTGAGCGATTACGTATTGAAAAAAACTAAGCGCAAGTAGGAGGCGATTTCTATGATGTTTGGAAGATTTACAGAAAGAGCACAGAAAGTATTAGCTTTATCTCAAGAGGAAGCAATTCGCATTGGGCATAATAATATTGGAACAGAACATATTTTACTTGGGCTTGTACGCGAAGGTGAAGGAATTGCAGCAAAAGCGTTAATTGCTCTTGGATTGAGCCCGGAGAAAGTGCAAAAAGAGGTAGAAGCGTTAATTGGACGTGGAACAGAAGCTTCTCAAACTGTACATTATACACCTCGTGCTAAAAAAGTTATTGAATTGTCTATGGATGAAGCGCGTAAGCTAGGACATTCTTACGTTGGAACAGAACATATTTTACTTGGCTTAATCCGTGAAGGTGAAGGTGTAGCGGCACGTGTTTTAAATAATTTAGGCGTCAGCCTTAACAAAGCAAGACAACAAGTGTTACAACTTCTTGGAAGTAACGAAGCAAGTTCAGGTCACCAAGGTGGTTCATCGACAAATGCAAATACACCGACACTAGACAGTTTAGCGCGCGACTTAACAGTTGTTGCACGTGAGAATCGTTTGGATCCTGTTATTGGACGTAGTAAAGAAATTCAACGTGTAATTGAAGTGTTAAGCCGTAGAACAAAAAACAATCCAGTGTTAATTGGAGAGCCTGGTGTAGGTAAAACAGCAATTGCTGAAGGGTTAGCACAGCAAATCGTAAATAATGAAGTTCCTGAAACGTTAAGAGATAAGCGTGTTATGACACTAGATATGGGAACAGTGGTAGCTGGGACGAAATATCGTGGTGAGTTTGAAGATCGTTTAAAGAAAGTAATGGATGAAATACGTCAAGCAGGGAATATTATTCTATTTATTGATGAACTTCATACATTAATCGGTGCAGGTGGAGCAGAAGGTGCAATCGATGCATCAAATATTTTAAAACCATCTTTAGCACGCGGAGAATTACAATGTATTGGTGCGACAACTTTAGATGAGTATCGTAAATATATTGAAAAGGATGCAGCTTTAGAGAGACGTTTCCAGCCAATTCATGTTGATGAGCCGAGTCTAGAAGAATCAACTCAAATCTTGAAAGGTTTACGCGATCGTTATGAGGCCCATCACCGTGTGTCTATTACAGATGATGCAATTGATGCAGCTGTGAAACTTTCCGATCGTTATATTACGGATCGTTTCTTACCAGATAAAGCAATTGATTTAATTGATGAAGCTGCTTCAAAGGTTCGCTTACGTTCTTATACAACACCACCAAACTTAAAAGAGCTTGAAGTGAATCTTGAGGAAATTCGAAAAGAAAAAGATGCGGCTGTACAAAGTCAAGAGTTTGAAAAGGCTGCTTCCTTACGTGATATGGAACAACGCTTACGTGAGAAATTGGAAGATACAAAGCGTCAGTGGAAAGAACAACAAGGAAAAGAAAATTCAGAGGTTACGGTAGAAGATATTGCAAATGTCGTTTCTACATGGACACGTATCCCTGTTTCTAAACTTGCACAAACAGAGACTGATAAATTATTAAACTTAGAATCCATTCTTCATGATCGTGTCATCGGCCAGGATGAAGCGGTAGTGGCTGTAGCGAAAGCTGTTCGTCGTGCAAGAGCAGGACTGAAAGATCCGAAACGTCCAATTGGTTCATTTATTTTCTTAGGACCAACAGGTGTAGGTAAAACAGAATTAGCAAGAGCATTGGCAGAATCTATGTTCGGTGATGAGGATGCAATGATTCGCATTGATATGTCTGAGTATATGGAGAAACATTCAACTTCTCGCTTAGTTGGTTCTCCTCCAGGATATGTTGGGTATGAAGAAGGCGGACAATTAACAGAGAAGGTTCGTCGTAAGCCGTATTCAGTTGTCCTATTAGATGAAGTAGAGAAGGCGCATCCTGATGTATTTAATATTTTACTACAGGTATTGGAAGATGGTCGTTTAACTGATTCTAAAGGACGTACAGTTGACTTCCGTAATACGATTGTTATTATGACGTCTAACGTTGGTGCTGAGGCGTTAAAACGTAACAAACATCTTGGATTTAACGTACAAGATGAAAGCCGTGATTATTCGGATATGAAAGGTAAAGTAATGGATGAGCTGAAAAAGGCATTTCGTCCAGAATTCTTAAACCGTATTGATGAAATTATCGTATTCCATATGCTTGAGAAAAAACATATTCAAGAAATTGTGACTCTTATGGTAAATCAGTTAGTGAATCGCTTAAAAGAACAAGAAATTGAATTGCAATTAACAGAAGGGGCGATTGCAGCTATTGCTGATAAAGGGTTTGATCGTGAATATGGTGCTCGTCCACTACGTAGAGCAATTCAGAAGCATGTAGAAGATAGACTATCGGAAGAACTTTTAAAAGGTGCTATTGAGAAAGGACAAAAAGTTATCTTTGATGTAGAAGGGGAAACATTTGTCATTCATAGTGCTGAAAAGGTAAAATAAGTATAGACAAACTAAGAGGGCTACGAGATAGCCCTCTTTCTTGTACGAGAAGGTCAAATGTTTATAGATGAAAGCGAAGTGAAATATAAAAAGATATGGCTAAAAAGAAAACAAAATTCACATGTCAAGAGTGTGGTTATCAATCACCAAAATATATGGGTAAATGTCCAGGGTGTGGTCAATGGAATTCGCTTGTTGAAGAGATGGAACCCGTTGTATCATCCAGACGCCTAAATTATGCAAATGCAATTCAAACAGAAGTAACAAAACCAAGACGTCTTACAGAAGTAGAAACAAAGTCTGAGGCACGTATTGAAACAAAATTTCAGGAGTTTAACCGTGTACTAGGTGGCGGAATTGTAGATGGATCTTTAGTACTTATTGGTGGGGACCCTGGGATTGGAAAATCAACGTTATTATTACAGATTTCCTCGCAATTAGCAGATGCTTCATATGATGTATTGTATATATCAGGTGAGGAGTCAGCAAAGCAGATTAAACTTCGTGCAGATCGTTTACATGTAAATGGTAGTAATCTATTTGTTGTATCAGAGACAGATTTACAGCGTATTGCAGCACATATTGAAGAGATGAATCCTGCTTTTGTTGTTATTGATTCTATTCAAACGATACATTTACCTGAGGTGACATCAGCTCCTGGTAGCGTGGCGCAAGTACGTGAATGTACAGCAGAATTAATGAAACTTGCAAAAACAAAGGGAATCCCAATTTTCATCGTAGGACATGTGACAAAAGAAGGTGCAATTGCGGGGCCGCGTATGTTAGAACATATGGTCGATGCAGTTCTTTACTTTGAAGGAGATCGACACCATACATATCGTATTTTACGAGCTGTAAAGAATCGTTTTGGTTCTACGAATGAAATGGGTATCTTTGAAATGAAAGAACTTGGCCTTGCAGAAGTCTTAAATCCTTCTGAAATTTTCCTTGAGGAAAGACCAGTTGGAGTTGCAGGTTCAACAGTAGTTGCCTCAATGGAAGGAACAAGACCAGTTTTAGTAGAAATACAGGCATTAATTTCCCCTACTAGTTTTGGAAATCCTCGAAGAATGGCGACAGGAATTGATCATAATCGTGTCTCGCTTATTATGGCGGTACTAGAGAAAAGAACAGGTTTACTATTACAAAATCAAGATGCGTATTTAAAAGTAGCTGGTGGTTTGAAATTAGATGAACCGGCAATTGATTTAGCTGTTGCCTTAAGTATAGCTTCAAGTTTTAGAGATAAATCTACGGCACCAACTGATGCGGTAATAGGAGAAGTTGGATTAACTGGAGAAATAAGAAGAGTATCAAGAATCGAACAACGTGTACAAGAAGCAGCTAAATTAGGATTTCAACGTGCTATCATTCCTAGAAAAAATTTAGGGGGGTGGACAATTCCAGAGGGGATTGAGGTTGTAGGTGTTTCTAATTTAGGAGAAGCGCTTCGTTTGACATTAGGAGGCTAGGCTATGGAAGAAAATAAGCAACGTGTCAAAAGTATAATTAATATTTTACAGCTCGTGGCCCCGGGAACACCACTGCGCGAAGGGATAGATAATGTACTTCGTGCACAAACAGGGGGACTAATTGTTCTTGGGTATAATGAGCAGATTAAAAGCATTGTTGATGGTGGTTTTCATATTAATTGCGCATTCTCTCCTGCTAGTTTATATGAATTAGCAAAAATGGATGGAGCACTTATTTTAAATGAAACTGGAAGTAAAATTTTAATTGCAAACGCACAGTTAGTTCCGGATTCATCTATTGATTCTATTGAAACAGGTATGCGTCACCGAACAGCAGAGCGTGTAGCAAAGCAGACGGGCAGCCTTGTTGTGGCCATTTCACAAAGACGTAATGTAATTACGCTATATCAAGGGAACTTACGTTATACACTAAAAGATATAGGTGTCATTTTAACGAAGGCAAATCAAGCAATTCAAACGCTAGAAAAATATAAGGCTGTATGGAATGACGGCATTACGAATTTGGGTATTCTAGAATTTGAAGAGGTCGTTACAATGTCCGAGGTGGTTCACGTTTTACATAGTGTTGAAATGGTGCTGCGTATAAAAAATGAAATATTGAGCTATATTCATGAGCTAGGAACAGAAGGTAGGTTAATTCGTTTACAGCTTACAGAATTACTAGCTGATTTAGAGGCAGAGGCAGCATTGTTAATTAAAGATTATCACCAGGAGAAAACACAAGACCATCATCAAATCTTGAAAAAGTTACAAGATCTTGCAAATACACAACTTTTAGAGGATAGTGATTTAGTTAAATTACTTGGGTATCCAGGACAAACAAGTTTAGAAGAAAGTGTGACACCTAGAGGGTACCGAATCACAAGCAAGATTTCTCGTGTTCCGCCACTTATTATCGAGAATTTAATTAATCGATTTAAAACATTGCAAGGTGTTTGCCGAGCAACTATTAATGAATTGGATGATGTGGAAGGAATTGGAGAAGTGAGAGCGAAGAAAATACGAGAAGGTCTAAAAAGAATTCAAGAGCATCTCTATATGAGTAGACACAATTAAGAATATTACATTGATTCTATAATATAACGACACTAGAACATTTTTGGTATATGATATGATATATTGGTAAATAAAACTATTTACAAAAAAACACGTCCGCTTTTGCATTCGGCGTTTTGATTAGCGAAACAATGGTTAATAATGAGTAGGAGGTGGTTGGATGTTAAAACGGATTGTACAGCTCTTCTTTTTAGTGATCGGGGGAGCGTTAGGGATTTACTTAATCCCAAAAATTATTAATGTATTAGATATCGGTGCGGTTCCTTTGTTGGAAGGATCGTATGTTCGTGCAATTATTGGTGCAATTATTTTATTTTTAACAACATTTTGGCTTGTAGATTATATTGTTCAACTTATTAAGCATATTGAAGAGGCTCTTGTAAAGGCGCCTGTAGCAGATGTTTTATTTGGTACATTAGGATTAATCTCTGGTCTTATTGTTGCATATTTAATTTTGATACCAATTCGTGAATTTACAATTCCAGTTATTAGTACGGTGTTGCAAGTGTTCTTCACCCTTTTACTTGGATATTTAGGATTCCAAGTAGGGTTTAAAAAGAGGAATGAATTGCTAGGATTATTTACATTACCCCAACGCGGAGGTAAGAAGAAAAACAATAGTGAGAATGAAGAGGTAGAGGTCGAAGCAGAAAAATCTACGACTCATTGGAAAATTCTTGATACGAGTGTAATTATTGACGGACGTATTGCAGATATTTGCCAAACAAAGTTTTTAGAAGGAACAATTGTCATTCCGCAATTCGTATTAGAAGAGCTTCAGCATATTGCCGATTCTTCAGATGCTTTAAAGCGTAATCGTGGCCGCAGAGGGCTAGACATTTTAAATCGTATTCAAAAGGAGATGCCAATTCCGGTAGAAATTTATGAAGGCGATTTCGATGATATCCAAGAAGTAGATAGCAAGCTTGTAAAGTTGGCAAAAATCACTGGTGGAACTGTAGTAACAAACGATTTCAATTTAAACAAAGTTTCTGAATTACAAGGGGTTACGGTGTTAAACATTAATGATTTAGCTAATGCGATTAAACCAGTCGTACTCCCTGGTGAAGAATTAAGTGTTTATGTTGTGAAAGATGGTAAAGAACAAAATCAAGGTGTTGCATACTTAGATGATGGTACGATGATTGTAGTAGAAGATGGTAGAGAGTATGTGGGTTCACAACTTGATGTACTTGTTACTAGCGTATTACAAACATCGGCTGGTCGTATGATTTTCGCAAAACGTAAATTGCTAGAAAAAGCATTATAAGTAGAGGATTATTAATATGTATACATTAATTATTCCGGCAGCGGGCCAAGGGAAACGAATGGGTGCTGGTAAAAATAAGTTATTTTTACTTATAGATGAAGTACCAATTATTGTGCACACATTGCGTGCTTTTGAAAAAGATAAAGCGTGCAAAAGTATTATTATGGCAATTAACGAAGAAGAACGCCCGTATTTTGAAGAGTTGATGCAGAAGTACCAGATTGAAAAGCACGTACAATTTATTCAGGGTGGAGCCGAAAGACAAGATAGCGTATATAACGCACTTCAGTATGCGAGTGGTGTCGAATATGTTCTTGTTCATGACGGGGCGCGCCCGTTCGTAACGAATAAAGTGATTCGCGATGTATTAACTGCAGCAGAAAAATATGGAGCTTCCATTTGTGCAGTGCCAGTAAAAGATACTGTTAAGAAAGTAGAGCAGGGTGTTGTTGTAGAAACGGTAGAGCGGTCTCAACTTAACGCTGTACAAACACCACAAGGATTCTCTGTTTCTCTTTTGCTAGAAGCTCATAGAAGCGCAAAGCAAAGTTGTTTTCTTGGCACAGATGATGCAAGTCTCGTAGAACGCGTTGGGAAGCAAGTTGGTGTAGTGGAGGGGAGTTACTATAATATTAAAGTGACGACTCCGGAAGATCTACTAATTGCTGAAAGTTTCCTTCGTGTTCAGAAGAAATAACGTTGATGATGTGTTAATAAAGAAAAGCTCGGCAACAGCCGGGCTTTTCTTTATAAGGATAGCGATATAATATAGAGTCATAAAGCTCAGTAGTTTAGCTTAAGGAGGAAGTAAGGATGTTTCGAATTGGACAAGGTTTTGATGTACATGAATTTGCGGAAGGGCGTCCGTTGATTATCGGTGGAATTACAATTCCACACGAGAAAGGATTAATTGGTCATTCAGATGCAGATGTATTGTTACATACGATTGCTGATGCATGTTTAGGTGCGATTGCAGCAGGAGATATCGGAAAGCATTTTCCTGATACAGACCCAGCTTTTAAAGATGCAGATTCAGCTGTATTGTTACAAAAAGTTTGGGAATTTGTGCGTGAACAAGGTTACGAGTTAGGAAATTTAGATTGTACAATTATTGCTCAAAAACCAAAAATGGCACCACATATTGAGAGCATGCGTAAGCGCATTAGTGAACTGTTAGAAACGTCTATCAATAACATTAATGTAAAGGCAACAACAACAGAAAAATTAGGATTTACAGGTAGAGAAGAAGGGATTGCTTCTCAAGCGGTTGTTTTATTACAGAAAAAATAATGGTTTTTAATTCGTAAGATGGATAATCACATTTTTTTGGTGTACAATTATAGAATGTGTTGACATTAAGAATGGAAGGTGTACCAATTATGGAAAAGCAAGTGAGAGTGCGCTACGCGCCAAGTCCAACAGGACACTTACATATCGGAAATGCGCGTACGGCATTATTTAATTATTTATTTGCTCGTCATTTAGATGGCAAATTTATTATTCGTATTGAAGATACTGATGTAAAACGTAACGTGGCTGGTGGAGAAGAAAGCCAATTAAAATACTTGAAATGGCTCGGTATGGACTGGGATGAAGGTGTTGATGTTTGTGGTGAATTTGGACCATATCGCCAAACAGAGCGTTTAGATATTTATAAAAAATTATATGAAGATTTATTAGAGCGTGGTCTAGCTTATAAATGTTATATGACAGAAGAAGAGCTAGAAGCAGAGCGTGAAGGACAAATCGCTCGCGGTGAAACACCTCGTTACGCAGGTAACCACCGTGAATTAACTGAAGAACAAGTGAAAGAATTTGAAGCTGAGGGACGTATTCCAAGTATTCGTTTCCGTGTACCAGCTGATCGTGACTACACATTCAAAGATATTGTAAAAGATGAAGTTGCGTTCCATTCAAATGATTTCGGTGATTTTGTTATTGTGAAAAAAGATGGAATTCCAACTTATAACTTTGCAGTAGCAGTAGATGATCATCTAATGGAAATTACACATGTACTTCGTGGTGATGATCATATTTCAAATACACCGAAACAAATGATGATTTATGAAGCTTTCGGCTGGGATATTCCACAATTCGGTCATATGACTCTAATTGTTAATGAAAGTCGTAAAAAGTTAAGTAAGCGTGATGAATCTATTATTCAATTTATTGAGCAATATAAAGAGCTTGGGTATCTTCCAGAAGCAATCTTTAACTTTATTGCACTACTAGGTTGGTCTCCGGTAGGAGAAGAAGAAATCTTCTCTAAAGATGAGTTTATCAAAATGTTCGATGCAGCTCGTTTATCAAAATCACCTGCATTATTTGATTCTCAAAAACTAAAATGGATGAACAACCAGTATATGAAAAAGCAAGATTTAGATACGGTTGTAGAGTTAAGCTTACCGCATTTAGTGAAAGCTGGACGTGTGGGAGAAACTTTAAGCGAACAAGACCAAGCTTGGATTCGTGATGTAATTGCTTTATACCATGAACAAATGAGTTTTGGAGCTGAAATTGTAGAGCTTTCTGAAATGTTCTTTAAAGATCATGTTGATTATGAAGAAGAAGGACAAGAAGTATTAAATGGTGAACAAGTACCTGAAGTACTTCGTGCATTTGCTGGTCAAATAGAAGCTCTAGAAGCAATGGAGCCAGCAGCAATTAAGGCAGCGATTAAAGCAGTTCAAAAGGAAACGGGACATAAAGGTAAAAATTTATTTATGCCAATCCGTGTTGCAACTACAGGACAAACGCATGGTCCAGAGCTTCCGAATGCTATTGCACTTCTTGGAAAAGAAAAAGTTTTAAATCGTCTTCAAAAAGTAATTGGTTAACATTTTCTAGGTTTAGAAATATAATAAGTATACCTAAAACCTAATAAGGAAAAGCGACGAGAAGGAGAAGTAGAAAATCAGGCTTTTTACAGAGAGAACCACCTTTAGGCTGGGAGTGGTTTATAAGCGGATTTTTGAAATGCCCCTTCGAGTCTTCTGCTGAACAGCGAATTGCTTCGTGGGATGTCTTAGGCCGCAAAGTAAGCAGAAGCGGTGTACACCGTTATCATGGATGAGTTTGAGGCTTTTTTAAGCCTAAACAGAGTGGAACCGCGCTTAAAAGGCGTCTCTGTCAATATGACAGAGACGCCTTTTTTTTATACCGTGTAAATAGGTATGAATATAGAATTTATCTCCTTATATAAAGAATTAGGGGAGAAGTGATGAGTTAGGGGAGTTAGTTCGTTCGACAAAAAAGCAGCCCATAAAGGGGAGGGAACACCGATGTTTAAGAGGCTTCGGGAAGATATTGAAGTCGTTTTTGAACAGGATCCAGCGGCAAGAGGTTATTTCGAAGTCATTTTAACTTACTCTGGATTACATGCAGTTTGGGCCCATCGAATTGCACATGCTTTTTATAAAAGAAATTTTTTCTTTCTTGCACGTTTTGTTTCACAAGTGAGCCGCTTTTTTACTGGCATTGAGATCCATCCAGGAGCAACTATTGGTCGACGCTTTTTTATAGATCATGGAATGGGAGTTGTAATTGGAGAAACTTGTGAAATTGGTGATAATGTAACGATTTATCAAGGGGTTACATTAGGTGGTACAGGAAAAGAAAAAGGGAAGAGGCACCCAACAATTCAGGATAATGTATTAATTGCGACGGGTGCTAAAGTTCTTGGGTCTATTACTGTGGGAGAGAATTCTAAAATCGGAGCAGGGTCTGTCGTATTAAAAGAAGTTCCTGCACATTCTACAGTTGTAGGTATACCTGGCCGTGTCGTTATTCAAAATGGAGTAAAGATTGGTCAAGAATTAAATCACTCTGACCTTCCAGATCCGATTTTTGATAAATTAAAGGCTATGGAAGTAGAACTTGATAAATTGAAGAAACAATTGGAATTAAAGGTAGAAAGGAAGGATAAAAATGACTATTCACATTTATAATACGTTAACACGTCAAAAAGAAGAGTTTGTTCCATTAGAAGAAAATAAGGTAAAGATGTATGTATGCGGACCTACAGTTTATAACTACATTCATATTGGGAATGCAAGACCTCCTATGGTATTCGATACAGTGCGTCGTTATTTAGAATACAAAGGATACGATGTGCAATATGTATCTAACTTTACGGACGTAGATGATAAATTAATTAAAGCGGCAAATGAATTAGGTGAAGATGTACCAACGATTGCTGATCGTTTTGTTGAAGCGTACTTTGAAGATGTAACAGCACTAGGTTGCAAACACGCAACAGTTCATCCTCGTGTAACAGAAAATATGGATATCATTATTGAATTTATTCAAGAACTTGTGAATAAAGGGTATGCATATGAATCAGAGGGTGATGTGTACTTTAAGACGAAGGAATTCGAAGGTTACGGTAAATTATCACATCAACCAATCGCAGATTTACGTCACGGTGCTCGTATTGAGGTAGGGGAAAAGAAACAAGACCCTCTTGATTTTGCTTTATGGAAAGCTGCGAAAGAAGGAGAAATCTTCTGGGAAAGCCCTTGGGGGCAAGGACGTCCAGGATGGCATATTGAATGCTCAGCAATGGCGCGTAAGTACTTAGGGGATACAATTGACATTCATGCTGGTGGGCAAGACTTGGCGTTCCCGCATCATGAAAATGAAATTGCGCAGTCAGAGGCATTGACTGGAAAAACGTTTGCACGTTACTGGATGCATAATGGATATATTAATATTAACAATGAGAAGATGTCTAAATCGCTGGGTAACTTTATTTTAGTTCACGATATTATTAAGCAATACGACCCGCAGTTAATTAGATTCTTTATGTTATCAGTACACTATCGTCACCCGATTAACTTTAGTGAAGAGTTATTACAAAGTACGAATAATGGACTGGAAAGAATTAAAACAGCTTATGGAAACTTAAAGCATCGTATGGAGAGTAGTACGGATTTAACGGACCATAATGAGAAATGGTTAGCTGAAATAGAGAAATTCCAGACTGCATTTGAAGAGGCAATGAATGATGACTTTAACACTGCAAATGCAATTACCGAATTATACAACGTAGCAAATCATGCAAATCAATATTTACTTGAAGAACATACATCTAAAGTTGTGATTGAAGCATACGTAAAACAACTGGAAACGTTATTTGATATTTTAGGATTAGAATTATCAAAAGAAGAATTACTGGATGAAGAAATTGAAGAGCTTATCCAAAAGCGCATTGAAGCTCGTAAAAATCGCGATTTCGCATTGTCTGATCAAATTCGTGACGATTTAAAAGAACGTAATATTATTTTAGAAGATACCGCTCAAGGTACAAGATGGAAAAGAGGATAAGGATGATTGATGCAAAGCAATTAAACAGCTTGGCGTTAGCGTATATGGGTGATGCGGTATATGAACAATATATCCGCTATCACCTCCTTCAAAAAGGAAAAGTTCGCCCTAATCAATTACATCGCTTAGGGACGAGCTTTGTTTCAGCAAAAGCACAGGCGAAAGTTGTTTATCATTTATTAGAGACGGCATTTTTGACAGAGGAAGAAGAGGCGGTATTAAGAAGAGGGCGTAATGCAAATTCAGGTACAGTTCCGAAAAATACGGATGTACAAACATATCGACATAGTACAGCCTTTGAAGCACTAATTGGTTATCATCATTTATTAAATAATCGTGAAAGATTAGACGAAATTGTATATAAGGCAATTGCAGTTTTAGAAGAAAAGGAAGGGGGCGCATCATCATGACTAGTGAATATATTATCGGACGTAACCCTGTAATTGAAGCGTTAAGATCAGGGAGAGATATTAATAAAATTTGGATCGCAGAAGGTGCTGCCAAAGGACAAGTACAAATTGTACTAGCGTTAGCGAAAGAAAATAAGATTATTTTACAACATGCACCAAAGAAAAAGTTAGATCAATTAGTTGAGGGTAATCATCAAGGTGTAATTGCTCAAGTAGCTGCATATCAGTATGCAGAGTTAGAAGATTTATTCAAAGTGGCAGAAAAACGTAATGAAGATCCGTTCTTCTTGATTTTAGATGAGATTGAAGATCCGCATAACCTAGGTTCTATTATGCGTACTGCTGATGCAACAGGAGCTCATGGAATTATTATTCCGAAGAGAAGAGCTGTGGGACTTACCGCATCAGTTGCGAAAGCATCAACAGGAGCGATTGAATACATTCCTGTTGCGCGCGTAACAAACTTATCTCGTACAATTGATGAATTAAAAGAGCGTGGACTTTGGATTGCTGGTACAGATGCCAAAGGGAAAACGGATTACCGTAATTTAGATGGTACAATGCCGATTGGATTAGTAATTGGTAGTGAAGGAAAAGGTATGAGTCGTATTATTGGTGAAAAGTGTGATTTCTTAATCACTCTACCGATGGTTGGTAAAGTTACATCCTTAAATGCTTCAGTAGCCGCAAGTTTGTTAATGTATGAGGTATATCGTAAACGTCACGAAATTGGTAAATAAAAAATGAACGATATTTTAATCGTTGACGGCTACAACATTATCGGAGCTTGGGGAGATTTGAAGAAACTGCGGGATGTAGATTTACAATCATCAAGAGATGCGCTTATTGATAAGATGGCGGATTATCAAGGTTATACAGGCACAAAAGTGATGATAGTCTTTGATGCCTATACAGTCCATGGTATTGAAAAAAAGATGAAACAATCTCGTGTAGAAGTAATATTCACACGAAAGAATCAAACTGCAGACGAAAAGATAGAGCAACTTGCGATAGAGCTTAGAAATATAAATACACAAATATATGTTGCGACTTCTGATTATACAGAACAATGGGTTATATTTGCGCAAGGTGCCCTTCGAAAATCTGCGCGTGAATTAGAGTTGGAAGTACAAGCGATGGAACAACAAGTAAGAAGGCGTACAAAAGACGCGAAAGAACAGCAGCCCGCCATGCGAAAGATATTTAGTAAGGATATTACAGAAAAATTAGAAAAATTAAGAAGAGGAGAGCGTTGAAGCATTGACGCTCTTTATCTTTTTACTGTATAATATTGCTAAATAAATAGCGGTCGGAGGGATCAAGGTGGAAGCAGGCTTCGTAAGTATAGGCGACGTTACATTTCGTGATTTAGAGGATGAGGCAATCGTTGAGTTAGTTCGAAAAGGTAATACTGACGCTCTAGAATATTTAATTCACAAGTATAAGAACTTTGTTCGTGCGAAATCAAGATCTTACTTTTTAGTGGGTGCCGATCGAGAAGACATTGTTCAAGAAGGTATGATAGGGTTGTTTAAAGCAATTCGTGATTATAAAGAGGACAAGCTGTCTTCATTCAAAGCATTTGCTGAACTATGTATCACTCGACAAATTATTACCGCTATTAAAACGGCAACAAGACAAAAACATATTCCTTTAAATTCGTATGTGTCTTTAGATAAGCCGATTTACGATGAGGAATCTGATCGAACGTTATTGGATGTTATTTCTGAAGCGAAGGTGACTGATCCTGAAGAGATGATCATTAGCCAGGAAGAATATACAGACATAGAATCAAAAATATCTGAATTATTAAGCGATTTAGAAAGAAAAGTGCTTTCTTTATATTTAGATGGTCGTTCTTATCAAGAGATTTCAGAACAGTTAAACAGGCATGTGAAATCTATTGATAACGCTTTACAAAGAGTAAAGAGGAAATTGGAACGATATATGGAAATGAGAGAAAGTACAACTTTAAATTCATAATAAGTAACAAGTGCTGCAGGTGTAAAATAAATCACCTGTTTTCTTTTGTAGAGAGTACAAAATGCATGTCATTGACATTGTCTTTTATTGTATGATACATTTTTAGGGACATAATGTTACAAGGTTGGTGTAACTAATGAGGAAAAAAGTTGTACTCTCATGTGAAGAGTGTAAAAATCGAAACTACTCTACTATGAAAGATACGAGCTCAATAGAGCGACTTGAAATAAAAAAGTTTTGTAAAACATGCAATCAGCATACAGTTCACAAGGAAACAAAATAAATAATTGAAATAATACACTGGAGGTCCCGCAGATGCGTTTAACGAACTTTTTCGGCGATGTAGGTCGCGAAATGAAAAAAGTAAGTTGGCCTAAAAAAGATGAATTACTCCGCTCAACAGCGACTGTTGTTGCTACAGTTGTGTTCTTTGCGATTTTCTTCGCAGTAGTTGATATGGGCATTTCTTCTTTAATTCGGTTAATTCTTGGTTAATTCTTGAATAAGAAGCACTTATCCATGATATAATGTTATTTATAAGAACTGTGTAAAAGCCCGGTGAACGGGTTTTTTCATTTGCGCAAAAAAATGTACGTCAGGGAGGGAAGGACGCTCGTCCTAAATGAATGGAAAAAAGTTGGTATGTTGTCCATACTTATTCTGGATATGAAAATAAAGTAAAAGCAAACCTAGAGAAACGTGTAGAATCAATGGGTATGCAAGATAAAATTTTCCGTGTTGTTGTCCCGGAAGAAGTAGAAGTAGAAATGAAAAACGGAAAAGAAAAATTAATGAAAAGAAAAGTGTTCCCAGGTTATGTATTAGTAGAATTAATCATGACTGATGACTCTTGGTATGTTGTACGTAACACGCCGGGTGTAACTGGGTTCGTTGGTTCTTCTGGTTCTGGATCTAAACCATCACCTCTATTAGAAGAGGAAGTTGTTACCATTATGAAACATATGGGAATGGACAACGAAGTGGTTGATTTCGACTTTGAACTTCATGAGACAGTACGTGTAAATGAGGGGCCATTCGCAGATTATACAGGTGCTATTGAAGAAATTGATGTGGAGAAGAAAAAGGTTAGCGTGCTTGTGGACATGTTTGGTCGCGAGACTCCAGTTGAACTTGACTTCCATCAAATTGAAAAATTATAAAATGAAACTTGAAATGAATTGTAAAAAGTGATAATATCTTTTAAGTCAGTACGTCTTCGTTATCGGAGACGTTTTTTGAAAGATTTTATCCTTACAGATAAAATATGACGTGGGAGGGCAAATCACTGTCCAATTGACCACATCACGGACTTAAGGAGGTGTGTCTCGTGGCTAAAAAGGTAATTAAAATGGTAAAGCTTCAAATTCCTGCAGGTAAAGCTAACCCAGCTCCACCAGTTGGTCCAGCATTAGGACAAGCAGGTGTTAACATCATGGGCTTCTGTAAAGAGTTTAACGCTCGTACAGCAGATCAAGCTGGTCTTATCATCCCTGTTGAAATTACGGTATTTGAGGACCGTTCATTCACTTTCATTACTAAAACTCCTCCTGCTGCTGTTCTTCTTAAGAAAGTAGCTGGTATTGAGTCTGGTTCTGGTGAACCAAACCGTAATAAAGTGGCAACTGTTAAGCGTGATAAAGTACGCGAAATCGCTGAAACTAAAATGCCTGACCTAAACGCTGCTAGCGTAGAAGCTGCAATGCGTATGGTTGAAGGTACTGCACGCAGTATGGGCATCGTTATCGAAGACTAATTCGATTTGTTTTTAAAAAAGGTTGCGGGTCTGGAATTCCAATTCGCAACCTTTATTATCGTAAATGATTATCGTTTTTAAATAAATGGATGGCGCTCATCCTCAGGTTATACCTGAAAACAGGCGTAAACGTGGGAGGTTATTCCGCTAAAACCACATTCGAGGAGGAAATAAAAATGGCTAAAAGAGGTAAAAAGTACGTAGAAGCTGCAAAGCTTGTTGATCGTGCAGCTGCTTACTCTGCAACAGAAGCAGTAGAATTAGTAAAGAAAACAAACACAGCTAAATTTGATGCAACTGTAGAAGCTGCATTCCGTTTAGGTGTTGACCCTAAGAAAGCTGACCAACAAATCCGTGGTGCAGTTGTTCTTCCACACGGTACTGGTAAAGTACAACGTGTATTAGTATTTGCTAAAGGTGAAAAAGCTAAAGAAGCTGAAGCTGCTGGAGCTGACTTCGTAGGCGATACTGATTACATCGGTAAAATCCAACAAGGTTGGTTCGATTTCGATGTAGTAGTAGCAACTCCTGACATGATGGGTGAAGTTGGTAAACTTGGTCGCGTATTAGGACCTAAAGGTTTAATGCCAAACCCTAAAACTGGAACAGTTACTTTCGATGTAACTAAAGCTGTTAACGAAATCAAAGCTGGTAAAGTTGAATACCGCGTTGATAAAGCTGGTAACATCCACGTTCCAATCGGTAAAGTATCTTTCGAAGATGCTAAATTAGTAGAAAACTTCAAAACAATTGCTGACACTTTACAAAAAGTTAAGCCAGCTGCTGCAAAAGGTACTTACATGAAGAACGTAACAGTTGCTTCTACAATGGGACCTGGCGTACGTGTAGACGTTTCTACATTAGCGTAAATTTTGGAAGTTGACTTCATAAAGAAGTTTTAATATAATCATTTATGTTGTGAATTTAATTAGTGTACCGTAGACAGTAGGTGTCAATAGACTTAATTTCCTACCTAGGTGTTAATATACGAAGCGGAATCTTTTTTCTGTGACTATATGCCTCCATGTCTACAAGTTGGGCATGGAGGTTTTTAGTGCACTTTCGGTACATCTTCTATATAATCTACAGGAGGTGTAATAACATGAGCAAAGTAATCGAAACTAAACAACAAGTTGTAACTGAAATCGCGGACAAACTTCGCGCTAGTAAATCTACAATCGTTGTTGACTACCGTGGTTTAACAGTTTCTGAAGCAACAGAATTACGTAAGCAATTACGTGAAGCTGGCGTTGAGTTCAAAGTTTACAAAAACTCTCTAACTCGTCGTGCTGCAGAATCTGCTGAAATGGCTGAGTTAAATGAATTCTTAACAGGACCAAACGCAATCGCGTTCAGTAACGAGGATGTAGTTGCTCCTGCGAAAGTATTAAACGACTTCGCTAAAGATCATGAAGCTTTAGAAATTAAAGCGGGCGTAATCGAAGGTAAACTTGTAACACTTGATGAGGTTAAAGCAATCGCTACTCTTCCATCACGTGAAGGCTTACTTTCTATGCTTCTTAGCGTTCTTCAAGCTCCAATCCGTAACCTTGCACTTGCTACTAAAGCAGTTGCAGACCAAAAGGAAGAGCAAGGCGCTTAATTTTTTAAAAGATAATTACGTATTATCGATAAAACAATACAAACCTATTTAAGGGAGGATATTTACAATGACTAAAGAACAAATCATTGAAGCAGTTAAATCTATGACTGTATTAGAACTTAACGACTTAGTAAAAGCTATCGAGGAAGAATTCGGCGTAACTGCTGCTGCTCCTGTAGCTGTTGCTGGTGGCGCTGGAGAAGCTGCTGCTGAGAAAACTGAATTTGATGTGGAACTAACTAGCGCTGGTGCACAAAAAATCAAAGTTATCAAAGTTGTTCGTGAAATCACTGGTCTTGGCTTAAAAGAAGCTAAAGAATTAGTTGACAACACTCCAAAAGTAATCAAAGAAGCTGCTGCTAAAGAAGAAGCTGAAGAAATCAAAGCTAAACTTGAAGAAGTTGGCGCTGCTGTAGAAGTTAAGTAATTAACTTTTGATGCTTTAAAAAAAGCTCGCTCTCATGCGAGCTTTTTTTTTAACTGTAAAGAAAAGAGGTGGCCATATGGCAGACCATTATTTTTCTAACGACCCTTCTAGTAAAAGTGATCGTAAGCGATGGGAGTTTGCCCTTCGTGGATCTCGATTCACTTTCTTATCTGACCATGGGGTGTTCTCGAAAAACGAAGTGGACTTTGGTTCCCGTCTTTTAATTGAAGCGTTTCAAATGCCAGATATTAAAGGTGATATATTAGACGTAGGTTGCGGATACGGTCCTATTGGTTTGTCGTTAGCGAAAGAGTTTCAAGGTCGTGAAGTTCACATGGTGGATGTGAACGAGAGGGCACTTGGGCTTGCGAAAGAAAACGCCGCTAATAACAAAATCGAGAATATACGTATTTTTCAAAGTAGCGTCTATGAAAATGTAGATGGTAAGTATGCTGCTATTCTATCTAACCCTCCAATTCGTGCGGGTAAAGATATCGTACATGAGATTTTAGAAAAAGCTGTGGAGTATTTAGTTCCAGATGGAGAGCTTTGGATTGTTATTCAAAAGAAACAAGGTGCACCGTCTGCGCTAAAAAAACTAGAAGAAGTATTTTCTGAAGTTGAGGTTGTAGAAAAGAAAAAAGGATATTATATCATAAAATCAAAAAAACGTTGACGGTTATTTTTGGCTATGTTAACATTATACAATGCCAATATATGATTTTCTGCGTTGAGAAAGATGTATATTTTTGTTTCTCTTGGAAAAGATAGTAAAATCAGCAGATTATGAAACAGAATGATGGTTTTCTTATAGAAGCCATTTTTCTTTTTTGAGCAGGTAGAAAGACTCAACGTATTTATCTTTAAGAGAAAGAGACTACGCTAATAGCAGTAGTTGTATTTATTTGTGATTTTGCACAAATTTTTTTGTGCATTTATAATACTCATGATTTGAGGGGTGAAGCAGTTGACAGGTCAACTAGTTCAATACGGACGCCACCGCCAACGAAGAAGTTATGCCCGTATTAGTGAAGTATTAGAGTTACCAAATCTTATCGAAATTCAAACCTCTTCTTATCAGTGGTTTCTTGATGAGGGTTTGCGAGAAATGTTCCAAGACATTTCTCCGATTGAAGACTTTACGGGAAATCTATCGCTTGAATTTATCGACTACAGCTTAGGTGAACCTAAATACTCTGTAGACGAATGCAAAGAGCGTGATGTGACGTATGCAGCACCACTTCGTGTAAAAGTGCGTCTAATCAACAAGGAAACTGGTGAAGTAAAAGAACAAGATGTGTTCATGGGAGATTTCCCACTCATGACAGAGACTGGAACATTCGTAATTAACGGTGCAGAACGTGTTATCGTTTCCCAGTTAGTTCGCTCTCCAAGCGTATACTATAGTGGCAAAGTGGATAAAAACGGAAAACGTGGTTTTACTGCTACTGTAATTCCAAACCGCGGAGCTTGGTTAGAGTATGAGACAGATGCTAAGGATGTTGTATATGTGCGTATTGACCGTACGCGTAAACTTCCTGTAACTGTTTTGTTACGCGCATTAGGGTTTGGCTCTGATCAAGAAATCACCGAGCTTTTAGGTGATAACGAATACTTAAGCAACACATTAGAAAAAGACAACACAGATAGCACAGAAAAAGCATTGCTTGAAATTTATGAGCGTCTACGTCCTGGTGAACCACCAACAGTAGAAAATGCTAAGAGCTTACTTGTGTCTCGTTTCTTCGATCCAAAGCGCTACGATTTAGCAAATGTAGGTCGCTATAAGATCAACAAGAAGTTACACATTAAAAACAGATTGTTTAATCAACGTTTAGCTGAAACATTAGTGGATCCAGAAACTGGTGAAATTTTAGCGGCAGAAGGAACAATCTTAGATCGTCGTACACTTGATCGCATTTTACCTTACTTAGAGAAAAACATTGGATTCAAAACAGCGAAACCAATGGGTGGAGTGGTAGAAGGCGATGTTGAGCTGCAATCTATTAAGATTTATGCTCCTGAGTCGGAAGGCGAACGCGTAATTAATGTAATTGGTAATGCAAACATTACTCGTGATGTGAAACACATCACACCAGGTGATATCCTTGCTTCTATCAGTTACTTCTTCAACCTACTATACAAAGTAGGGGATACAGATGATATTGACCATTTAGGAAACCGTCGTCTGCGTTCTGTTGGAGAACTATTACAAAATCAATTCCGTATCGGTCTTTCTCGTATGGAACGTGTTGTTCGTGAGAGAATGTCGATCCAAGATACAAATGCGATTACACCACAGGCACTAATTAATATTCGTCCTGTTATTGCATCTATTAAAGAGTTCTTCGGAAGTTCTCAGTTATCTCAGTTTATGGACCAAACAAACCCATTAGCAGAGTTAACTCACAAACGAAGACTATCTGCATTAGGACCTGGTGGTTTAACGCGTGAGCGCGCAGGCTTTGAAGTGCGTGACGTTCATTACTCTCACTACGGTCGTATGTGTCCGATTGAAACACCAGAGGGACCAAACATCGGTTTGATTAACTCATTATCTTCGTTCGCGAAAGTAAATGAGTTTGGTTTCATTGAAACACCATACCGTCGTGTTGACCCAGAAACTGGTCTTGTAACAGGGCATGTTGATTACTTAACAGCAGATGAAGAAGATAATTATGTTGTAGCCCAAGCGAATATGAAATTATCTGACGAAGGTGAATTCCTAAGTGAAGATATCGTAGCTCGTTTCCGTGGTGAAAACATTGTCACAAATAGAGAACGCATCGACTACATGGATGTATCTCCAAAACAAGTAGTGTCGGCAGCGACAGCTTGTATTCCGTTCTTAGAAAACGATGACTCTAACCGCGCACTTATGGGAGCGAACATGCAACGTCAGGCGGTTCCGTTAATGAATCCGGAATCTCCGATTGTAGGTACAGGTATGGAGTACGTATCAGCAAAAGACTCAGGTGCTGCAGTAATCTGTAAACATCCTGGTGTTGTTGAGCGCGTAGAAGCACGTGAAGTTTGGGTACGTCGCTATGTAGAAGTTGACGGTCAAACAGTAAAAGGCGACTTAGATCGCTACAAAATGCAAAAATTCATTCGTTCTAACCAAGGAACTTGTTACAACCAACGTCCAATCGTAAGTGTTGGAAATGAAGTTGTAAAAGGTGAAATCCTTGCGGATGGTCCTTCTATGGAATTAGGTGAACTAGCACTTGGACGTAACGTGCTTGTTGGCTTCATGACTTGGGACGGTTATAACTACGAGGATGCGATCATCATGAGTGAGCGCCTTGTAAAAGATGATGTGTACACTTCTATTCATATTGAAGAATATGAATCAGAAGCTCGTGATACGAAGCTTGGACCAGAAGAAATTACACGTGACATTCCAAACGTTGGGGAAGATGCATTACGTAACCTTGACGAGCGCGGTATCATTCGCGTTGGTGCTGAAGTAAAAGATGGAGATTTACTTGTTGGTAAAGTAACACCTAAAGGTGTAACAGAATTAACAGCTGAAGAACGTCTATTACATGCTATCTTTGGAGAAAAAGCGCGTGAAGTACGTGATACATCACTACGTGTACCACACGGTGGTGGCGGTATTATCTTAGACGTAAAAGTATTCAACCGTGAAGATGGCGATGAATTGCCACCAGGCGTGAATCAACTTGTACGTGCATATATCGTTCAAAAACGTAAAATTTCTGAAGGTGACAAGATGGCCGGACGTCACGGTAACAAAGGTGTTATTTCTCGTATTTTACCAGAAGAAGATATGCCTTACTTACCAGACGGTACGCCAATCGATATCATGTTAAACCCATTAGGGGTA
Organism: Bacillus sp. 007/AIA-02/001; assembly: GCF_004634455.1. NCBI lineage: Bacteria > Bacillati > Bacillota > Bacilli > Caryophanales > Bacillaceae > Bacillus > Bacillus sp. 007/AIA-02/001. The sequence goes on from NZ_SEIY01000024.1 coordinate 24,315, forward strand.
CCATCTCGTATGAATATCGGTCAGGTATTAGAGCTTCATCTTGGTATGGCAGCAAGATACCTTGGCATTCACATTGCAACACCAGTATTCGATGGTGCTCGTGAGGAAGATGTTTGGGGCACAATTGAAGAAGCTGGTATGGCAAATGACGCGAAAACAATCCTGTATGACGGACGTACTGGTGAACCATTCGATAACCGCGTATCTGTTGGTGTCATGTATATGATCAAACTTGCGCACATGGTTGACGATAAACTTCATGCTCGTTCTACTGGACCATACTCACTTGTAACGCAGCAACCTCTTGGAGGTAAAGCTCAGTTCGGTGGACAGCGTTTCGGTGAGATGGAGGTTTGGGCACTTGAAGCTTACGGTGCTGCTTATACTCTTCAAGAAATCTTAACAGTGAAGTCTGATGATGTTGTTGGACGTGTTAAGACTTATGAAGCAATTGTTAAAGGCGAAAATGTTCCAGAACCAGGCGTTCCTGAATCATTCAAAGTATTGATTAAAGAGCTGCAAAGTTTAGGTATGGACGTTAAAATGATGTCTAGCGACGATACAGAAATTGAAATGCGTGATACAGAAGATGACGATGATCATCAATCAGCAGATAAATTGAATGTCGAAGTTGAGACAACTAAGGAATAATTGGGATAACCTGTAGACTAAAAGGGAGGTAGGCCCCTTGATAGATGTAAATAACTTTGAATATATGAAGATTGGACTTGCTTCACCTGACAAGATTCGTTCTTGGTCATACGGTGAAGTTAAGAAACCAGAAACTATTAACTATCGTACGTTAAAGCCTGAAAAAGATGGCTTGTTCTGTGAGCGTATTTTCGGACCACAAAAGGACTGGGAATGTCATTGCGGAAAATACAAACGTGTACGTTATAAAGGTGTAGTTTGTGATCGATGTGGCGTTGAAGTAACGCGTGCAAAAGTACGTCGTGAACGTATGGGTCATATCGAATTAGCTGCTCCTGTATCTCATATTTGGTATTTCAAAGGTATCCCGAGCCGCATGGGACTTGTCTTAGACATGTCCCCTCGCGCGCTTGAAGAAGTAATTTATTTCGCTTCTTATGTTGTAACAGAAAGTGGAGATACACCACTTGATAAGAAGCAATTACTTTCTGAAAAAGAATACCGTGCATATCGTGATCGATATGGTAGCACATTCCAAGCTGCTATGGGTGCAGAAGCAATTAAAAAGCTACTACAAGACATCGATTTAGATAAAGAAGTAGACTTCTTAAAAGAAGAATTAAAAACAGCACAAGGACAACGCCGTACTCGTGCTATTAAACGTCTAGAAGTATTAGAAGCATTCCGTAACTCTGGAAATGAACCGTCTTGGATGATCTTAGATGTTCTACCAGTAATTCCACCAGAACTACGCCCAATGGTACAGTTAGACGGTGGACGTTTTGCTACTTCTGACTTAAACGACTTATACCGTCGTGTAATTAACCGTAACAATCGTTTAAAACGTCTATTGGACTTAGGTGCACCAAGCATCATCGTTCAAAACGAAAAACGTATGTTACAAGAAGCTGTAGACGCATTAATCGATAATGGTCGTCGTGGCCGTCCAGTTACTGGACCAGGTAACCGTCCATTAAAATCACTATCTCACATGCTTAAAGGTAAACAAGGACGTTTCCGTCAAAACTTATTAGGTAAACGTGTTGACTACTCTGGTCGTTCTGTAATCGTTGTAGGACCGAACTTAAAGATGTATCAATGTGGATTACCAAAAGAAATGGCGCTTGAACTGTTCAAACCTTTCGTAATGAAAGAGTTAGTTGAAAAAGGATTAGCACATAACATTAAGAGTGCGAAACGTAAAATCGAGCGTGTACAACCTGAAGTTTGGGACGTTTTAGAGTCTGTGATTAAAGAACATCCAGTACTTCTAAACCGCGCACCAACACTTCACCGTCTTGGTATCCAGGCGTTTGAACCTACATTAGTAGAAGGTCGCGCAATCCGTCTTCACCCACTTGTATGTACTGCATACAACGCGGACTTTGACGGTGACCAAATGGCCGTTCACGTACCTTTATCATCAGAAGCTCAAGCTGAAGCTCGTCTTCTTATGTTAGCGGCACAAAACATCTTGAACCCGAAAGACGGTAAACCAGTTGTTACTCCATCTCAGGATATGGTATTAGGTAACTATTACTTAACACTTGAGCGTGAAGGTGCAATCGGTGAAGGTATGGTCTTCAAAGATGCAAACGAAGCATTGCTTGCATATCAAAATGGATATGTTCATCTTCATACACGTGTTGCAGTAGCTGCAAGTGCAGTAAACAACGCAACATTTACTGAAGAGCAAAAGAGTATGCTTCTATTAACAACAGTTGGTAAATTAATATTTAACGAAATCTTACCAGAGTCGTTCCCTTATATTAATGAACCAACAAATTCAAACCTTGAAAAAGAAACACCAGCGAAATATTTCGTTGAAAAAGGTGCGAACATTAAAGAAATTATTGCTAGTCGCGAAGAAGTGGCGCCATTTAGCAAGAAAATCCTTGGTAACATCATTGCGGAAGTATTCAAACGTTTCCAAATTACAGAAACGTCTCGCATGCTTGACCGTATGAAAAACTTAGGATTCAAGTACTCTACAAAAGCTGGTATTACAGTTGGGGTATCTGACATTCTTGTATTAGGCGAAAAAGATGAAATTCTCCACGAAGCACAAGCAAAAGTAGATAATGTAATTAAACAATTCCGTCGCGGTTTAATCACGGAAGAAGAACGTTACGATCGCGTTATCTCTATTTGGAGTAATGCAAAAGATGTTATCCAAGGAAAACTGATGAAATCCTTGAATAAACGCAACCCAATCTTCATGATGAGTGACTCAGGTGCCCGTGGTAACGCATCTAACTTTACTCAGCTTGCTGGTATGCGTGGTCTTATGGCCAATCCATCTGGTCGTATCATCGAACTTCCAATCAAATCGAGTTTCCGTGAAGGTTTAACAGTACTTGAGTACTTCATCTCTACGCACGGTGCGCGTAAAGGTCTTGCTGATACAGCACTTAAAACTGCCGATTCTGGTTACTTAACACGTCGTCTTGTTGACGTTGCACAAGATGTAATCGTTCGTGAAGATGATTGTGGAACAGATCGCGGTTTATTAATCGGTGCGATTAAAGAGGGTAATGAAGTTATCGAGTCATTATATGATCGTCTTGTTGGACGTTTTGCAAGAAAAACTGTAAAACATCCTGAAACAGGTGAAGTATTAGTTGCTGAAAATCAATTAATTACTGAAGATATCGCTCATATCGTTGAAAATTCGGGTGTTGAAACTGTAAACATTCGTTCAGCGTTTACGTGTAACACTCGCCACGGTGTATGTAAGAAGTGTTACGGTCGTAACTTAGCAACTGGAACAGACGTAGAAGTAGGAGAAGCGGTAGGTATTATCGCAGCTCAATCTATCGGTGAGCCAGGTACACAGTTAACGATGCGTACATTCCATACAGGTGGGGTTGCCGGAGATGATATCACTCAAGGTTTACCTCGTATCCAAGAGATCTTCGAAGCTCGTAATCCGAAAGGTCAGGCAGTTATCAGTGAAATCGACGGTGTTATCGCAGCGATCAACGACGTTAAAGATCGCCAAGAAGTAGTTGTACAGGGTGAAGTTGAAGCTCGTACGTATGCTATTCCTTACGGTGCTCGTCTGAAAGTAACTCCAGGACAGCCAATTAGCCACGGTAAAGAGTTAACAGAAGGTTCTATTGATCCGAAAGAATTACTAAAAGTAACGGACATTACGGCGGTTCAAGAATACTTATTACGTGAAGTTCAAAAAGTATACCGTATGCAAGGGGTAGAAATTGGTGACAAACACGTAGAAGTAATGGTACGTCAAATGTTACGTAAAGTTCGTGTAAGTGATGCAGGTGAAACAGATGTATTACCAGGAACATTACTAGATATCCATCAGTTCACTGATGCGAATGCTAAGGTCTTACTGCAAGGTAAGCAACCAGCAACAGCTAGACCTGTTCTACTTGGTATTACAAAAGCTTCACTTGAAACAGATTCATTCTTATCTGCAGCATCGTTCCAAGAAACAACTCGTGTCTTAACTGATGCAGCAATTAAGGGTAAACGCGATGAACTTCTAGGATTAAAAGAAAATGTTATTATCGGTAAACTTGTTCCTGCTGGAACAGGTATGAATCGTTATCGCAAAGTGGATCTTGTAAAAACAACACAAGATGACATGAATGTAGAAAACGATGAGGTTTATGTGGAACAGTAAAATTTTCCGGCATAAATTTTGTATAAAAACAATTAATCTTAGTTGACATTGTATGAGTCAAAATGTTACTATAATCAAGGTTGCTCCTGAACGATGCTTTGGAGGATATTTATATGTCTTATCAAAAAGTATCAACTGCTGAAAATGTAGTCGTTGGTCATAAACGCACATTGGAGGCAATCAAAAATGGTACAGTTAAAGAAGTTGTCATCGCAGAGGATGCTGACATGCGGTTAACCCATGCTATCATTCGTGTCGCAATGCAATATAACGTGCCCATAACAAAAGTTGAATCAGTTCGTAAGCTTGGTAAAGCTTCGGGGATTCAAGTGGGAGCTTCAGCAATAGGAATAATAAGTTAAAACTGTTTTTGTGAGGAGAGAGCATTTGCTCTTCCTTGCAAAAACTTTGTTTTCAACTAATAATGAACCACCTGGATATGTGGTCATACAAACATGCGAAGGGAGGATAATCAAATGCCTACTATTAACCAATTAGTGAGAAATGGTCGTACTGATAAAGTATGGAAATCTAAATCACCTGCGTTAAACAAAGGTTTTAACTCTTTAAAGAAAAAATCAACTGATATCTCTGCACCTCAAAAACGTGGTGTATGTACTCGTGTTGGTACAATGACTCCAAAGAAACCTAACTCAGCGTTACGTAAATACGCTCGTGTACGTTTAACAAACGGTATCGAGGTTACAGCTTACATCCCAGGTATCGGTCATAACCTACAAGAGCATAGCGTAGTATTAATTCGCGGTGGTCGTGTAAAGGATTTACCGGGGGTACGTTACCACATCGTTCGTGGTGCGCTTGACACAGCTGGTGTTGACAAACGTATGCAAGGACGTTCTAAATATGGTACTAAGAGACCAAAACCTGCTAAAAAATAATAACTTTAAAATGAAAGGAGGAACTCAATATGCCTCGTAAAGGACCTGTTGCGAAACGTGACGTGTTACCAGATCCAATGTACAATTCGAAGCTAGTAACACGCCTTATCAACAAAATGATGGTTGACGGTAAAAAAGGTAAATCTCAAACAATTCTTTATAATGCGTTCGATATCGTAAACGAACGTACTGGTAAAGAGCCAATGGAAGTATTCGAGCAAGCTCTTAAGAACATCATGCCTGTTCTTGAAGTACGCGCTCGTCGTGTTGGTGGTGCTAACTACCAAGTTCCAGTTGAGGTTCGTCCAGAACGCCGTACAACTTTAGGTCTTCGTTGGTTAGTAAACTACGCTCGTCTTCGTGGTGAAAAAACTATGGAAGAGCGTCTTGCTAACGAAATCTTAGATGCAGCTAACAACGCTGGTGCATCTGTTAAGAAACGTGAAGACACTCATAAAATGGCAGAAGCTAACAAAGCATTTGCTCATTACCGTTGGTAGGATTCAACGTAAAATAAATGTAAGCATAAACCGCTTTATTTGTCGCTTATGGAAGTGTGGAGAGGGAGAATGCCTCTCCCTTTCATCGGGCGCTCGTTTTACATAATGAGAGTACTGGACATACTGACATGTGTAACAATATAAAGTGGCTTTTTTGCTACTTAAAATAAAAAAATCCAATCCATATATGGAAGGAGCAAGACACCAAATGGCAAGAGAGTTCTCTTTAGAAAACACTCGTAATATTGGTATCATGGCTCACATCGATGCTGGTAAAACAACAGCAACTGAGCGTATTCTGTACTACACAGGACGTATTCATAAAATCGGTGAAACTCACGAAGGTGCATCTCAGATGGACTGGATGGAGCAAGAGCAAGAGCGTGGTATCACAATTACTTCTGCTGCAACTACAGCACAATGGAAAGGTCATCGTGTAAACATCATTGATACTCCAGGACACGTAGATTTCACAGTAGAAGTAGAACGTTCTTTACGCGTACTTGATGGCGCTGTAGCAGTACTTGATGCGCAATCTGGTGTAGAACCACAAACAGAAACTGTTTGGCGTCAGGCTACTACTTACGGCGTACCTCGTATCGTATTCGTTAACAAAATGGATAAGATCGGTGCAGATTTCTTATACTCTGTAGGAACAATCCACGATCGTTTACAAGCAAACGCACATCCAATTCAGTTACCAATCGGTGCTGAAGATGAGTTCAATGGTATCATTGACCTTGTTGAAGAGTGTGCTTACATGTACGGTAACGATTTAGGAACAGACATTCAACGTGTTGAAATTCCTGAAGAGCACAAAGAATTAGCTGAAGAATACCGTGGAAAACTTATTGAAGCGGTAGCTGAGCTTGATGAAGAAATGATGATGAAGTACCTAGAAGGTGAAGAAATCACTGTAGAAGAGCTTAAAGCTGGTATCCGTAAGGCTACAACTTCTGTAGAATTCTTCCCAGTAATCTGTGGTTCTGCATTCAAAAACAAAGGTGTTCAAATTCTGTTAGACGCAGTTATCGACTACCTTCCATCTCCACTAGATGTACCTGCTATTAAAGGTACTCTACCGGATACAGATGAAGAAGTAGAACGTAAGTCTAGCGATGAAGAACCATTCGCAGCTTTAGCATTCAAAATCATGACTGACCCTTATGTTGGTAAGTTAACGTTCTTCCGTGTGTACTCTGGTGTGTTAAACTCTGGATCATACGTGAAAAACTCAACTAAAGGTAAGCGTGAGCGTGTAGGTCGTATCCTACAAATGCACGCTAACAGCCGTGAAGAGATTTCAACAGTTTACGCTGGTGATATCGCTGCTGCTGTAGGTTTAAAAGATACTACTACTGGTGATACTCTTTGTGACGAGAAGAGCCTTGTTATCCTTGAGTCTATGGAATTCCCAGAGCCAGTTATCTCTGTAGCTATCGAACCAAAATCTAAAGCTGACCAAGATAAAATGGGTACAGCATTATCTAAGCTTTCTGAAGAAGATCCAACATTCCGTGCTCACACTGACCAAGAAACTGGCCAAACTATCATCGCTGGTATGGGTGAACTTCACCTTGATATCATCGTTGACCGTATGCGTCGTGAATTCAAAGTGGAAGCAAACGTTGGTGCTCCTCAGGTAGCATACCGTGAGACTTTCCGCGCTGCTGCGAAAGTTGAAGGTAAGTTCGCTCGTCAATCTGGTGGTCGTGGACAATTCGGTCACGTTTGGATTGAGTTTGAACCTAACGAAGAAGGTAAAGGATTCGAATTCGAAAACAAGATCGTCGGTGGTGTAGTTCCTCGTGAATACATCCCAGCTGTTGGAGCAGGTCTTGAAGATGCACTTAAAAATGGTGTACTAGCTGGTTATCCACTAGTTGACATTAAAGCTGCATTAGTTGACGGATCTTACCATGATGTCGATTCATCTGAGATGGCGTTCAAAATCGCTGCATCTATGGCACTTAAAGCTGCGGTTTCTAAATGTAGCCCAGTAATTCTTGAGCCAATGATGAAAGTTGAAGTTGTAATTCCTGAAGAGTACATGGGTGACATTATGGGTGACGTAACATCTCGTCGTGGACGTGTAGAAGGTATGGAAGCTCGCGGTAACGCACAAGTTGTTCGCGCTATGGTTCCACTTTCTGAAATGTTCGGTTATGCAACGTCATTACGTTCTAACACTCAAGGACGCGGAACATTCTCTATGGTGTTTGACCACTATGAAGAAGTACCAAAGTCTGTTTCTGAAGAAATTATCAAAAAAAATAAAGGTGAATAATTGATTTTTATCGATTGTTCAAGTATAACTACTTATGTAAGCTTAGAAAGTGGGACGTAAGTTTCACTTTCTAGTCTAAATATAAAATAACCTATATAAACTAAGGAGGAATTTAGAATGGCTAAAGCTAAATTCGAACGTTCTAAACCCCATGTTAACATCGGTACAATCGGCCACGTTGACCATGGTAAAACTACATTAACTGCTGCGATCACTACAGTTCTTGCAAAAGCTGGTGGTGCTGAAGCACGCGGATACGATCAAATCGATGCTGCTCCAGAAGAAAGAGAGCGCGGTATCACAATCTCAACTGCACACGTTGAGTACGAAACTGAAACTCGTCACTATGCACACGTTGACTGCCCAGGTCACGCTGACTATGTTAAAAACATGATCACTGGTGCTGCTCAAATGGACGGCGGTATCTTAGTAGTATCTGCTGCTGATGGCCCAATGCCTCAAACACGTGAGCACATCCTTCTTTCTCGTCAAGTAGGTGTTCCTTACATCGTTGTATTCTTAAACAAATGCGACATGGTAGATGACGAAGAATTATTAGAATTAGTAGAAATGGAAGTTCGCGACCTATTATCTGAATACGGATTCCCAGGCGACGACATTCCTGTAATCAAAGGTTCTGCTCTTAAAGCTCTTCAAGGAGAAGCTGATTGGGAAGCAAAAATCATTGAATTAATGGCTGAAGTTGATGCTTACATCCCAACTCCAGAACGTGAAACTGACAAACCATTCTTAATGCCTGTAGAGGACGTATTCTCTATCACAGGTCGTGGTACAGTTGCTACTGGTCGTGTTGAGCGCGGTATCGTTAAAGTTGGTGACGTAGTAGAAATCATCGGTCTTGCTGAAGAAAATGCTTCTACAACTGTAACTGGTGTAGAGATGTTCCGTAAACTTCTTGACCAAGCTCAAGCTGGAGACAACATCGGTGCTTTACTTCGTGGGGTTGCTCGTGAAGACATCCAACGTGGACAAGTACTTGCAAAAAGCGGTTCTGTAAAAGCTCACGCTAAATTCAAAGCTGAAGTTTTCGTATTATCTAAAGAAGAAGGTGGACGTCACACTCCATTCTTCGCTAACTACCGTCCTCAGTTCTACTTCCGTACAACTGACGTAACTGGTATCATCCAATTACCAGAAGGTACTGAAATGGTAATGCCTGGTGACAACATCGAAATGACTATCGAACTTATCGCTCCAATCGCTATCGAAGAGGGAACTAAATTCTCTATTCGTGAAGGTGGACGTACAGTAGGTTACGGTGTAGTTGCTACTATCGTTGAGTAATCTTAACTGATATAAAAAAACCTAAGGGATTTTCCCTTAGGTTTTTTGTTTGCGTTTATATAAGGGAGAAGAGAGTGTTTTTTTGTTTTGACGAGTTTCTTCTATAGTAATATAAAAACAACAAAAGATAATCCAGAAACTGTAAAATGAATTCTGTTAGATGAAAACTTGAAATTCTTTAAAGTGCCATGTATAATAGCAAAAGTAGAGAAAAGCAGATGCAAACAAAAAGATGCTTGCATCTAGACGAATAACATTGTATAATAGACAATGTTGGTCTTTGACTGCGATGAAGTGGAAGGTTGCTGACACACCCGGCCGCTTTGCCATGGCATGGTGTGGGGAAATTTCCATGGAGAAGGTCTATTTTAGAAATAGGCGAACGAAGGAGGGAAAATAATGGCAAAAGAAAAAATTCGTATCCGTTTAAAAGCTTACGATCACCGTATTCTTGATCAGTCAGCTGAGAAAATTGTAGAAACAGCTAAGCGTTCTGGGGCAACAGTTTCTGGTCCGATCCCATTACCAACTGAAAAAACTGTTTACACAATTCTTCGTGCTGTTCATAAGTACAAAGATTCTCGTGAGCAATTCGAAATGCGCACGCACAAACGTCTAATCGACATCGTGAGTCCTACTCCACAAACAGTAGATTCATTAATGCGTTTAGATTTACCATCTGGTGTAGATATCGAAATCAAACTATAATTTATATAACTTAAAAATGTAGGAGGTGTAACTCATGACCAAAGGAATCTTAGGAAGAAAGATCGGTATGACTCAAGTATTTGCTGAGAACGGTGAGTTAATCCCAGTAACAGTTATCGCTGCTAATCCAAACGTTGTTCTTCAAAAGAAAACAACTGAAACTGATGGCTACAATGCAATCCAGTTAGGATTTGAAGATAAACGTGAAAAATTAACTAACAAACCTGAACAAGGCCACACTGCTAAAGCATCTACAACTCCTAAGCGCTTCATTCGCGAAATCCGCGATGCAGACGTGGACGGATTAGAGGTTGGTCAAGAGGTAAAAGTTGACGTATTCGCTACAGGTGAAATCGTTGATGTAACAGGAATTTCTAAAGGTAAAGGTTTCCAAGGTGTTATCAAACGCCACGGACAATCTCGCGGACCTATGTCTCATGGTTCTCGCTATCACCGTCGTCCAGGTTCAATGGGCCCAGTTGCTCCGAACCGTGTATTCAAAGGCAAAAAACTTGCTGGACGTATGGGTGGAGACCAAGTTACTATCCAAAACTTAGAAATCGTTCAAGTTGACACTGAGCGCAACTTATTACTAGTAAAAGGTAACGTTCCAGGTGCTAAGAAATCTCTTGTAGTTGTTCAAGGCGCTGTGAAGGTTAGCAAATAATTCACAATAGGAAGGAGGAATTCCAATGCCAAAAGTTACTGTATATAACCAAACTGGTTCACAGGTTGGTGAAATCGAATTAGCTGAAGCTATTTTCGGTATCGAACCAAATGAAGCTGTACTTTTCGAAGCTGTAATGATGCAACGTGCATCTTTACGTCAAGGTACACACAAAGTAAAAACTCGCTCTGAAGTTCGCGGTGGTGGTCGTAAACCATGGCGTCAAAAAGGAACTGGACGTGCTCGTCAAGGGTCTATCCGCTCTCCTCAATGGCGTGGTGGTGGTACGGTATTCGGACCTACACCAAGAAGCTATGCGTACAAACTTCCTAAGAAAGTTCGTCGTTTAGCAATCAAATCTGCATTAGCTACTAAAGTAGTTGAGAACAACATTGTAGTTCTTGAAGACCTAGTGTTAAATGCACCAAAAACAAAAGATATGCTAGCAGTACTTAAAGGATTAACTGTTGAGAAGAAAGCTCTTATCGTAACTGCTGATGCAAACGAATCTGTAGAGTTATCTGCTCGCAATATCCCTGGAGTAACAGTAATCACTGCTGATGGCGTAAACGTTTTAGACGTGCTTCATCATGATAAGCTAATCATGACAAAAGCGGCAGTGGAAAAAGTAGAGGAGGTGCTTGCATAATGAGAGATCCTCGTGATATCATTAAGCGCCCAGTTATCACTGAACGTTCTATGGAAATGATGGCTGAAAAAAAATACACGTTCGATGTGGACGTTAAATCTAATAAAACAGAAGTTAAAGATGCTCTTGAAGCGATCTTTGGTGTTAAAGTAGAAAAAGTGAACATCATGAACTACAAGCCGAAAGCAAAACGCGTTGGTCGTCACGCTGGTTTTACTAGCCGTCGTCGTAAAGCAATCGTTAAGCTAACTGCTGACAGCAAAGAAATCGAAATCTTCCAAGGCGTTTAATTCTTACTAAAGAAGGAGGGAAATTGAGATGGGAATCAAAAAGTATAATCCAACTACTAACGGTCGTCGTAATATGACTACGAATGATTTCGCTGAAATCACGACTGATAGACCCGAAAAGTCATTACTTGCTCCTTTAAGCAAGAAGGCTGGTCGTAATAACCAAGGTAAAATCACTGTACGTCATCAAGGTGGCGGACATAAGCGTCAATACCGTATCATCGACTTTAAGCGTAACAAAGATGGAATTCCAGGACGCGTTGCTACGATCGAATACGATCCAAACCGCTCTGCGAATATCGCATTAATTAACTACGTTGACGGTGAAAAACGTTACATTCTTGCTCCTAAATCTTTAGAAGTAGGTATGGAAGTTATGTCTGGCCCAGAAGCTGACATTAAAATCGGTAACGCATTACCATTAATCAACATTCCAGTAGGTACTGTTGTTCATAACATCGAGCTTAAGCCTGGTCGTGGCGGACAATTAGTTCGTTCTGCTGGTACATCTGCTCAAGTACTTGGTAAAGAAGGTAAATACGTACTTGTACGTTTAACTTCTGGTGAAGTACGTCTTGTATTATCTGCTTGTCGCGCTTCAATCGGTCAAGTAGGTAACGAACAACACGAACTTATCAAAATCGGTAAAGCAGGTCGCTCTCGCTGGTTAGGTAAACGCCCAACAGTTCGTGGTTCTGTAATGAACCCGGTTGATCACCCACACGGTGGTGGTGAAGGACGTTCTCCAATCGGACGTAAGTCTCCAATGTCTCCATGGGGTAAACCAACTCTTGGATTCAAGACTCGTAAGAAAAACAAAGCGTCTGACAAATTCATCGTTCGTCGTCGTAAAAAATAATGGGATTGTAGTACGGTTCATTTCTAGAACCGTACGCCAATCACGAAGGGAGGCACCAAAATGGCTCGTAGCTTAAAAAAAGGACCATTTGTCGATGATCACTTAATGAGCAAAATGGAAAAATTAGTTGCATCTGAGCAAAAACAAGTTGTTAAAACTTGGTCTCGCCGTTCAACAATCTTCCCTCAGTTCATCGGACACACAATTGCTGTATATGATGGTCGTAAACACGTACCTGTGTACATCACTGAGGATATGGTTGGCCATAAGTTAGGTGAATTCGCACCAACTCGTACGTACAAAGGTCACCTTGCTGACGATAAGAAAACTAGAAGATAATGAGAGGAGGCACTTCAATGCAAGCTAAAGCAGTAGCGAGAACAGTTCGTATTGCTCCTCGTAAAGTTCGTTTAGTAGTAGACTTAATCCGAGGCAAGCAAGTGGGTGAAGCGATTGCTATCCTTAACCACACACCAAAAACTGCTTCTCCAGTTGTAGAAAAAGTTTTAAAATCTGCAATCGCAAATGCAGAGCACAATTATGAGATGGACATTAACAACCTAGTTGTAGAAAAAGTTTTCGTTGACGAAGGTCCAACGTTAAAACGTTTCCGTCCACGTGCAATGGGTCGTGCAAGCCAAATTAACAAACGCACAAGCCACATCACAGTTGTGGTATCAGAAAAGAAGGAGGGATAATCGATGGGTCAAAAGGTTAATCCAATTGGTCTTCGTGTCGGCGTTATCCGTGACTGGGAATCTCGTTGGTTCGCTGAGAAAGATTACGCTACATTATTACATGAAGACATCAAAATCCGTGAGTACATTAATGTACGCTTAAAAGATTCTGCTGTTGCTAAAGTAGAAATCGAACGTGCAGCAAATCGTGTAAATGTTACAATTCACACTGCAAAACCTGGTATGGTAATTGGTAAAGGTGGTACTGAAGTTGAAGCACTTCGTAAAGCTCTTAACCAATTAACAGGCAAGCGTGTACACATCAACATTTTAGAAGTTAAGAGAGCTGATCTTAACGCTAAATTAGTAGGCGAAAACATCGCTCGTCAATTAGAAAACCGTGTATCATTCCGTCGTGCACAAAAGCAAGTTATTCAACGTGCTATGCGTGCAGGTGCTAAAGGTATTAAAACACAGGTTTCTGGTCGTCTTGGCGGAGCTGATATCGCTCGTGCAGAATCTTACAGTGAAGGAACTGTTCCACTTCATACACTTCGCGCTGATATTGACTATGCAGCAGTTGAAGCTGATACAACATACGGTAAATTAGGCGTAAAAGTATGGATCTACCGTGGAGAAGTCCTTCCTACAAAAAAGAAAGCTTCTGAGGAAGGAGGAAAATAATATGTTAATGCCAAAACGCGTAAAATATCGTAGAGAGCATCGTGGTAAAATGCGTGGTCGTGCTAAAGGTGGAACTGAAATTGCTTTCGGTGAATTCGGTTTACAAGCACAAGCTGCTTCATGGATTACAAACCGTCAAATCGAAGCTGCTCGTCGTGCAATGACTCGTTACATGAAACGTGGCGGTAAAGTATGGATTAAAATTTTCCCTTCTAAACCTTACACTGCAAAACCTCTAGAAGTACGTATGGGTTCCGGTAAAGGGGCACCAGAAGGCTGGGTAGCAGTAGTAAAACCTGGGAAAATTATGTTCGAAATCGCGGGTGTATCTGAAGAGGTAGCACGCGAAGCATTACGTCTTGCAGCTCACAAGTTACCTGTGAAATGTAAATTCGTAAAACGTGAAGAAAATGGTGGTGAATCTAATGAAAACTAATGATATTCGTGAATTAACCACTGCCGAAATCGAAACAAAAGTTAAAGCTTTAAAGGAAGAGTTGTTTAATCTTCGCTTCCAACTTGCTACAGGACAATTAGAGAATCCAACTCGCATTCGTGAAGTGCGTAAAGCAATTGCTCGTATGAAAACTGTAGTTCGTGAAAGAGAGATCGGAATTAATCGATAAATTGAGGGGAGGTTTGCATAGTGAGCGAACGTAACCAACGCAAAGTTTATACTGGTCGTGTAGTGTCTGACAAAATGGACAAAACGATTACAGTTTTAGTTGAAACTTACAAAACTCATTCCTTGTACGGAAAACGTGTTAAGTATTCTAAGAAGTACAAAGCCCATGATGAGCAAAACCAAGCGAAACTTGGCGATATCGTTAAAATCATGGAAACTCGCCCGCTTTCTGCTACTAAGCGTTTCCGTTTAGTTGAAATCGTTGAAGAAGCGGTTATTATCTAAATAGACGAATCGGAATTTTTAGTCCGAAGGGAGGTTTCATAACATGATCCAACAAGAATCTCGTTTGAAAGTTGCTGACAACTCTGGTGCACGTGAACTTTTAACAATTAAAGTATTAGGCGGCTCTGGTCGTAAATATGCTAACATTGGTGACATTATCGTTGCTACGGTAAAACAAGCAACACCAGGTGGCGTTGTTAAAAAAGGTGACGTTGTTAAAGCAGTAGTGGTACGTACGAAGAGCGGAGCTCGTCGTCCGGACGGTTCTTACATCAAATTTGATGAAAACGCAGCGGTTATCATTAAAGACGATAAGAGCCCACGTGGTACTCGTATCTTCGGACCAGTAGCTCGTGAATTACGTGATAGCAACTTCATGAAGATCGTTTCTTTAGCTCCAGAAGTTCTATAATTTAAGGTATTGCCTTGCTAAGGAGGTGCAGAATTAAGATGCATGTAAAAAAAGGTGATAAAGTACAGGTAATCACTGGTAAAGACAAAGGAAAACAAGGCGTTATCCTTGTGGCTTTCCCAAAGCAAAACCGTGTTATCGTTGAGGGTGTCAATATCGTTAAGAAGCACTCTAAGCCATCTCAATTAAATCCACAAGGTGGAATTATTACTAAAGAAGCACCTATTCACGTTTCTAACGTTATGATTTTAGATCCGAAAACAGGTGAACCTACTCGTGTAGGCTTCAAAGTAGAAGATGGTAAAAAAGTTCGTATTGCAAAAAAATCTGGTGAATTATTAGATAAATAATTTTCTTAAGAAAGGAGGTCACTTCATTGAATCGCCTTAAAGAGAAGTTCCAAAAGGAAATTACTCCTGCTCTAGTGAGCAAGTTTAACTATAAATCTGTAATGCAGGTACCAAAAATCGAAAAGATCGTAATCAACACTGGTGTTGGTGACGCGGTATCTAACTCAAAAGCGTTAGACAACGCAGTAGAAGAATTAACACAAATCACAGGTCAAAAACCTGTTGTAACTCGTGCTAAAAAATCAATCGCTGGTTTCCGTCTTCGTGAAGGTATGCCAATCGGTGCGAAAGTAACTTTACGCGGCGAGCAAATGTATGAGTTCTTCGACAAATTAGTATCAGTTTCTTTACCACGTGTACGTGATTTCCGTGGTGTTTCTAAGAAATCATTCGATGGTCGTGGAAACTATACATTAGGTGTTAAAGAGCAACTTATTTTCCCTGAGATTGATTATGATAAAGTAAGCAAAGTCCGCGGTATGGACATCGTAATCGTTACTACAGCGAAAACTGATGAAGAAGCTCGTGAACTTTTAACACAATTCGGTATGCCATTCCAAAAATAATGGAAGCCAACGCTAAGTAGAGGAGGCGAAAACGTGGCTAAAAAATCTATGATAGCGAAACAAAAGCGTACTCCTAAGTTTAAAGTACAAGAGTATACACGTTGCGAACGCTGCGGTCGTCCGCATTCTGTATACCGCAAATTTAAACTTTGCCGTATTTGTTTCCGTGAACTTGCATATAAAGGTCAAATTCCTGGTGTTAAAAAAGCTAGTTGGTAAAACCCACAAATGGGAAGGAGGTAAAACACATGGTGATGACAGATCCAATTGCAGACATGCTTACTCGCATCCGTAATGCGAACATGGTACGTCATGAGAAATTAGAGGTTCCTGCTTCTAAAATCAAAAAAGAGATCGCTGAACTTTTAAAACGTGAAGGTTTCATTCGTGATGTAGAATACATCGAGGATAACAAACAAGGTATCCTTCGTATTTTCCTGAAATATGGTGCAAACAATGAACGTGTAATCACTGGATTAAAACGTATCAGTAAACCTGGCTTACGCGTTTACGCTAAAGCTGACGAAGTACCACGTGTACTTAACGGATTAGGTATCGCTCTTGTTTCTACATCTAAGGGAGTAATGACAGACAAAGACGCTCGTCAATTACAAACTGGTGGAGAAGTAGTAGCATACGTTTGGTAATATATATTTAAAACGAACGGAGGTGTGACCACATGTCTCGTATTGGTAAAAAGATTCTTGAAATCCCTGCAGGTGTTACTATTACAGTTGCAGAAGACAATACTGTAACAGTAAAAGGCCCTAAAGGTGAATTAACTCGTACTTTCAATGCTGATATGCTTATCAAAATTGAAGAGAATACATTAACAGTTGAGCGTCCATCTGAACAGAAGGAACACCGTGCATTACACGGTACAACTCGTGCTTTAATCGGAAACATGGTTGAAGGTGTAACTGAAGGTTTCGCACGCGGACTTGAATTAGTCGGTGTTGGTTACCGTGCTCAAAAACAAGGTGATAAACTTGTATTAAGCGTAGGTTATTCTCATCCAGTAGAAATGACTCCGGAAGCAGGTCTTGAAGTTGAAGTACCTGCACCAACTAAGATCGTAATTAAAGGTATCGACAAGCAACGTGTTGGCGAATTCGCTGCTAACATCCGTGCTGTACGTGCTCCTGAGCCTTACAAAGGTAAAGGTATTCGTTACGAAGGCGAAGTTGTTCGTCGTAAAGAAGGTAAAACTGCTAAGTAAACCCGTTAGGTGAGAGAAAGGAGTGACAAGAATGATCACTAAAGCTGATAAAAATGCGACTCGTAAGAAAAGACATGCACGTGTACGTGCTAAACTTACTGGTACTGCAGAGCGTCCACGTTTAAACGTGTTCCGTTCTAACCAACATATTTACGCTCAAGTTATTGATGATGTGAATGGTGTAACGTTAGTAAGTGCATCTACTCTTGATAAAGACCTTGCTCTTAACGGTACTAGCAATATTGAAGCTGCTACGAAAGTTGGAGAATCAGTTGCTAAGCGTGCTGTAGAGAAAGGCGTTAAAGAAGTAGTATTTGATCGCGGTGGTTACTTATACCATGGCCGTGTTAAAGCTCTAGCTGAAGCTGCTCGTGAGGCTGGATTACAATTTTAATGGTCAAAGGAGGGAAAATTGATGCATCGCATTGACCCAAGTAAATTAGAACTTGAAGAACGTGTAGTTACGATAAATCGTGTCGCGAAAGTTGTTAAGGGTGGTCGTCGTTTCCGCTTTGCTGCACTAGTTGTAGTTGGCGATAAAAACGGTCATGTTGGATTCGGTACTGGTAAAGCACAAGAGGTACCAGACGCAATCCGTAAAGCTATCGAAGACGCTAAGAAAAACTTAATCGCTGTACCATTAGTTGGTACAACAATTCCACACACAATCAACGGTCATTTTGGCGCTGGTGAAGTATTCTTAAAACCTGCTGCTGAGGGTACTGGTGTTATTGCTGGTGGACCTGTTCGTGCGGTCCTTGAATTAGCTGGTGTACAAGATATTCTTTCGAAATCTCTTGGTTCTAACACACCAATCAACATGATTCGCGCTACTGTGAACGGATTAAGCGAACTTAAGCGCGCTGAAGATGTTGCAAAATTACGCGGTAAATCTGTAGAAGAGCTACTAGGTTAAGGAGGGAAAACAAATGGCGAAAAAGTTAGAAATTACCCTCACTCGTAGTGTAATTGGTCGTCCACAAGATCAACGTGCGACGGTAGAAGCTTTAGGTCTTAAAAAGTTGAATTCAACTGTAGTTAAGGAAGAAACTCCTGCTATTCTTGGTATGATCAACAAAGTTTCTCACCTTGTAACTGTAAAAGAAGCTTAAGGATAACTCATTAATATAAGGAGGTGCCTGGGAATGAAACTTCATGAATTAAAACCTGCAGAAGGTTCTCGTAAAGTACGTAACCGTGTCGGTCGTGGTATCGGTTCTGGTAACGGTAAAACTGCTGGTAAAGGTCATAAAGGACAAAACGCACGTTCTGGCGGCGGTGTTCGTCTTGGCTTCGAAGGTGGTCAAACTCCATTATTCCGTCGTTTACCAAAACGCGGCTTCACAAACATTAACCGTAAAGAGTTTGCTATTGTAAACTTATCAACGTTAAATCGTTTTGAAGATGGTACAGAAGTAACACCTGAATTATTGCTGGAAACTGGCGTTATCAGCAAGTTAAACGACGGTGTTAAAGTTCTTGCAAGCGGAGCAGTAGAGAAAAAACTAACTGTTAAAGCGCACAAGTTCTCTTCAAGTGCTAAAGAAGCAATTGAAGCAGCTGGCGGATCAGTTGAGGTGATCTAATGTTTCGTACAATCTCCAACTTTATGCGCGTTGCTGAGATAAGACGTAAAATATTATTCACTTTAGCGATGTTAATCGTATTCAGGATTGGCACGTTTATCCCCGTGCCATTTACAAATGGAGACGTACTGAAGGCACAAGATCAATTAAATGCTTTAGGTATTCTAAATACATTTGGCGGTGGAGCCTTGAAAAACTTCTCCATCTTTGCGATGGGAATCATGCCGTATATTACAGCATCCATCATCGTGCAATTATTGCAGATGGATGTTGTTCCTAAATTTTCGGAATGGTCGAAGCAAGGTGAAATGGGCCGTCGTAAATTAACGCAATTCACGCGTTACTTTACAATTGTTCTTGCGTTTATTCAGGGGTTTGGTATGTCAATCGGTTTTAACGGTATGGTAGGTGGACAATTAATTTTGAATCCAGGTTGGAGCACTTATTTATACATTGCTACGGTACTGACTGCTGGTACTGCATTTTTAATGTGGTTAGGTGAACAGATTACAGCTAAAGGTGTAGGTAATGGTATTTCCATCCTTATCTTTGGCGGTATTGCCGCAGCGATCCCAAGTGTTATATCTCAAGTGTATCAGCAACAGTTTCAAAATATCGGAGATCAATTGTTCATGAGTATCGTTAAAGTTGCATTGATTTTACTAGCTGTGCTAGCAGTTATTGTGGGTGTTATTTTCATTCAACAGGCTGTTAGAAAGATCCCAATTCAATATGCGAAGCGTGTAACAGGAGGAAATGGTGGTTATGCTGGAGCACAAAACACACATTTACCGCTTAAGGTAAATAGTGCTGGTGTTATTCCAGTAATTTTTGCTGTTTCATTCTTAATTACGCCTCCGACTATTGCACAGTTCTTCCCGAAACATGATGTATCGCAGTGGATTATTGCAAACTTTAACTATTCTCACCCAGTGGGAATGATCATATATGTTGCGCTCATTGTAGCCTTCACATATTTCTATGCATTTGTTCAGGTTAATCCAGAGCAAATGTCAGAGAATCTAAACAAGCAAGGTGGATATGTTCCAGGTATTCGTCCGGGTAAGAATACGGAACAATATCTAACAAAAATCTTGTATCGTTTGACCTTTGTAGGATCAATTTTCCTAGCAGCGATTGCAATCTTACCAGTTATCTTTACGAAATTGGGAAATCTTCCTCCATCTGCACAGATCGGTGGAACGAGTATGTTAATCGTTGTCGGCGTTGCTTTAGAAACAATGAAGCAGCTAGAAAGCCAACTGGTAAAACGCCATTACAAAGGGTTTATCAAGCAGTGAGTAAGTGGGAAGAATTGTCTTCCCTACATGCTCATGTACTCTGAGGGGGAACAAGGATGAACTTAATTTTAATGGGGCTTCCTGGTGCTGGTAAAGGTACACAAGCCGAACAGATTGTTGCCAAGTATAACATCCCTCACATTTCAACAGGAGACATGTTCCGTGCAGCTATGAAGGCTGAAACTGAAATGGGTCTACAAGCAAAATCTTTTATTGATAAAGGTGCACTTGTTCCAGATGAAGTTACGATCGGAATCGTTCGTGAACGTTTAAGTCAAGACGACTGCGTAAGAGGTTTCTTACTAGACGGTTTCCCACGAACTGTTGCACAAGCATCAGCTCTTGAAGAAATTATGAAAGATCTTGGCAAAAAAATCGACTATGTTTTAAACATTAATGTGGATTCAGGGTTGTTATTAAAACGCCTTACAGGCCGTCGCATTTGTAAAGAGTGCGGTGCGACTTACCACTTAGAATTCAATCCACCAGCAAAAGCTGATGTGTGCGATAAATGTGGTGGCGAATTATATCAACGCTCTGATGACAATGAAGAAACTGTAGCAAATCGTTTAGATGTAAATATTAAGCAAACAAAACCTTTGCTTGATTTCTACGAAGAGCTTGGTTACTTACAAAGCATTAATGGTGAGCAAGATATCAATAAAGTATTTGCTGATATCGATGTTCTCATCGGAGGCTTAGCGTAATGATAATCTGCAAAACTCCTCGCGAGATAGAAATCATGCGAGAAGCTGGCAGGATCGTTGCTTTGACTCATCAAGAGTTGAAACAGCACATTACTCCAGGAATTACAACGAAAGAGCTCGATCAAATAGCGGAAAAGACGATTCAAAAATATGGTGCTACGCCATCTTTTAAAGGATACAACGGATTTCCGGGGAGCATATGTGCTTCTGTAAATGAAGAGCTTGTACACGGAATTCCAGGGAAGCGCAAGCTCAAAGAGGGCGATATCATCAGTATCGATATTGGTGCGAAATACAATGGGTACCATGGAGATTCTGCATGGACGTATCCAGTTGGAAACATTTCTGAATCTGTTCAAAAGCTACTTGATGTCACAGAAAAATCGTTGTATCTTGGTCTAGAACAAGTAAAACCAGGCGAGAGATTATCAAATATCTCACATGCGGTTCAAACCCATGCTGAAGAGAATGGATTCTCGATCGTTAGGGAGTATGTTGGTCACGGAATCGGGCAAGACTTACATGAGGACCCTCAAATCCCGCACTATGGTCCACCAAATAGAGGCCCTAGATTAAAGCCGGGAATGGTCATCTGTGTTGAGCCGATGGTGAATCAAGGAAGACGATATGTAAAAACACTATCTGATGACTGGACAGTGGTAACGGTAGATGGTAAATGGTGTGCCCATTTTGAGCACACGATTGCTCTTACAGAAGCAGGATACGAAATCCTTACCACTTTATAAGTAGCTGGCTCTCCGGGATTTCAGAGCAGTGTAAAATGTTACTGATTTGAAGAAGGGAGAACTATTGAATGGCTAAAGATGATGTAATTGAAGTCGAAGGTACCGTTCTTGAAACGTTGCCAAATGCTATGTTCAAAGTAGAATTAGAGAATGGGCATGTCGTATTGGCTCACGTTTCTGGTAAAATCCGTATGAACTTCATTCGTATTTTACCAGGAGACAAAGTTACGGTAGAATTATCTCCGTACGATTTAAATCGTGGTCGTATTACGTACCGTTTTAAATAATATAGCACTCCGTAATCTTTAAGGAGGTTCGAGACATGAAAGTAAGACCGTCAGTTAAACCAATCTGCGAAAAATGTAAAGTTATTCGTAGACGTGGAAAAGTAATGGTTATTTGTGAAAACCCTAAACATAAACAAAAACAAGGTTAATCAGAAGGAGGTGCATTCGTAATGGCACGTATCGCAGGTGTAGATATTCCTCGAGACAAACGCGTTGTTATTTCTTTAACTTACGTATTCGGCATTGGTCGCACAACTGCTGAAAAAATTCTTGCTGAAGCAGGTATTTCTGAAGAAACACGAGTTCGTGATTTAACGGAAGACGAATTAGGACGTATCCGTGATATCATCGATCGTATTAAAGTTGAGGGAGACCTTCGTCGTGAAGTATCTCTTAACATCAAACGTCTAATGGAGATCGGTTCTTACCGTGGTCTTCGTCACCGTCGTGGTTTACCAGTTCGTGGTCAAAACTCTAAAAACAATGCTCGTACACGTAAAGGTCCACGTCGTACAGTAGCAAATAAAAAGAAATAATAAGTAAAGGAGGTTGAACTAACAATGGCACGTAAAACAAACACTCGTAAAAAACGTGTGAAAAAGAATATTGAAGCTGGTATAGCTCATATTCGTTCTACTTTCAACAACACAATCGTAACACTTACAGATACTCACGGTAACGCACTTTCTTGGTCTAGTGCTGGTGCACTTGGTTTCCGTGGATCTCGTAAATCTACTCCATTCGCTGCGCAAATGGCTGCTGAAACTGCTGCTAAAGCTGCAATGGAACACGGTTTAAAAACTTTAGAGGTTACTGTTAAAGGTCCTGGTGCTGGTCGTGAAGCTGCAATTCGTGCTCTTCAAGCTGCAGGTCTAGAAGTAACAGCAATTAGAGATGTTACTCCAGTTCCTCATAATGGATGTCGTCCACCAAAACGTCGTCGTGTGTAATTTTTCTGTATAGAATTTTCCCTTTTGTCTATAATGGATATGATGCATTATCGAGAAATTTCGTACAGAAACATCGCTTGTTGTGCACAATCGGGAACTGCCTAAGGGGGACTTTCGGTTAGACAGGGGTTATACCTTTGTTTAACCGGGGTTTCGACGTTTTGAAGGAGGGTTTAGTTAATGATTGAAATCGAAAAGCCGAAAATCGAAACGGTTGAACTTAACGAAGATGCTAAATATGGTAAATTCGTAATTGAACCGCTTGAGCGTGGATATGGTACTACTTTGGGTAACTCCTTACGTCGTATTCTTTTATCCTCACTCCCTGGTGCCGCTGTTACTGCTATCCAAATCGATGGCGTATTACATGAATTTTCAACAGTTGAGGGCGTAGTAGAAGACGTTACGACGATCATCTTAAACTTGAAAAAGTTAGCTCTTAAAATCTACTCTGAAGAAGAGAAGACGTTGGAAATTGATGTACAGGGCGAAGGTATTGTCACAGCTGCTGATATTACTCACGATAGTGATGTAGAAATCTTAAATCCAGATTTACACATTGCAACGTTAGCAAAAGATGCGCATTTCCGCGTGCGTTTAACTGCAAAGCGTGGCCGTGGGTATACGCCAGCTGATGCAAATAAAAGCGAAGATCAACCAATAGGAGTAATTCCTATTGATTCTATTTATACTCCAGTATCACGTGTGACTTACCAAGTGGAAAAGACACGTGTCGGACAAGTGGCTAATTATGATAAGCTTACGCTTGATGTATGGACGGATGGAAGCATCGGGCCAAAAGAAGCTATCTCTTTAGGTGCCAAAATCTTAACTGAGCATTTAAATATCTTTGTTGGTTTAACTGATGAAGCACAAAATGCTGAGATTATGGTCGAGAAGGAAGAAGATCAAAAAGAGAAAGTTCTTGAGATGACTATCGAAGAACTAGACCTTTCTGTTCGTTCTTATAATTGCCTAAAACGTGCAGGAATTAATACTGTACAAGAGCTTGCGAACAAAACAGAAGAAGATATGATGAAAGTTCGTAACTTAGGACGTAAATCCTTAGAAGAAGTTAAACATAAACTTGAGGAATTAGGTTTAGGTTTACGTAAAGACGACTGAGGATTTAAACCCATCAACAAAGGAGGGAACTACGAATGGCATACAGAAAATTAGGCCGTACAAGTGCGCAACGTAAAGCTATGTTACGTGATTTAGCTACTGATTTAATTATCAACGAGCGCATCCAAACGACAGAAACTCGTGCAAAAGAACTTCGTTCTGTAGTGGAAAAAATGATCACTTTAGGTAAACGCGGAGATCTTCATGCTCGTCGTCAAGCAGCAGCTTTCATTCGCAATGAAGTAGCTAACGCTGAGACTGGTCAAGATGCACTTCAAAAACTATTCGCTGATGTAGCTCCACGCTATGCTGAGCGCCAAGGCGGATACACTCGTATTGCAAAAATTGGTCCACGTCGCGGAGACGCAGCACCAATGGTAATTATCGAGTTAGTATAATGATAATTAAAAGGGCAGGACAGTTCTTTTCAAGAAACTGGTCATGGCCCTTTTTTTTAAATATAAAAATAGGCTAACTGTGCGAAGGAAAGGGTGCCTTCTATTGAAAAAAGAGAAACTTCGGATAGAAAATATATCATTTCAATATCCTGGGGCAGCCACTTATGCATTAAAAGATGTTTCATTTTCCTTATATGAGGGAGAATGGGTATCTATTATTGGACAAAACGGTTCAGGAAAGTCTACACTTGCAAAATTATTGAATGGTTTGTTTTTGCCAGAAGCAGGGACTATTACAGTAAATGATACAATGGTTTTATCAGAGGAAACGGTATGGGATGTTCGAAAACAAATTGGAATGGTATTTCAAAATCCAGATAATCAATTTGTTGGAACAACAGTGCAAGATGATGTTGTATTTGGCTTAGAGAATATCGGAATGCCAAGAGAACAAATGATTGAAAGATTAGAACAGGCCTTGCGACTTGTCCGTATGGAAGATTTTCTTAATGATGAGCCTCATTCCTTATCTGGTGGGCAAAAGCAGCGAGTGGCAATAGCAGGCGTTTTAGCACTTCAACCATCTATTTTAATATTAGATGAAGCAACGTCAATGTTAGACCCTCAAGGGAGACGTGAAGTAGTAGAAACGGTTAGACAACTTGTTACTCAAAAAGGTATTACCGTGTTATCGATTACGCACGATTTAGAAGAAGCGGCACAGTCAGATCGTGTCATTATTTTAAATAAGGGAGAAATATTAGAGGAAGGGACTCCAGAAAAAATTTTCAAATCCTCTCATATGCTCCAAGAAATTGGCTTAGATGTACCGTTTTCAGTGAAAATAGCAGAATTATTAAAAAGAAATGAAATTCTCTTGCAAAATACGCATCTTACAATGGAAAGCTTGGTGAACGAACTTTGGAGATTACATTCCAAAAAGTAGAGCATCGTTATCAATATAAAACTCCATTTGAAAGACGCGCACTTTATGATGTAGATGTGTCGTTTCCAAGTGGGGGCTATTATGCCATTATTGGTCATACTGGTTCAGGTAAGTCAACGATGATTCAACATTTAAATGGTTTATTGCAGCCGACAAATGGTACAGTTCAAATTGGTGAACATTTGATTTCGGCAGGAAAGAAAGAAAAAAAGTTAAAGCCACTACGTAAAAAAGTAGGGGTTGTCTTTCAATTCCCAGAACATCAGTTGTTTGAAGAGACTGTGGAGAAAGATATTTGTTTCGGCCCTACTAATTTTGGAGTATCTGTAGACGAAGCAAGGCAAAAGGCTAGAAAGGCAATTGAACTTGTAGGGCTAGAACCGGAACTGTTAACACGTTCTCCATTCGAATTAAGTGGTGGACAAATGAGACGTGTTGCTATAGCGGGTGTACTGGCGATGGAACCTGAAGTGCTTGTATTAGATGAACCTACAGCAGGACTAGATCCAAAAGGGCAGAACGAACTTATGGAGATGTTTTATAAGCTGCACAAGGAAAAGGGGCTTACAGTTATCCTTGTAACGCATAATATGGAGGATGCTGCTCAGTATGCGGAGCAGATTGTAGTTATGCATAAAGGAACGGTCTTTTTGCAAGGAAGTGCAGAGGAAGTATTTTCACATGCCGATGAACTAGAGAAAATTGGTGTGGATCTTCCTATGTCATTAAAGTATAAACGTGCAATTGAAGAGAAGTTTGGTATTTCAATTCCAAAGGCTACCTTATCTTTAGAGGATCTTACTCATGAAGTTGTGCAGGTGTTACGAAAAGGTGGTCATGAATCATGCAGCAGTTGATTATTGGGAGATATATCCCGGGGAATTCACTTATTCATCAACTTGATCCACGTACGAAGCTGCTGATTGTCTTTTTATATGTATTTGTTGTTTTCTTAGCAAATAATGCGATTTCATATGGATTTTTATTTTTATATGCACTCATTGCTTTATTTTTTGCAAAAGTGCCGATTCGTTATGTACTTTCGGGCTTAAAACCAATTTTATGGATTTTTCTTTTTACATTTTTCCTGCATATTTTTACAAATAAGGAGGGGGATGTACTATTCCAGCTTGGTTGGTTTTCGATATATGAAAAAGGATTAGAGCAAGGGATATACATTTCTGTACGATTCTTCGTTATTATTTTAATGACGACATTATTAACGTTAACGACGACACCTATTGAAATTACAGATGGTTTGGAGACGTTATTAAAGCCGTTGAAGCGTATAAAGGTTCCTGTTCATGAAATCGCATTAATGATGTCAATTTCTCTTCGTTTTATCCCGACATTAATGGATGAAACGAGTAAAATAATGAAAGCACAAGCGTCACGTGGTATTGATTTTGCCGGGGGACCGATAAAAGATAGAATGAAAGCTATTATTTCACTGCTCGTTCCTCTGTTTATCAGTGCTTTTAAGCGTGCAGAGGACTTAGCCATTGCGATGGAAGCTCGTGGATATCAAAGTGGTGAAGGACGTACTAAATTTAGGCAACTACGCTGGAAAACAAGCGATACAGTAACGATTGTCAGCTTATTTTGTTTAGCTTGTATTTTGGCATGGGTGCGATCGTAATGGAGAATAGAGAAATGGATAGAATAAAATGTACGGTTGCATATGATGGCATGCATTTTTGTGGTTATCAAATTCAGCCGAACCATCGTACTGTTCAACAGGAGATAGAAAAAGCATTGCAGAAATTGCATAAGGGAGAACTTGTTCGTGTTCAGGCATCTGGTAGAACAGATTCTACAGTTCATGCAAAAGGACAAGTAATACACTTTGATACTCCTTTGTCTCTTGAAGAGTGGCAATGGATTAATGCTTTAAACACAATGTTGCCAGATGATATTGTTATTAGGCAAGTAGAGAAAAAAACAGAAGAATTTCATGCACGTTACGGTGTTGAGAAAAAAGAATATCGTTATCGTGTATTATTATCAAAGACTGCGGATGTATTCCGTAGAAATTACGTATATCAATATCCATATCCGCTCGAAATCAACTCTATAAGAAAAGCAATTCCTTATTTTATTGGAACACATGATTTCACTTCTTTTTGTTCGGCAAAAACTGACAAAAAAGATAAAGTGCGAACAATTTATGAAATCGAGTTAATTGAACAAAATGATGAAATAATTTTTCGTTTTGTAGGTAATGGATTTTTATATAATATGGTCAGAATTATTGTTGGTACGTTACTTAGCGTAGGGCAAGGAAAGCTTGATCCTGATAGCATTCCAGAGATTTTAGCGAAACAAAATCGTCAGTTTGCTGGAAAGATGGCTCCAGGTCATGGGCTTTACTTATGGGAGGTAAACTATAACAACTAATCCTGGTGTAACATTTGCTTGACATTAGAAACTCAAAAGTATATCATAACATATGGTATTGTTTCTAAAACCACGATTAGCCCCGGAAGGAAATCGTGTTTAAGATAAACAATAGATTTTTTCTATGGAAAAGATAACGAGGAGGGAAACACATGCGTACGACTTTTATGGCAAAAGCTAACGAAGTTGAGCGTAAATGGTATGTGGTTGATGCTGAAGGTCAAACTTTAGGTCGCCTTGCTAGTGAAGTAGCATCCATTTTACGTGGTAAAAACAAACCTACATTTACACCACACGTTGACACGGGTGATCATGTAATTATTATTAACGCTGAGAAAATTCATTTAACAGGTAATAAATTAAACGATAAAATTTACTACCGTCACACTAACCACCCAGGTGGACTTAAGCAAAGAACAGCTCTTGAAATGCGTACAAACTACCCTGTACAAATGTTAGAGCTTGCAATTAAAGGCATGCTTCCAAAAGGACGCTTAGGCCGTCAAGTTTCTAAGAAACTTAACGTGTATGCTGGAGCAGAGCATCCACACCAAGCACAAAAACCAGAAGTTTACGAACTTCGCGGATAATTAATTAAAGGAGGGCTTACTTTGGCACAGGTTCAATACTATGGCACTGGACGTCGTAAGAGTTCAGTAGCGCGCGTACGCCTAGTTCCAGGCGAAGGACGCGTTATCATTAACGGTCGTGATTTTGAAAACTATATCCCATTTGCTGCATTACGTGAAGTAGTGAAACAACCTCTAGTTGCAACAGAAACTTTAGGTAACTACGATGTACTTGTAAACGTAAATGGTGGTGGATACACTGGTCAAGCTGGTGCTATTCGTCACGGTATTTCTCGCGCTTTATTAAAAGCTGATCCAGAATACCGTCTAACACTAAAACGTGCAGGTCTATTAACTCGTGACGCACGTATGAAAGAGCGTAAAAAATACGGTCTTAAAGGCGCACGTCGTGCACCTCAGTTCTCAAAACGTTAATTTTTGCGAACTACAAACCCCAACCATCTTGGTTGGGGTTTTTTTATGTTTCATTCCTCTTTTGCAATTTTTATAGCTTGGAATATTTTAGTGCTACCGCCACGCGTATGCTTCTTCTTTAGAAGTTTAGACTAATACGTATTAGGGAGGTTTATAAGTACTATGAATGTCATTGTCAGCTTACAAGAAAAACAAAAAGAAAAGCAGTTAAAATACGAGCGGAAGATGTTGCGGGAATTATCATTAAAAACATTGCGTTCAAATATTCGTGATGCCTTTCAAATGCAAGAGCTTCATCGTCAGTATGAAGATTACTGTATTGAATTAGGGATAGAATCTTATTTATTAGGAGCGAGATACAGTAAATTTGGTTATTATGGTGAATCGATTTTTGATGTGAAATATAGAGCTTTAGAAGAAGAACAACAATTAACTGAAACGCTATTTCAATTTTTAACGAGTATGACTATGCGAGAAATAAAGTTGAAAGATGAGGAATTACTTTTTGAATCTTGTCAGCAGTTTATAGGATTGTGGTGGCAAGAAGGGTATGAAAAAGGTGAAAGAAGATATCGATTAAAGCTTCATTAAGACAAGCATAAACTTTCCTCTTGTCCCATATAAGTAATTAGAGGGACTAGCTGGAGGAGGAAAGGTATGAAGAGAATTCGAATTATCTCTTTTGCGCTCGCTGCGGTTGTATTGTTTTTTTTAGTTAAACAAGAATTTCAAATTACAAAATCGTGGCGAGCTTGGAATTTACCCTTATCAGGGAAAGTAATTGTATTAGATGCTGGGCATGGTGGACCAGATGGAGGGGCTGTTGGTGGAAAGGATATTATAGAAAAGGATATTACGCTTGAAATTACAAAAAAGGTACAAGACTATTTACAAGAACAAGGTGCACTAGTTATTTTAACGCGTGAGGGAGATTATGATTTAGCTAACAAAGATACAAAGTCATATAGTAGACGTAAAGCAGAGGATTTAAAAAAACGTGTAGAAATCATCAATAAACCTGATGTAGACTTTTTTGCAAGTATTCATTTAAATGCTTTAACTAGTAGTGGATCGAAAGGCGCACAAACGTTCTATTACCGCTCTTCGATTGAAAATGAACGTGCTGCAAAATTTATACAGGCTGAATTGAGAACAAGTTTAGAAAACACGAATCGTTCTGCTAAGACAATTTCGCATGTATATTTATTAAAGTATTCTAAAACACCAGGTGCTTTAATTGAAGCTGGCTTTTTATCGAATGTGAACGAAAGGTATATGTTAAATTCGGAGAAATATCAGCAAAAGGTAGCAGCTGCAATATACCGTGGTATATTACGTTATTTCACGGAAAAAGGAAATCCTCCAGAATAAGGAGGATTTTTTTGAGCTTCTCTCGTTAACGAAGTTTTCGGAAAATATGTTATACTGGAAATGTAAACGCATTTATTTCAAGGATAAGCAGAGATAAATTCAATTAACATTACGTTATTTTTCATACAGGGGGCTGGGCTAATTATGATAACGAAAGAGCAAGTGGTTGAAGCGTTAGAAGGGATTGTAGATCCGTTTTTACATAAAACATTAAAAGAAACAAGTGCAATTAAAGAGGTAACAGTCAAGCCAGAGAAGGAACATGTGAGTGTCAAAATTGCAATCGTAAAAACCGGTACAGCGGAACAAATGCAGTTGCAGTCTGGAATTGTAAAGTTAGTAAAAGAACTTGGGGCAGCAACAGTTGGACTTCGTTTTGCAGAATTTACAGAAGAGGAATTAGCTCAGTTTGCACCGGAACAAGAAGAAGAGCAAAGTGAATCTTTATTGTCACCTAATTCAAAAACAACATTCTTAGCAGTAGCGAGTGGAAAAGGTGGCGTGGGAAAATCAACTGTTTCCGTTAACCTTGCAGTTGCTTTAGCTCGTTTAGGAAAAAAAGTTGGTATTATTGATGCGGACATTTACGGTTTTAGTGTGCCAGACATGATGGGGATAGAAAAACGTCCTATCGTAAGAGGTGACAAGATAATTCCGGTGGAACGTTTAGGTGTAAAGGTAATCTCAATGGGCTTCTTTGTAGAGGATAATGCACCAGTTATTTGGAGAGGACCTATGCTTGGGAAAATGTTAAACCACTTCTTCACAGAAGTAGAATGGGGCGATTTAGATTATTTAGTACTAGATTTGCCACCAGGCACAGGTGATGTTGCGTTAGATGTGCACTCAATGTTGCCATCTTGCAAAGAGATTATTGTAACGACGCCTCATCCAACAGCTGCGTTTGTAGCAGCGCGTGCTGGAGCGATGGCATTGCGCACTGAACATAGTATTCTTGGTGTTGTTGAGAATATGGCATATTTTGAAAGTAAGGTAACTGGTGAGAAAGAATATGTATTTGGAAAAGGCGGGGGAGATAAGTTAGCTACCGAATTACAAACGAATGTTCTTGGTCGCATTCCGCTACAACAACCCGATTGGAATAAAGAAGACTTTGCTCCTTCAGTATATGAAGATACACATACAACGGGCATTATTTATAGTAAAATAGCTGAAACAGTAATTGATAGAACAGCTGTTACACAAAAATAAAGTGAAACTTTAATCAGTGGGGTTCACCTGTTACTGACAACAATAAGGCTTTTGTTGCTAGTAAACCTTTCGCTTAACTAGAGGGGGCCATTTCGTCTGTTAATAGCAAGATAAAGTAATAACGAGTGAACAATGTATAAATTGTCCACTCGTTATTATAGTTATTATTTTTTACTATTCTTCCTTCTTCCCGCCTTGAGAACCACCGTCACCGCCTGCTTCTTTCTTACCAGATCCGCCTTTTTCAGCTTTTTGCACACCTTTACTAATGATATCAATCATCTTGGCTTGGAAGAGTGGACTTTCAGCAGTTTCTGTTAGTACTTGTTGTAGATATTGACGGTATTCTTTACTCTTCATTGTTTGTAACATCATTTTTTCTACTTCAGGATTTTTCATAATTTCTATAACGCCTGCTTGATATTCAGGGTCTTTTAATAAGGTTTTCATTAATTGGGTTTGTTCTTTCCCCATACTTTTAGCGAACTTCGATGAGAACTCAGGATCTTTAAAGAGCTTTTCCCAGAATTGTTGCCCTTTATCGGATACCATGGCATCTTCAATCGTTTTCTTTACTACTGTTTCATCTAGTATGAGTGCTTGTTTCATTTTTTCATCAGTTAATACATCTTGAATAGCTTTCTTACCTTGATCTGTTTTTAAAATATCAACAATCATTTTCTTTGTTTGATCGTAATCTAGTTCGGATTTCGTTTCTTTTCCTTGTGCGCATGCTGCAAGTGCGATAAGTAGAAAAGAAGAAACGAAAATGAATAGCATCCGTTTCATAAGTTGGAACTCCTTTCAGCACAGTTCTCTCTTTTTAATATAAATATCTTTAAGGAATTTATACATGAACATGGCTAGCTTTTTGAAATTGTCATTGATACAATTTAATTAGAAATATAAGGATAATGGGGGATGTGTTGTGAATAGCCGCAAGTGGGTACGACTATTTTTAACGACGTTGTTTCTTGGTGGAATTAGCACAGTTATTATTGGTTTTGTTTTGGAGTGGGACAAGTACAATAATTTTTTTCAAAATTTCGACGGTAAGGAGATTTTAGCAGTATCTTTCTGGCTGATGGGTGTAGGATTTATTTTTAGTGTTATAAGTCAAATGGGATTCTTTGCATATTTAACAATCCACCGTTTTGGACTAGGGATGTTCCGCTCATCTTCTTTATGGAATGCAGTCCAGCTCTTCTTTATTGCATTCGTATTATTTGATTTTGTGTATTTAAGATCTGTACTTATTGCAAATGGGGAAGTCTCGTTAGGGAATAACATACTTGTTGCTGGAATATTATTTGTGTTTGGAGCAATTGTTGCTTATGTAAAAAGCAAAGAAACAAATAAAAAAGCATTTGTGCCAGCTCTGTTCTTTATGGTTGTTGTAACGATCCTTGAATGGGTACCAGCGCTTCGGATTAATGATACAGATTGGTTATATTTAATGGTTATACCGCTATTGTTATGTAACGCATATCAATTACTTGTATTACATCGTTTAATCGGAAAAACAAGTAAATCAGC
This sequence comes from Bacillus sp. 007/AIA-02/001, assembly GCF_004634455.1. NCBI lineage: Bacteria > Bacillati > Bacillota > Bacilli > Caryophanales > Bacillaceae > Bacillus > Bacillus sp. 007/AIA-02/001. The sequence continues at coordinate 57,163 of NZ_SEIY01000024.1, forward strand.
TTAATAGAGAGATTTTATACACCAGCAGTTATAATGCTGGAAATGGTATGATTCAAAAAGCTCTACCACCTTCTTGAAAGGTAGTAGAGCTTTTTATGCGTGAAGAGTGGTAGGGAAGAAGCTACTTCACATCTTCACTTTTCGTACTTGTGTTGGAAATAAGTTGTGATACGGATATTTGCTCATATCCATCACTTTTTATTTTTTGCAGGAGCAGCGGTAAAGCTCTATTTGTTTGAAGGGCAGAATCGGATGCGTGTAATAAGACGATATCTCCACCTTTCAAATTATTAGAGACAGTGGAAACGATGTTATTTACACCTGGGTTTTTCCAATCGTTTGAATTATTACTCCAATGCACGACGGTGTATCCAAGTGATTCTGCGATTTTAAGGGTTGCTTTGTTAAATTCGCCACTAGGTGGACGTAACAGCTTGACTTGTTTTACACCAAGTTTCGTAAAAACATCTTGTGCTCGTAAAAGGTCTCGTCTTATTTCATTTGTCTCTAGAGAAGTGTAGGATGTGTAATTGTACCCCATACTACCGATTTCGTGTCCGTCTTTCATGATTCGCTCTACAATATCGGGGTGTCTTTCGGCCCATGCAGCAGAAAGGAAGAATGTTGCATTCTTAATTTCTCTTTCTTTAAGAGTATCTAGGATTGGAATTGCTTTTTTGTCTCCCCAACTAATATCAAACGTAAATGCAACTTGCTTTTTAGCGGTGTCTCCTTTGTAAATTACTTTAGGGCCTGTAGCAGTTGAAAAAGCAGATTCATGTGAATATGTTTTTAAAAAGAGTAGCCATGCTGTAAATAAGGACAGTATCACTATTAAGCTAATGTGTTTAAAATTTCTCTTACTCGTAATAAAAAAGAAAAACATAATATTACGCCCCTTTGTCCAATCCTTTTCAGTTACATATATGCTGTAAATATAAAAAAGAGAACAAAGGATTAATATCGTAAGTAGTGGATATAATGGATGATAGGATTGTGATAATTGAAAATGAGCGGAACGTTTATTGTTGCGTAAGGAATTATTGAGGTGATTGTTTGCTTGGGCTGATGTTGACAAAAGAAGAGAGAAAAGAAATGGAATACATATTGAAGAGAGAATTAGAGGAACTTTTATTTGATTTTGAAGATGAGCGTATTCATGAAGTTGTAAAAAAAGCCATGGAAGAAAGATATAAAATCATTTTCTGTTTATTCCGGAGAGTAGCTAACACAGAAGAATGTATTCGTTATGTAAGAAAAAGAATTTTTTATTAAAAAGTGTTGACGTTAATAGTTTGTATATGTTAAATTAATAACCGTCGCTGATGCGGAAACGCAGAAAACGACAAAAAGAAATTGAAAAACTTAGTTGACATCGAAAAACGAAAATGTTAACATAAGGAAGTCGCAAATGAGCGACCAAGTAGTTCTTTGAAAACTGAACGAAACAAACAACGTGAAACGTCAATTTTTATTTTAGATGCTAGACAAACTAACTTTATTGGAGAGTTTGATCCTGGCTCAGGATGAACGCTGGCGGCGTGCCTAATACATGCAA
>NZ_SEIY01000025.1:0-56737 GCF_004634455.1 Bacillus sp. 007/AIA-02/001
AGGGAGACGAAAGGTTACTTTCGTCGTGGAACTGAGAAGCTCCCACTTCAAGCTTTGCTAAGTGGCGAGTAGTTCACTAAAGTTATAATAGGGTTCTATTTTTTATTTACTATATTTTCTATGTAATAAATAAAAAATTATACTCTATCAGGAGTCCCATTGGATGATTATCCTCTGTATTTATTTGATAATGTTTTGTGAAGAATTAAAAAGGGAGAAGAATAATGAAAATTCTTCCTCTTTTATTTATTTTCAAAACTAACCTGAAAAATGGTGATAATAATAAAAATATTCATAGTTTTTAATTGGGATAAAATACTTTAAAATCTTAGAATCATTTCACAATATAATTTAGAGTTATTTAAAGTTAAAACTTTAAATAACTCTAAATTATAATACTGATTCTTACTCATGTTGCGGTTGTGAGGTAAAATTTAACTTTTTTGTTATGATTATATAAAATAGGTTTCTTTAAAATAATGAAAAAGAAATCTTTATACACGCAGTAAATAATTTTACTATAGAGAATTTTAATCCGTATAAAACCTCATTATTTACAGGTTTAAGCGGTATATTATATTTTCTTCAAAGATTAGAAAATAGTAAGATGAATAGTATTTTATACTTTAATTACTAAAACAGGTGATACATATGATAAAAAAGAGAGTTAAATTTATTCCTCAAATGACATCTTATGATTGTGGCCCTAGTTGCCTTGCTATGATTTTGCATTATTATGGGTTATCCATTAAGCCTTCAGACATTAGAAAAAATAAAATTGTGAATAAAAACACAGCATGGAGTTTATTAGATATTAAAAAAGTTAGTGATTCGTATGGTTTTTCAACGAATGCTTACAGAATAGATAATATTAATGATTTACAAATGATAAATAAACCAGTAATAGCATTTTGGGGGCTAAATCATTTCGTTATAATTGAAAAAGTTAAGAAGAATAGGTTCTATATCGTTGATCCTAAGGCTGGTCCTATGATTATTGATGAAAAGAGTTTTAAAGAGATGTTTTGTAACTACATCTTACTTATTGAAAGTACAGCAGATGTAAAAGTAAGTAATAAATCGAATGAAAAATATCTTCTATTTAAATACATGCATCATTTTTTATCACTTAATCAAATTATTATGTTGGGGTTACTATCCTTATTAGCACAAATTTCTTTATTTTCTTTTCCATTCATTCTAAAAGAACTTATGGATATATTGGACACCTCAAAAGAATTGAATATAAAATACTTTTTAATTATAATAAGTGGTTTAGTAGTTGCTATAGGAATTAAATCTTTGAGTTCAATTGTTACGATTAAGTTTCAAAAAGATATTGATCGAAAGGGTACGACAAAGGTTTTTGAACATATATTTAATATTCCTATAGAGAATATTACAACACGCCATGTTGGAGATTTAAATGTAAGAATTTCGGGTTTAGAAGAAATTAGGAGTTATATTCTAGAAGATCTAATTCAAATGTTAGTATCAATATTCGTTATAATACCTATGCTTGTTTATCTTTTATATAGTGAACCTTTATACACTGGAATACTTATATTCTTTATCCTCTGTTCTCTATTTATAAATATTTCTTTAGGAAAATCCCTTCTTAATTCTCATTTAGTAGAAAAGCATTACTTAGGAGAACATCAAGGGAAAATAAATGAATCTTTAAAGGCAATGTATTATGTTAAGGCAACAGGGATTTTTTCAAGAATTAAAAATGTATGGCAAAAAGATTATGATAAATATTTAGATATAGTACATAAGCGAACTTTAAAACAACACGCTTTAGAGTCATTTAATGGTTCCCTATCCACAATATTCATTATCATACTGCTTGCTATAGGTTTCTATGATTATAGTAGAGGACAAGGGGATTTAACCAAAATATTCTTTTTTATTGCTATTTCAAGTATTATATTCTCACCCGTTACAATCATTATCGGATCAGTTTTGAATTGGAATGCAATTAAACCTCTATTATTAAGAATTTTAGATGTATTAGATGAAGATCCAGAAAATGATGGGTTAAACACCAAGAAAAAATCCATAACAGGCGCAATTCAATTTAATAATATTTCTTTTAGCTTTAATAATAAACTTATTTTAAGCAATTTAAATTTAGAGATTAATAAACATGAAAGTATTGCAATCACTGGAAAAAGTGGTAGTGGTAAATCTACTTTAGCTAATCTGCTATTAAAAATACATACTCCAGATAAAGGGGATATTTTAATAGATGGACAAGATATTAAAGAATGGAAAAATGACGAATTAAGAAAAAATATCGGATTAATGACTCAAGATGGCGTTCTCTTTCGAGGAAGTCTTTCGGAAAATTTAGCTTATTTCGACATTGGATATGATCCTTTGAAAATACAAGATTCTATTCAAAAATTAAATCTGAATAATTATCTTCAATTTCAAAGTATGAACGATATTGCTATATCCGAAGGAGGAACAAATTTATCGGGTGGACAAAGACAAAGACTAGCTATGTTACGTTTATTCATGAAAGAATACCCTATTTTAATTTTAGATGAACCTACTAATCATTTAGATAGGGAAACAGCAGATACTATAATTGAGAATTTATTTCACATTCCTTCAACTAAAATTATTATTACTCATGATGAGAAAATTTTGGAACGTGTAGACAAGGTTTATGAACTTACTGAAAGACATTTGGAGCAAAGAGATACAGATTCAAAATATAAACATGATATGACTAAATCATATATTTAGCAAAAACATAATAATTTTTGATTATTTTTACATTATTTCAAAAAAATTCTATTTGTATTAATTAAATCGTGTTATACTAATTTTATAAAAAGGAGGGATACCATGCCATATCCAGGAGTAATTAAAGCAGTTTGGAAGTATATATTTAATAGATAGAATTTGATTTTAAAATAACCCGAAAAAAGGCTATTTTAAATTTGTTTTTTACAAATCTACTCATCTCTTAAGGAAGGGGATTTCCCGCCCAGAGAATTTGTTGTGGATTTGAAATAAAGTTTGATCAAAAACATCATACAAACCCAAATTCTATGGTAAATAAAAAGAATCCATTTTGAAAAAAGATTGATCAAAATGGATTCTTTCTTTAAAACAATTGAAAAACTGTAGTTGTGTAAAAATTACACATTAAATAATGTTTTTTAACTTGTTTTTGGTGACGGTCCTGCCCACGTTTTAACGAAAATATACGCTAAGCAAATTTCAACATAATAAGAGCCGGATTTTCTATCCTGAGAAACATTCGGCTCTTATTCTTCATTTATTTAGTTTTTAATTTGTTCTCTTCATATTCTTTCATTATTTTATAAAACGTATTTTTCTTGAGTTCTAACATTTCCATAAACATAACAGCAGTTACTTTTCCGCTCTTCCATTTTGAATGAGTTTCTTCTATTATATGTAGTTGTTGTTTGCTTAGTGTAGAAAGGTTCACCCGAGGACGTCCTAAGTGTTTTCCTTGAGACTTGGCTACAGCAATCCCTTCCGCTTGTCTCTGATGAATTTTTTTTCGTTCTTGATCTGCAACATAGGAAAGCAAAGATAAAAATTGATCTTCCATTAATCGGCCCATATCACCCATCTCACGAAATTTCCGACTATCAAATAATGTTTCATTTTCTAAAACTACGATATCAGCTTGTAATTCTCTTGTTATATACTTCCATTCTGAAATTACCTCATCATAATTGCGGCCCATACGATCTAAGGCATCTATGTAAACAATATCACCTGTACTTAATATTTTTCGTAATAATTGATATTGAGGGCGATCAAAATGTCGTCCACTTGCTTTATCGACAAAAATGCGTCGAGCTTCAACTCCTCGTTCCATCATCTTATGTAACTGACGTTGTTCATTTTGATCTTTTGTACTTACACGTATATATCCATAAATATTTGCCACGTTTTGTATTCTCCTTATATTTGTTACCATAATTATACCATCTTTGTTTATAAAGATATTCATCAAAAACAAACGTTTATAAAATAATTCTAACTACCTTTGTAAACTTGGTATTTCAATGTTTCATAGATAGGAATCATCTGTTTGTAAAGGTATACCTTTACAAACATAGGAGGTAAGATGAATTTTTTGCTATTTAATGTATAATTTTATTAAGATGATAAAGTAAAATTATTGCTTATAAAAAAGGGTGAGAAAATGAAGTTATTATAAGAGTTAGTTTTTTAATAATTTAAAGTTTTAATTTTTGAGAAAAGGGTGTGGCTTTAGTTGGATGATTTAAAGGAAGTATTAGATATAGTAACGAAAATGGGATTTATTCCATTTTTAATACCCATTATATATTTTATGATTAATAATTTTAATATTACAGATATTGAAAAGAAATTTTTAACAAATTTTCAAAGATTGCAGATTTTCCTAGCTAATATTTTAATATGTTTTCTCTTTGGAAGTATTTCCATGGCATTTCCTTTATATAATGAATTGGGAGAAGAGAATAATACGAATGTATTTTTCTTATTAATTGGTATAATAGCATTAATTACATCTTTATATGTTTATATAATAATTACGTTATTTGAAAAATTAAATCCTATTGCACCTAAGATGTATGTTAATTACGGGGATATAGAGTGGAGAGTATTGAGAGTTATCAGTAAAAACCAGGTGGTGTTAAGTAGGAAAGGTAAAGAAGATGAGGGATGTCACAGGGTAGTGATATATCGGGATTTAAAATCAGTAAAAGAGAAGGATATTAAAATATACTATGAGTTAAAAAAGAATAAATATTCTATGTTTATTAGGCATATTTCTACGAAGGGGAGTATCTTTTTAATTGGTAGTAATATTCTTGTTTTTATTGTTATACTAATGATAATTGTAGTATTAAAATATCTAAATAATAATAATGCTATAGTATTATTAAGTATCTTCTTTATGCCAATATTTTTAATAATAAATATGCATGTTTTCTATCTGAAAAGGGTTAATAAGTTACGTCCAGAAGTATTAGCAGGTTCAACAATTAATTTAAATTGAAGGAGTATATATTTAATTTATCAATATGCTTTTAAATTTGAGCTTTCAACCTCAATTTAAGTATTGAAATTTTCTAAATGTCGATGTATTATATTTTTGTATTTTCTCACTTTTTGAAGCCGAGAAAACATCATCACTTCTGAAAGAACCCGAACTCCAGCGGGTTCTTTTTATTTACTTGAACTCATTTTAGAATCATTGTATTATATTTTCAGGTCTTACTTATATAAATCATTATCAGGAGAATCTGTAGGTTTGCAGGTTCTTTTTTATTATTCGAAAAGTAATTTAATAATCTTTTCTATGGATTTGAAATGAAATTACGATGTTTTTGAGACAGATACAGAGTTTGGAATAGAAAGTACTCCTTTCTATTCCGCTACGAACTTAAATGTATAATACATAAAAAGTAGAAGCGAGAATGAGGATATCCTATTTGCTATGGATTCATTAATAAACTTAATTAATATGGATTTAATTATTATAGCAATGATTAGTGGGACGAACAGCACTACAGCAAACTTAATTGCCATATCGTTAATAATTGGATTAAAAGGTTCAAACGATAACATATTTATCACACATCTTTCTGTAAAAAGTTTTTATAAATTCACCTAAACATATCACAGATACCTTACATAAAGAAAATACGTTTTATGAATTGTATTTCTTCTTACTCTAAAAAAACTAGTGAAAATAAGGATACTTTAATTTCCTTTTTAAGCGTCTTAGGTAATTTTATTGTAAAATTAATTAATAGGATGTATGGATGTTTGAAATGAATTTTAGTAGTAGCGAGGTGTAATTATGGCAAGAAGTACAGAATCAATGCCTAGAGCGGTGTATGTTTCGGAAAATGAGATACGATCCATTGACCCTCAAGAAGCTATTTTATTGCGTCAACTTAGTGGGAATTCTGGATATACACTTTATTGTGAGCATTACCTTAAATGTGATTGTACGGCTAAGGTAAAGGTCGTGGATAGAACAGGAAATCAGGCATTTCATTTGAAATCAAATGAAAGCCATTGTGCGGATTGTTCTTACCTTCTAGACACTATTCCAATTAAAGAAAGGGTTAAAAAGATACCGAAGAATCAAAAACTGATTCTTCAAATTGACGAGAGTGATATGTTTCTAGGTTCGGAAAAAACAAATAATTCAGAAGGAGAAAAAAAGAAATTTACTATAGACAGTAGGGTGTTGAAAGTACCAGAAAAAATAACTACAGAGGTTGTTGATGGAACCAAAAATACATACATCCGAACAGTTAGTGATTTAATTGAATTATTGAATTGTGAAGATGATGTAAAGATTAAATATGCGTTAAAGCAGTTATATGATACTAATATGCTATATAAAAGTTCGAATTATAAAGAAATTTGGAAGCAAGAACCTAAACATACTTTTATTGTTGAAGCCTATTTAGATCAAGGAGGATTGAATCTGTTAAATAAAAACGGGTATGCTTATGCTTTCCAAAATTATAAGTGGGAAAAAGATGAGATACGAATTATGTTAGTCCATAAAGGAAAAGGAAAAAAACGATTCCAACAAACTCTGAAGGGCTTACTTGAGTGGATTGAGAAAGATGTAGAGGGAAACCGTAAGCTCGCTCTTATAAAAGGCAATATACTTGGTTTTTATAAAGAAAAGAAAATTATCGTATTACATGTAAAAGACATTGATATTAAGTATCGAAAGTATGAATATAAGCTAGATAAGCATCCCTTACAACACAAAATGAAAAAAGAATTTAACCTTCCTACAGTCAGAAAAGAAATTAAAAAGGAATCGCCTCAAAAAAGACCATTAAAAATTGAATTTGCAAAAATAGAAGAGAGATTTACTAAACCCAAGCAAGACATAGATGTGTATACAGATGAATTTCTTCTTCAATTCATTACTCAAGAGCAATTACAAAAAATAAAACAAACCAATGTACCATCAGTCCCCCTAGACATGTGGTTTACAAATAAGAACGAAGAAAAATATAATTTAGTGCCTATGAGTAGGTTTATGGGAGTAAAGAATTCTAGGAGAAGACAAGGAACTTGGTTAAATCAGTTATATGAATTAGATGGTGCAAGACGAAATTTAGAGGAAATTAAAAATAATGGGATTGAACAATTTAAAAGGGTAGTTAGAAAAGAATCCGATATTTTCTTTTGTTATTACGAAGATTTAGATGCCTATTATGTATGTGATGGTGGGACACACCGAAGTGTTATAGCAAAAATTTTAAACATTGATTATATAATGGCTCAAATTAGAGTATACAAATCTAATGGTAATTTGGAAAAGGAACAAAGAAAGTTTAATGAGCAGTTAAATCGATTAGAAAACATTATCAAAGACATAGGATTTGTTCCTGTATATGATAAGTACAAAAAGACCATTTCTATATTTTTTACAGACGGTCAACCCATTACTGTTTTAAAGGATGTAGTATATCCTACATTTTATCAATCAGGTAAAAATCATTTTAAACATTGGTTATCGGTATTTCAAGAACTAAAAGAGGAAGGAATGAGGTTAAAGAAAAAACCATATTTTTTTAGAAAGTGTATTCTATTTTATAAAAAGAGAAAAGATGGACTTTTTCATGAAGAATATTATTTTAAAATGCTTCAAGATTATACACTGCAAAAATAATATTCAACCAAATATCAATATATTGAAGTAGAAGGAAAGGGACCATAAGGTGCCTTTCTTTTTATGGAATTCAATAACATATTAGTTCCCGATCTAACATTGGTAAGAATGACAGCTTCGATTTAATTATACATTATTATCTAATATCTATTATATATATACGCCTATATTATTTTTCTTTGCTATATAAAAATTACACATTAATTAACATTTTGGACGCTTAAAAAAGAAGATGATGGATATGAGATTATCCTTATTATTAATAGTTGTATATAATTATATGTATATTTGGGGTGTATACATTATTTTTTTGTAAAGAAATATATCTTTCAGTAGGACTGCACCATCCTTCTCCATTTATATATATTTATATTTTTGTAATTTATTATGAAATGTATATTGATTTAAAGTTGATTAATTAAAGTGGCGAATTCGCTGCTTTTTTTATTTTGAATAGAAAAAAGGAACCTGTAATGGCTCCTTTTCACAATGCTATCTTTACTTATTGATTTTTCTCTTAACATCCATAAAAGCTAGTAATGCTGCAATAGCACAAAGACTTTTAAACCAAAGGAACTCAGAAGAAAATATTCCACCAAAGAAAGCGACCGAGTGTACAAAACAAGTAATTCCAAATAACCAAAGCATGAACTTTAATTCCTTTGAGGAATACTTATAGTTTTTAAATCTTTCCCACATATGTATCAACTCCTATTGTCCTGATGTTCTGTATTTTTTTTGATAATATCTTGCATATTTAAGAAAAAGAATAGAAGGAAAACCAAGGCTATGATGCCGTTAACCCAGTAGTATTTATGTCCTGTTGTGAATTCAGTATAGAATGAAAGGGAATTCCAAACTAAAAGGATTGTTGAACAGATAGTAGAGATCAATAATGAACTAAAACTTCTCATGATTTTCACCTCGATTTAAATTTTTAGAACGGAAGCGAGTAATGATAAGTACAACTCCTATTTATAGTATAATAAGAGACTGATATCAGATTGATTTAAAGATTAGCTTTGCAGTATACTTTTGATAAATCCACTTTTTGGGAGATGAAGATATTATGATAGGTCTTGAACACGGGATCAAAGCAACTGTTATGATCATGGGAGATATGATGTTTAGTAATGATTTAATGGAAGCTGGTTTTATAGGGATAGCTTATAACAAGTTACCTAAAAACATATTAGAGGGAAATTGCGTCGAAATTGCTTTAATGTTTGAAGATAAAAAGAAGGGGGAAAAAGCATTTTCAAATCTATTGAGCTGGGTAGAAGGTTCAAATGGGGATGGAGACGCACTAGAACTAGATTTTATTGAAACGGGAGAAAGTGCTTATGCATTTATCCGAATATTGACAGATTGATAGCGAGATGCATAAAAAAATCATTACTAAAATGGATTCATCCATTAGTGGCTTCTGCGACTCATTTTAAACCAATTGATAATGTTAGTCCTCAGTATAAAGATTTCAAAAAAGCAATGAAATTTTGTAGAGTTAAAGTTCATGCTATAGACACTTTTGGGAGATTTATTTCAAAAGATAAATACATTCTGAAAAATAGTGTAGGGTTTTATACTGAAGAGAATATCCCAGAGGATGCTTTTATAAAGACATTCTTTGATAAGAATAACCCAAGTGGTATGAGTGAATTTACCCCTCCTAATTTTCTTGAATTAAATGAGGACATAGACAGCGAGAGAATAAGTAAGATTAAAAATTTCTTACCTATTACCTATGAAAAGATTATTCAGAATGATCATATTAAAAGTATGATTCTAAATTTAAATAAAGATTACTCTTCAGCTCAAGTAATTCAAGCGATTTGTAATATAGTATTAATGGAAAGATTAAAAATTGAAGGGAAAAAGGATATTATTAAAGATAAAAAAAATGTTCATATGAATATTTTATATTACTTAGATGAAAATCCAGAAGAGTTTAATAGCTATTTCCCAAATTTTGATGAATTAACATTGAAACAAATTCAGCAGCAAATTCAATTAGATATTGAGGATTATAAAAGTTTTAAGGAGGAGAAAAATGGAACCAACGATAATAGCCGCATTTAGTACATGGGCAATAAATGGAGTAGTATCTGGAGTTGTAGCAAATATAACCTATGAGGGGATTAAAACATTAAAGGGTAAATTTAAATCTAAGATGGCTCAATTTTTCAAAGATGATAGCCAAGCAGAAAACTTTTTAAAATTATTAGGAGAAGAAAAAGTAGTAAATACTACTAAACCATTCCGAGATATAGAAGATGCATATGAATCAATTACCAATAATGACATGCCTAAAGAATTTATGGAGACTTTTAAGGGGTGGATTCTAGAAAATAAAAATGTATTTGAGGAATTACAAAGTGCCGCGGGCTCAATGAATATACAATCACAATCTGCAGGTAGAGATATAATAAATATACAAGGTAATTCAACTATTAATAATTATCGTGATAAGAATGAATAATTTTAATGATAAGACGATTGTTCAACAAGCTGAACGGGATATTTATAATGCTAATAGAGATTTACACATTTATTATCTAAACGAACATAAAGAGATGATCATACCAGAAAAGCGCTTAGGTAATAAGCCAGTTATTAATTATTATGAGCAATTGTTAAATAAATATTCCAAAAAGAAGTTATTAATGCGAGAGAAATATAAAAATGAAATTGAGCAAGTTTTAGAAGATGTGGATGAAGTTTTAGTATATGGAGAACCAGGTGTAGGTAAAACAACAATATTAACTCAAATTTCTAGGGATACAGAGTGTATATATTTATCTCTAAATCGATTTTCAACAATAGAATCTATCTTATATTTAGTTAATGTCATACGTAATAAGGAAAATAAGGAATCATTTGACTGTGGAAATATAGGAGACGTAATTTCTATTTTAGAACAAGAATTAGTAGGAACAACTTTATTATTTTTGATAGATGACTGTCAAAAAAATATTGATGTTATAAGCAGTCTTATGTCTATAGAGAAATTTAATAATAAATTTATTTTTGTTTCTAGAATAGATGGACTTTTTTCTAGATATGCAATCCCCAAAATTAAAATTAATCCTTTTAATTTTGGGGAAGTTGAGGAGTACTTGGACATTAATGGAATGGATTTGAATACTTTTCGAATCAATGAAATAGCCAATATTTCAAATGGAAATCCTCTATATTTAGAATACTTTCTGAAATATACTATCAACCCGATCCCTAAAGGTCTTGAAGCTTTTCAAAGAGCCATCTGGGAGGACTTAGATGATATTTCGAAGAGTATAATTGCAGTAACATCGCTTACTTTAAATAAGTTAACTCAAGAAGACTTACTTTGTTTTATAAATAAAATACATCAAATTAATTTGAACTTCCTAGAGTTAAATACAAAACTCTCTATAATAAGTGAATTAATTGAGCTTCAAAATGGGCAATTGGATATTTCACATCCATACTTTGCAGAGTTTATAAGAAGAGAATTGTCTGAAACTGGATTAGATAGTTGGTATAGAAAAGAATTAGGTGGACTATTTTTTGAACAAAGAAATATGATTGAAGCAGTTCATCTATTATTAAATATTGAAGATGATAAAATTTATAGTGAACTCTTAGAAGTGTTTCCATACTATATTGAACTAGGATTATATAATATTGCAATAAATGTACTTCAAAAGTTCATTCTATTACATAAAGAACAAGAGAGTATAGAAGTTGGTTATACTTGTTATCATTTAAGTAATTGCTATAGACAAATTGGTGATATAACAAGCGCTAAGAGGACATTAAAAACAGCTCTTCAAATATTTGAAGCTATTAATAATGAAACTTGGCTTATAGTCTGTCAAGTATGGTTAATACTAGATTTAGTTGAAGATGGTAATTTGGAAGAAGCTAAAGAGCTATGCAAAGAAATCTCTAAAAAAGATATAAAAAATAAGCACATTAATGCAACTGTTTTGGTTAATCTCTCTAAATTTTATATAGATATATTTGATTTTAAGATGGGGGCAGATGTTTCTAAAAAAGCCTTTGAATTATTTAAAAGTTTAGAGGAAGAACGTGGTATTATTGCTAGCCTAGTTAATTTATCAATTTGTTTGATGAAATTAGAAAATCTTAATAGTGCATTAGAGTATTGCGAGGTTTTATATGAAATAGGTAGACGTAAAGGCAATGATGTTTTAAAAGCTAGTGTGCTAAATAATATGACGATTTGCTACAGAAAGTTAGGTGATACTTCATCGGCTAAATCAGCATGTTTAAAGTGTATAGGAATTTGGAGTAAGCTAAATAATAAACATAAAATAGCTATGAATTTATTGAATCTTGGAAATGTCTATAGAGATATAAAAGATTATGAAGAAGCTAGAAAATACTATTTAGAGGGGTTAGAAATAGCTCAAGAAATAGGAATGGTTAAAGAAGAAGGAAGAGGTTATGAGCTTTTATCACATATAGAGAGGGAATTAAACAATTTAACATTATCAATTCAATATGCAGATAAAGCAATAAAAACTAGTAGCGATGCTCGTGATTTGTTTAGAGTGGCTGAGGCTTGGCATGAGAAAGCTATGACAGAACATAAACTTGGCATGCCTATTGAAGCTGTGAAATCTTATAAAGAAGCGTTCAAAAACAATAGAGCGCTCAAACAAAGCTATGAATTACTTGAGAATGTAATAGCAATCATAAGATTGTATGAAAGTAATGAAATGAGAGAAGAATTAACACATTTTATAACTGATATAAAAGAAATAGTCTTAGACAACTCAATTGATGTAGAGTTAAGTAATATAGATTATTTTATGGAGAGAGTTATTAAAAACTTTTCCAAAGAATATGTTGAAGAAATATATTTAATGTTATTTAATAATGCTCAACAAAACAATCTTTATATAGATACTTACTTTATATTACATTTTTTGGATTTTCAAAAAAATAATGTAATAGCACGGGATAAAAAGTTTAAAGAGATTATTTTACTACTAATTAATAATATAGAGGAAAAACGATATGGAAATATAATCGCCCTGATGTTGGAACAGTCTGGAAAACTTTTGAATAAAAAAGATTCTTTAGACATTTTAGATGCAATTTGTGAAATAATACCGGGTATATATTATAGAATTATTGATAATGATGATCTATTGGTAACGATATCTTGGAAAAATGCTACTATGTTTCAATTTAGGGTAATGAGTGATGAAGATCAAACACTCAAAATTTGTATTGTTGTAGCGCTTATTATAAAAATAAATGAAGATTTATTTAATATGGCAATTCAAGATTATAAAGAATCGCATTTAACTCTTTATATTTACGGGTGGAGTTTATTACCAGAAGAGATTAAACAAAAGTTATCAAATAGGGATGAAAATTATCCTTACCCTGTTATTTTTTTTCAAAGTAGGCAGAATACCGCATATGAATTTATGATAGTTACGGAAGATTATTACGAAAAGTCTAGTTATAACTATAATCCTGAAAATAAGGGTTTTGTTTTTAGTTTAATGATGTTATTCAATATCCTATATAGTCATTTTACTCATAGTGAATTTGATTTAGCGGACCATTCGAACTTTAGAAGAACATTGGTTAATAGAGTTTTTGATAATTTTAAAGTTAATGAAGAAAGTATAATTCTAGACGATGAAGATTCAAAATTACTCTCTAAAGAACAGTTGGTGAATCTATTTAGAAATATAGGTAGAAATTTTTAGAGTTAGTATAGGATAATACTTTGAATCGTTTTTAATTTAATAATTGGTTAAACTTGTTTTACAAAACATACAAAATGTTAAACTCATAAGAACCAGTGATATCATGCGTTTTTCTATGGTATTACTGGTTTTTTTCGCTATAAAATGAATAGAAAAAGATTATCAGTTTAACAAAATATAGTTATAGTTAAAGTAAGTTTTACATATAGCATGAGAAAAACGTTTGGATATCACTATTACCAGAGGAAGAAAGATGTCTACTATTTAATGAAATTATTTGGTCATGCGACACAAGGGCAAACGTTACAATATATCGGTGTAGAAGCCGATGAGATTCGAAAGACAATGGAAGACTTTACGTTGTAAGAACGAAAAGGAGGATATTGTTTATGATGGATGTTGTTATTATTTTTTTGCTAAATGCTTTACCAAAGAAAAAATTCACTTGTGAGATGTGTCAATTTGTTTTTCCGTTGCCAGGAGGGGACGTAAGAGATTGTAAAAAGAAAAATGATGGTCCCTATTGTCCGAAATGTGGGGATAAGCATGGAGGGCGGAAAGAGAAAAGTTATAAGACGGTATTTGTAAATTAAGTAATAAAGAAAAGAACAGAAAACATATAATATCTGGGTTTCTTAGGACGATTTTTTCCATTAAATATTTTCATGAATGGGAATGAAGTAATCTATGACCGCATTTTGACCACCAAACATATTAAACGGTATAACATCAATTTTTTAAATTAATATAAAAAAGCCTGTTTTATCAGGCTTCTTAAGAATTTCCTTTGTTCATTTTTCTTTATTATTAAAGATCGTAATCACATCAAAAAAGAGTTAAGAAAAACTGAAAAAATAAGCAGTGATTAGAGGGCTCTTCTCAATCGGGAAGTTGATACAAAGCATATAATTCTCATAGTTCCGGGTGGTTACAGTGGCAAATATTCCCATCCGAAATCAGGGAGTAGCAGGTCGTGGTTCTCTGCACCGTCATATTTCCCACCAGACCAACCGGGGAGCCGGTTGGCCCATATTAGATTACGTATGCTTCCGGGTGTGTTTTTCGTGCCCATATTCTTAGAGAATTGATTGATCACCTTGGCGTTGTTCTTGTACCAAGTCGAGAGTAGCACCTTATTTGAAGGCAGAGGGCCGCCGTGTACGTACGTCCAGGTACTGGCCTGGCTCACTACCTGACCACGAGCAGGAACGATTCGCTTCATCTCGTCGAAGGCTGTTTGTAACGGGGACCCAAGCGTGACGATGCCGTCGGCGATGCCGCTCTCCAATACGCGATAAGTGATCAGTGCTGCATAACCGGGAGGGTAGAAAAGGTTGACGATTCCCTCCGAACGGAAGAGTTCAGGGTTCTTCATTACTACCGATAGGTTTTTGGCATTGTCCAGTGAGTTGCCGCCCGTCGTGCACTTGTACACAACGACCTTTAGACCTAAGCCTGCTCGGCGTCTGGCTGCTTTCAGCGCATCCGCTGTGGCACCACTACTCTGCTCATAAAGGCAGTCGTAGAAAATCACCCGCTCGACATGGCTGATGTCGATCAGATTGTGCAGCAGAGTCTGATTGAGGCCATTTGCCCCGGTGCTGAAGGCTGCAATCACCTTCGTCTGGTAGTTTACTGCTCGGCCGACTGAAGTTTCGAGCAGATTTCGCAGGTCTATCTCATCAATGCCAATCCCCCAGCGAGGGTCTCCATCTTTCATTGGCTCTATGCCGGGCACCAGGACTAGCGCTGACGGCTCGGTACGTACCTCCATTGCGGACCTGAGCCCGAGACGGTTCATTTCGGACCCGACGCCGTACAAAATGGAGACCCGGACAGGCTTGTCCCAAGGCTTTTTATTCAGCGCTTTGGCATATGCTATCGTTGACTGCGAGAGGTAAACCCATACCAGGTGCTCGTCCGGGTTGCTGCTAGGAATATTGTTCTGTACCCATTGACCGCTTAGTCTATGATTGTACCGGGGGTTAGCCTTGTTGAATTTCATCAATCTCAGGGACTGCTCGTTCTCACGAACTCCTCCGCCGCTCAGTGGGGTGACCGTGGTAAATTTGTTCTTGCTCAGCAGAGGGAACTCTCTGGGCCAAGCAGGATCTATGTTGTTGGGTTCATTTTTGATGCCGAACTCGTCGACGTAAAAGGCATCCAAAATCAGTGATGAAGGGTTACTGCGCGATGTCATAGTGCCAACACCCTTTCCCTTAGATTTGCTGGCCGGTCTTAGGATCGTAACGGACAGCTACAGCAGCGACCTGATCGGTTGGCAGGATTTCGATCCATTGGTCGAAGACCTCGTAGGGATCAGCTGGACGAAAGCCGCCGGCCAAGGGATCAAAACCTGTTTCGAAAACCTTTTCCGAGGCCAAAGTCTTGGAGATGTCTGTATTGTCCGCCTGAAGCTGCTCAGCGAGGATGTTCAGGACTTCGCCAACCGTCTTGCCCTGGAATATGCTAGGGTCCCCCGGCTGGTATGGGTAAGGAAGACTAAGTGCGTTCACGCTTTCTACCTGAGTAAGCCAGTCAAGGGCGGCGATCTCCTGTCCGGGCCGAATGGGAAGAATTGCCTTAACCCACGCGGAATTGAGAAACTCATTCCGGCGCTCATCGCCGTCTATCTGAATCAGCCAGCCTATAGAACTGCCCATGGGCGCAGGCTGTGTCTGCTCGGTGATGAGGTAGTCCACCCGCCACTCAGATGATGGAGACTGCCCATTTATCAACTGGTACTGCTCCGCCCTGGAGTACCACCCGGCCACTGTCTGTCCTTCGAGCGGCAGAGGAGTGGTTCCTGCAGGAGGCTCTTCAGGCGGAATCGGATATCTGCCTACGCTGTTTTGGGTAGGTAATGGGGGAGATACCGGGCCAGGCCGCCAAAAATCAGGGGCAACGAAGTAAAGCATCTCGTCCACATCAAAAAACTGCTGAATTTGCTCCGATTCTAGGTAAGGAAGCGGCTGAGGATTCTGCGGGTAATGTCCGAGGTTCTCCAGCCTTTGGATCAGATTCCGAAACACCATTCGGCGCTCTTCGCTTCGCAGGTCTTCTGGAGAACGGGTGCGTAGCGAACTTACCAACCGAAGTCGTTCGCGGACAGCCTTGCCATAAGCCTCGTGCTGCAGCCGTGCAACCTCCTTATTATAAGCATCCTCCGCATCAGCGTTGCTCTTATTCACCTCGTCTATTGCCGCTTGCGTCGGTACGTAAAGCAGGACAAAGTCGAAGGGAAGGGACTTCCTGCCCTGGAAATTAGCGTAGGTCAGTTGCAACTTGATTTTATTCGACACCGGCAGTAGTACGGGCGGATTGTAGCTAACCTGAGCGCCGTGGTGGTCCACAGAAACGATCTGACTGAGGTCATAGCCCGGTGGGACAGGCGGCAACTGTATGTCGAAGCAGAACTCGATGATGTCGTCTGAACCGACAACAGGCTTAAAAATCCCGTGGCATGGGTTGCTGCCTGATGTTATATACGTATTCGAGGCATCATCGTCCGCTCCCTGATATTTGATAAACGAAAGATCGAAATGGAAAGGCACCTCCTTGTTCGCTGGAAGCGGCAACTTCTCGGGTTGTTTGATCACAGTAAGGTCCGGAGCTTCAACCACATGAACCATGTCCCCAAGCCCAAGGCCATTACCCGGGTCTCCTATGTAAACCTGCCAGCACAACCGGGTACCGACATGCTGAAGTTGCACGCCGACCTTGCGCATCTTGCGCCTAAGTTCGTAGTTAACAAGATCCTTTGTGTTGTTCTGTAGGATATAGCGACGGCTGGAAGTATCCGTGGTCTCGGTGATGGTTTTAAAACTGGTCTTGAAGTTTCGCTTAATTTCACTGGTGACCTTGGCAGTCTGTGTCCGAGTACGTTTGTGAGATGCCTCTGAGGCTCGTTTTACGGTGTTCTGGTTACTAAAACTTGCGCTCACATCAGCATGGTAGATTGGGGCGTTCACGCCGCCAGTAGCGCTGACACCAAGTTTGGTGTCGTTAGAGTTTTCCTCTTTGATTGCGTCCGCGACATCGTCCTGTTCTGTGAGGCTCTCCTCCGTCTTACGGGAAATTTCCTCCGACTGCTCGGCCACTTTCTCAACCAGTGTCTTTCGTGTACTTGTCTCGACCACCTCTACCGTGCCTCCTGGGCTGACCCAAATATGACCCGCAGGTTTACCAAGGAAGTTATCAAACTCAAAAAAGTACTCGCGGAAAAGGTTTACTAATCCAAATGGTAACAGTACGCCGGTAGGAGTGGCCTCGACAAACAGGGGCTGGTAGACGCCGAATAGCTCACTGGCATACGGCAGCGTGCCCGTGAAGTCGTACACGGGGCGGCCGGTGTATACCGGGGCACCAGGAGCTGGCAGTGACATGATTTGTGTAGGGCCTGGAGTACCACTCTGTGGGGCCGAGAAGTGCACAGATACCCAATTTCCGCCGTGAGTGGACTTGTAAAGGGACATGTTCCCAGAGGATGGGAGGGCCGGGGCAACGAACGCGATGGTCAGACTTCCAGTAGAACTCGCCGTACGCCCCACGTACTGGATGTCTGATGAAGGATCTAGTGTAACGAAAGTTCCAGCCAGTTCAGCCACGTTAGGGAAATGACTTGGGTCTTGCACATCCACGTTACCCGGAAGCGTCAGGGCCCACTGCTGCCCCGCTGATATCTCTGATCCTTTACCCTCAATTTTGTATGACCAAATCTTGTAGGACGCACTAACCCCAGGTGTAGGGACTAACGATGTACCCACGAATGTGACTAAAAGCGACATAAAAACTCCTCCTTATATGAAAATATTTTCTTGCCCTGTATTAGGGTACTCATCAAATATTAAATAATTCTTATATTAAATTTCCATATTTTTGAAATTATAACCCTAGATACACGGCTACCCAGGAAAGGCAGGTAGACTCTTATGGGGTACCTCCACATCGCTATCAAGCTAAGCTCATACAACGTCAATTATAGTAGAGGTTGTTTCTTTTTTCTAAAGGGCATGTGTAGGTGAGTGAAAGATTTACATACGAAATAAACCCTAACGGGTTTCACGTTTTTGAATTAAGCAGCTTGATTAAATGAAAGTAAAGCTAGAGAAAGAAATATGTTGTTAGGGGGGGCATAAAGCATGATGAATTCTCAAATGCCAAAGGGAAGGAAGATGGTCAAGTGGATGCCGTTTGCAAGTTTACCGGAGCAGTTCCTGGGGATTCGTGAGATTATCCAGGAACAAAGCAAAATCAAAAAAACAATCCTGGATCAACAACAATTAGAAGAAATAGGACGGATTTTAAACCAATCTTTATGTGGAGGAGAAGAAATACATATAAGCTATTATCGGCAGGGATATATTCATCATGAAATGGTAACGGTAATAAAAATCGATCAATATACAAGAGAAGTGATTACGACTGACGCTTTCCGGAATCGATATATATTTACAATTGGGGAAATAGTAGATTGTTGTCTTGAAAAGTAATGTAGATAAGAATAACGTAAAAAAAGCGTAAGAAAGACATTTGATTATTTATTCATGCGCTTTTTGTTGTTCGTATTATAAATGTTTTAGTATCCATTGAGTTTGTTCTTCATCAAGGTTAAACCACCAAGCGTTTTTATCAGCAGGATTTGTTTCTAATTTTGCTACAAATATTTTATCATTGTTATCTGTTACTCTATAGAGTTCTTGCGCGATGTCTTCAGCCTCTTTAGGGGATTGGACAAGCCAAACGGATTCTAATATACGTTTGTAATTTGGATAAGTTTCAATCTTCTTTTCTATTTTATCGTAATCTTGTCCTGGAGCAATTAGATCGTAAGAAATTAAATATGATTTCATGAAATACATCCTCCTAATATGTTTAAATAACTTATGTAATATTTTAACATGCTATATTGTTGGAATAGAAGTTAATATTTAGAATTAAGGGAAAATTTAAACGGAAAACCATGTTCAAAACTTAAATTTAATAAATACGGGGAAAAACCTTACTTCAAATGGTAAAATAAAGGAAAAAACAAGTGGGAAATAAGGGGGAAGTATCATGGGGTATTATGTTATTGATCCAGAAACAAATGAAGAAATTCACGTTTCTAAATGGAAAATAAAATATCCAGATCAAGACGCATCATGTGAAGTATGCAATACAGCTGTATATGTAAGAGCTGACGCTACTCCAAATAGACAAGATCATTTCGCGCATTACAAGCATTCTAATTGTCCTACTATAAAAGATGGACGTAAAAAGTATGAACACCTTCATCCTACAGAAAAAGATGAAGAAAATGCAAAGAAGATTAAAAGAGAAGTAGTTGCTAATTTATGGCCAATTTATCAAAAATGCAAAGAGATTATGAAAGGCAATCAAAAAGGAAATCAAGCATTTTTATATAAAAAAGAGTTTAAAGAAATGATAGAAAAAGCAGATGAAGGAAATATATGGGCTTATAAGGGATTAATACTAAAATATGTCCCCTATGTGCTATTAGTGAATTATGGGGTCTTTTCTAAAAAAGACTTTCGAAAGCGAAAAGTTCATTTTGTATTTGATTCTTTAATGAGTAACTACGATGATTTATGGATAAATTCAAAAGTGAAACAAAACATATGGCGTGTTTATCCAGATGAACAAAATTCGGTTGAAAGAGAGCAAATAGACTGGGATACTTCTGGATTAGAACCAGATTACTTTATAAATTTCATTACAGAAATTCCAAACGAAATATTGGAAGGTAAAAAAGTCCTATCTTGATAGGGCTTTTTTATTTGTCGAAAAAATTCGAAAGAAAAAACAGGAAAACACTTGAGTTTTTAACCTATATAGGTTAAATTTAAATTGAAAGGAGGTTCATATAAAATATTTATAGACTTAGAAAGGGATTTGTTAATGAAGGAAATTGATAAGTATATGTTTCTTCAAGAAGCGGCTATAAGATGGGGGATACCCTATGAAACAGTAAAAAACAAGGTAAAACCATCTTTAGCAAAAGAAGAACAAATTGATAGTATGATTGAACGCGGTTTGATTAAATATTTTGAACCGCCGCGTGATCCAAACCGTACATATAAACGGGATCAAAAGTCTTGGCTTGTATCGATTGATGCAATGCATGAATGGTTTGGTGAACCTAAAAATAATAAGTAAAAAAATAAAAGAGGAAGATGTTTCCGCGCCTGCCAGCCTGAAAAAACACCTTCCTCTTATCGACCAACATAATTTAAGAAAGGAAGAATGGCTATGAAACAAATCCTTATTAAAATTACGTCTGGTGAGCCTATTTTAACACAACCTCACCTTAAATTTAAATTCCTCAAAAAATTTCACTTATATATTTCATAAAATTACAAAAAATCAAATCATTATTTTGGTATTGAAGAAAATGCTTCGGATCAAATTTGGTTTTATGGCTTCTTTGCAACCTCAATTTTTATGATGCTTTTCACCTACTTATTTTCGGGTATCCTATATGGATTTTAGAGGGAAACCACATGTAAGAAAGATTGTTTTTAAACAATTCCTCTAGAAAGGAGATAAAACATTGATTCAATCATTAAAGAATACCATACAATTTGTTGGTTTGGTCCTAATTAGTGCGTTGATTGCTGTCAGCTTAGTGAATTAGTCCTTTAAGAAAGAAAGGAGCAATCACATGGAAAATTACAAATGTAGAGCCTGCGGAGAGATTGCCGCGGAAGGATTTGCATTAGGAATACTATGTTATTACTGCATTGAAGAAGTTGTAATTCACATGAAAAAACAGATAGAAGGCAAAGAAATTTCTTGTACGCATGTAGATAATCAAACAATCGAAATTGAAGGAACAGATGAATCTATAACGGTTTGTCATGAGTGTGGAGAAGAATTATAAAAGGGAGGCAAGAAAATGAAAATTGGTGTATCTGTATGGAGAGTTCTTTGCAGAGAAACAAAGTTGAAATTGCTTTATAGACTAAGAGGTCTAATTTTTGACTAACACTAATTACTTTTTGGTGTCTAAAACCATATTTTTTTACAAGATATACCAACTCTTTTTTTTGATCTTCTATCATATCATGTAGTAATTTCATATTCATTTCTTCTTTTAAACTCCTTTATACATAGAATCCTGAACAAATGTATTGAAAAAAATGCAAACAAAAAACAAGACTGAAACCAGCCTTGTCCTAAAGGAAAAAAACTAACTCTTATATATAAGAGTACATTATGTATGGGAATTTTTGAAGTATATATCTCATAAAAGGATAAAAAAGTTATTTTTGTAATATTTTTGGAGGTTTTTATTTTATAAAGAAACAGTCGAAATTGCTTGTTTATAAAGGAACTGTCGCTTTCCATTGCTTAAAACTAATACCGAAAATTTATCAACAGCGATAATTTTCCCAGGTACTCTGACACCATTTATTAGGAAAATCGTTACTTCTTTTTTCTCTTCTATTAACTTCTCATAAAATTTTTCTTGTGTATACATCATTTAGATGGTTGCAACTCCTCTCCTTTTTTGGAACGGTTCATAGCTTCTAAGAATACATATTCTTTTACTGTTAGTTCAACTGTTGGGCAATATTCAACCTTTGATAATTCGTGAAATAAAGAAAGGTTTTTGTGTAATTTTTGAATCATTTCATCTAGGGTGATGTCTCCTACACCATATTCGATAACAGGATTTAAAAATACGTCTATATCTACTAAACTTGGTTCAATTAGGGAAACAATTTCTTGTATCTTTGGCAAAACAATTGTTTCATAACGTTGTTGGAATAGTTCTAAGTCCTCTGGTGCGGGTTCATTCTCACATAGCTTTTTGAAAGAAATCACACGAATGTCATTTCGTAATGAATCAATACGCTCTTCATAAAACGCTTTCTCAAATCCTTCTTTGTCAGCAACATCATAATGAAGTTCTGTTTGTGATTTACGCTTCTTCTTATAAGAATCCATGAGGATTTTTTCTTTTGTATTAAACATCATGATAAAAACAGTACGCTCTAAATTCATGACTTGGTTTGCTACGCTTAATGTTTCATCTAACACTTTTGCGCGTTCTTCTTCACTTAATTTTTTCATAGAGGATGGAACAAGTTTTTGGACATTCTCA
Source organism: Bacillus sp. 007/AIA-02/001 (assembly GCF_004634455.1). Lineage (NCBI taxonomy): Bacteria > Bacillati > Bacillota > Bacilli > Caryophanales > Bacillaceae > Bacillus > Bacillus sp. 007/AIA-02/001. The sequence continues at coordinate 22,538 of NZ_SEIY01000025.1, forward strand.
AACGACTCGGAATTAATAATGTGTTGAAGAGAAAATTGAGCAACTTCTGGTAAACAAGGATCAGTTGTTTTATCCAGAGATAATAAATCTTTAATTGTTCGTACTGTATTTTTAATCTCTTTTTGAGCTTGACGAACTTTTTCTATACTTCTTTCCATGTATTCGGGTTGTTTAAGACGATTGAAAATGTATTCTCTTCTTTCTTCAAAATGTTGCTGTAGAAGTGACATAGCTGTTTTCTCCTCTATTTTCTGAATTGATTTAAAATTCCTTTTATATTGTATCATTAAAGTTTATGAATTGGGGACGATAGCAAGGTTTATTTGCAAAGACAAGTTTTGAATTTGCATATCAGACAATCAGCGATACATATTCTTTATCAGAGCAATTACCAAAGTATATATCAACCTTATAATCAAAGAAACTATCATGATAGCACTATCAAAAAAAACCTTGGATTATCACATGTTTCTAAGGGATTTTGAGTTTTGTTTATAGTAGGAGGGATGGAATGAGAAAAAAGAGGGGGAACAATGAATAATTCTTATGAGATTATCGGTAATCAAATTAAATATTATTTGAGGGATGATCCAGCGAGAGGATGGAACAACATACCTAGTCCGCAATTTCGAGATGTGAAAGAAATTACAGAATGGTGTGGAAGTTCAACGAACAAAATTATGTGTCAATGGGATGCGCTTAATCAAAATGCAATGAGTACAACGGATACAACAGATTTCTTATAGGTGGATTAGTTGGTATGTGACAGAACCATTAGACAGTACAGCACAAGAAATACGAAAGCTACCAGATGAAATTGCGAGTTTTATAACAAATGTACCTGTTGATACATTTGAACTCATTAAGAATGCCTCTCATATGGTGTTAGATTGTATATGATTTGTATTGGGCTGGACACCAAATTTGTTAACGATATTCTTTTTTTAGGAGGGGAAACATGCTAAAGCGAAAAGAAACAATTCCTTTTCAAGCCTTTATGGACCAATCTTATAAGAAGAAAAAGCAAACAAAAATATATAGTATTGGCCCTATTAGTCCGTTCGCATTTTTTCATATGTCATCACCGCTTGTTCATACGTATGTAGCCCTGGGAATAGTAGGCGCTCTTACAATTGGAGCTGTTTTATTGGAGAAATACTTAGTACGAAATGATTATGTTTTTGCATCTAATCTCCTGTCTAATGGTCTGTATTATGGTGTAAGAATTGGAGGCATTGGATTCGTTGGTTATGTACTTATTCGCATTTTACTTATGTTGTAAGGAGGGGGAACAATGAAAAGATGGTTAAAAAAGAAAAAATATAAATATCAGTTAGAAGAAGTATTTAAGAAAGCAAAGCTATACGATGAACACATTACACGAGGTGGAAAGGTCCCCATTTATCCTACGATTCATGATGTTTACGAAGGGAAAGAAAGTGTACGGTACACTTTTACATTGCCAAACGGAGTTGATCCAGCTCAAATCCATAAGAAATGGTTTTGTTTTCAACAAATACTAGGCGAAAATCTTATGATGGAAGGCAATATTAAAAAGTTCGTACTCCATGTATTTCATTCTAATGCAAGTTTACAGCCTTACGATTACAGTTATAAACAATGGCAGCCACTATTGAAACAATATCGTCTTCCTGTGGTAGTAGGGCGGGACCAATTCGGGAATGCGATTGTGTATGATATGGTTGATTCAAATACACCTCATTTACTGATTGCGGGAGAAACAGGAAGCGGAAAAAGTAGTATGGTGCGCGTGATTTTAGCCACATTAATCCAACATATGTCACCAGAGCATTTACATTTGTACCTGGGGGACTTAAAAAATTCAGAGTTTCATTTTTTAAGAAGAGTGAAGCACGTGAAGTATGTTTGCATGGAAGAACACGAAATGACAAGTATGTTATCAAAGTTATGGAAAGAGGTATTGCATAGAAGAAAGATAATGGAAGAATATGAGCTGGGTCATATTGATGAATACAATCAAATCACAAAAGATAAACCTTTACCCTATATTTTTATTGCCATTGATGAGGTAGTAATGCTACAGGACGAAAAGGAATGTGTAGCCATAATAGAAAAAATATCAGCTGTCGGCAGATCGCTTGGTATCTTCCTTATGCTAAGTATGCAACGTCCAGATGCAAAAATACTTGATGGTAAGTTAAAGCTCAATTTGACGGTAAGAATGGGCTTTAAATGTGCAGACTTAATTAACAGTAACATTGTAGGGACGCCTGGATCAGAAAATTTAATTCAATCGGGCCAAATGATTTTAAAATTAGATGGTTTAAAAAAGGTGCAGGCTCCTTTTTTGGCATTGGACCAGGCAAAAGAAATTATAGAACCTTATCGTTTATCTAAAGAGCAAAGTGTAAAGAAGGAAGAACAAGAGCATCGAGAAGATAAAATCTTTGGGGTGTTAGATGATGCTAACGAATAGAGATAAGCAAATTATAGGCCATTTACAGCAATTTAGATGTATGTCGCGTGATGATATTATTGATCTTCATTTTAGAAATGTAAAAAATGCAGTAACATGTTGTAATACTGTTACAAAGCGGTTAAGCCGCGAAGGATATATTGATGTAGATACATCACAACGTCCATATGTATATTTTCCTTATCCAAATACTATTCGTAAAGGAAGCCAAAAGATACGTCATTTTTTAGCGATTGTGAATGTATATAAGCAGTTATTAAGAACCGAAAGACCGAAAGTATTTCAGGTAGAACCTAAGTATAAGAAAGGTTATATGGAACCCGATATATTCACCATTTGGCGTAAAAGTCCATTCTTTATAGAAGTCCAGAACTCGATTTATAATAAGGCTACGATCCAAACGAAAATAAAACGTTATGAATCGTATTTTCGTAGCATGGAATGGAAAAAAGAATCTTGGCAACCGAAACATAATATGGTATTTCCCTCACTTTTAATCCTTACTGATCTCAAATATCCAATCTCTAGTTCTAATTTTCGTATTTTTCAAGCGCCCTCTATTCAACATTTTCTTGCACAAGTACAGCAACCTAAAGACATTTCGGTTCAAATAGGTTCAGTCAAAGTAAAATTATGAAAGCACAAGATACTGTTTCTTGTGCTTTTTACATATCCCAAAAGTCATTGATTTTGGCGTAAGGATCAATTTTTCTAATAGCATTTAATAGCTTTTTCATGATTTCAGGTTTTGGGATATAATCTGTATCTCTACATGCTTTACTGATTGTTTGAACAGAAACTTTTGACTTTTTGGCTAGTTCCTGTTGTTCAATTCCTTGCCGATCTAACCATTTTTTTAATTTAGTCCTATTTTTGCGGAAAAACATTTAGCTCACTCTCCTGTCCTTAATTTTTTATTTACAATTATGGACAGGAAGTTAAATTCATATACAATTCAATTCAACTTAAATTTAAGTAAAATACAAGAGAACGAGATTCATAGAGTATTTACACGAACGATTTATTAATAATTTTGATTGGAATGAGGTATACATACAATGCAAAGATTTGACTTACGCATGATACAACAAATCTTTGCAAAGCACTTTCCCAAAAAATTCAACTTAATCTATATCTAAAGAACATAAAAAAAGACTGCTTTGTTTTATTTGTATAAGATATGTGGTTGGAAAAGGATATATAGAAAGGGTTTGGGTATATTACGTTTTGAGCATTAGCTTAAAACTTTTTATTGGAGTGTGAAAAGATGACAGGTTTATTCGTTGTATTGGGTTGCACAATTATATTTTTTCTTTTGGCACAAATTCTCACTCCATCATCTACTTATAATCCTAATAATGATTCACAACGGGTGAAATGCTCTAATAAATTAGAAAAGCGAGTATATGATGCATTGCGCTTTAAAGTTTATTATCCAACTGTACAATATAAAGTACCTAATAAGCGTTTTAAGTTAGATTTTGCATTTTTTGCCCCAAATGGTTTAAAAATAGACGTAGAGATTGATGGGCCTTTTCATCGAACACCAGAAGGAATCAAACGAGACAGTAGACGGGATAAATACATGAAAACAAATGGATGGAAAGTGATTCGTATTACTGACATTGCATTAAATAATGGGTTTGAAAAACAAATACTTTTGTTGGTGGCAATATTAAATGAATTAGGGATAGAACCTTCTAAAGAAACCGGTTTTGTTATGTTAGAACAGGAATAAGACGTATGATGAAAAACTTCATCATACGTTTTTAATTTTTGAAAAGAACCTAGACCAGAATCCTTATTTTTATTCTTAGGTGGTTGTAATAAGTTTTTGTGATTCACGTATCTCATCTAAATCTCGTTTTAAGAGTATATCAATGCTATAGCACAAGGTGAATGCGTGGTTGTTAAAGAATAAACTAAAGTAATGGGAAGACAGAAAAAGGTACTCTAGGAATTAACAGAGTAATTAAATGAAAATAGGGATCCCTATAACAAAGATCCAAATTAATGGGTGCTATAGTATTGATACAGGTATGCTGAGTAGCTAAAGCGAAGACTAATTAGAAAATAATATGGAGCGCTATGGGATTCCCTTGCAAGTATTAAGTGGAAATCGAAATATGAAAAATTCTTGCTTTCAAGCAGAATAAAAAGTGTACAATGGGTATTAAGGATTAGTAAAATGATAGTGTGGTAAGAGTGTAGCAATACTATAATGGAGGTGGTTGAATGGAGAGAAGAGATGATGTTGTAAGTGAAGTGTATTTAAAAACAATAGATGTCTCCCGTGTCACCAATCTAGCAGAAAGTACAATCAGAAAATATAGCTTAGAACTCGAAAAACAAGGCTATGAGTTTAATAAAGATGGCGATACAAGACTGTATCATGCTGATGATGTAACAGTTTTTAATACTTTAAAAGAGATTAGAGAAAAAACTAAGGTTTCGTTGAATCACGCTGTTAGCGTGTTGATGACACAGCATTCCCGTGCGACACAGGGTGTAGCGCATTCGGAGGTTGCTGTGACAAGGGTTCAAGGTGAAGAGGAGCAATACGCGCTACAATCCATATCGAGCGAAATCAGGAACTTCCTAGAAAATATCAAGACTGAATTTATAGGTTTTCGAAAAGAACTTGAAATTGAACGTCAAAGCAATGATTTATTTAAACAAGAGCTTGAAGCAGAGCGTGAAAAAAATCAGGAATTAGAAAAGAAACTTGATCTTATTATGACAGAATTAGAAAAACTCAACGCTAAAGCTGATATTTCTAACCAAGAACCCAAAAGGAAGAAGCTATTTGGGATATTTTAAGCTTATACAAAACAAAAAGAGTTGCTCTCATACAGGCAACTCTTTTTGTTTTAGAAATCAGGATCTTCTAAATCGTCTTCATCTAATGATCCTGTAATGTTGGTATTAGTTATTAATTGTCCCATTTGACCTACGTCTTTTAATAAATCGTCTGCCAGGGAATTATGGGTATTATCATCGTTTTGCATAAGAACAGCAGATACAGGAGCCACCCGGAGATCTGAAATTGTTTGTGTAATTTGTTTTATGGCATTCATCATTTGTTCTTGGTTTTTTGAGACATTTAGAAGTTCTTTTTTTGCATCAAAGGGCTCTTTTTGTGTTAAGTCTTGTTCAACTAATTGAATAATATAAGTTGCCAGCTTTTTTGAGCGGGCTTTTTGCTCAAGGTGATTATAAACTTCTTCGCTCATGTGATCTGTTCGAAGCCCAAACACTGTTTGTTTCTCGGTCTTTTTAGTACGCCCCATAATGCGGCTCCTCCTTTCTGGCTATACTTATTTCTCTGTTTTTTGCAGCATTTCACCGCGACTTTTTACTTCAAGACCATATAAATTTAATTTGCGTGAATCTGGTAAGAAAATATGATTTGCTTGAGCAATTTCAGCTCCATACATTTCTTCAATGACTTCATGAATGCTAGTTTCTAGTATTGGGGCAACACCACCGAAATAAACATATTTATAAACTTTATCAGCTGGTGCAGGCATTACATCTTGGATTTTTAAAATTAGAAACTTAGCAAACTCTTTTAAGGAAGAACGAATTTTGTCTGTTAAATCTACACGTTGGCCAGTGTTTCCGTCGATTAATTCCATTTTTGGTTTTTGGAAATTGTTTACTATAAATGTTTCAAAAGAACGTAAATCTGAGAATTTTTCTAGGAACTTTTCTTTTCTTAATTTTTCGATATGAGATAGATAAGATAATTTGTCTATTGGTTGCATTGAATCACGGTTCTTAGGTGACTTTAAACCGGCTGGTGATAATACTAGATCAATTGTTCCGCCGCCAATATCAACAAGTACTGTATCGTTGTTATCGAATTGTCTCGCTTCTTCACGATCTTCTAATTCAAAATTCTTTTTAATTGCTAAGCGTGCAATTTCTCCTTCGATACGACAAGTTGCCCTTTCTACAGTTATTTTTAATGTTTTTTCCATTCCTGGTGTATGTATTGTCACTTCATGCTCTCCAGCAAATCGTTCCGCCATTGCATTCTGGGCCTCACTAAATTTGGCTGTTCGTTTCAGTAACCATATAGGTAACATTGTTTGGAAATATTCAATTTCAATTGTATTGTCATCCGATTCACGAGTTTCATTAATAGCATGATAGAAAGAAATAGCTGATAAAAACATTACGTAAGGGATAGGACTTGTAATTTTATCATGGAGTTTATTAACATGATTGTTAGCTAATGCATGTTTTCCAGCTTCGTCGCCAACTAAGAAGAATCGTTCAGTGTCTTCTCCTGGGATTGTTGTTGAAATAAGTAGGCGGGATAATAATTCTTTAGGATTAGTAATGGTTGCTACAAAATGAGAGTCAGCTTCATCTTTACTGATTTCTACAACGTTTGTAGGTGTTTCAATATAGAAACCATCAATCAAGTTCATATCAAGTGAGTTTCCGGAATCCTTATTCATCATAGTAATTTTCATTAACTATTCACTCCTTTAGTTATCTTGTTAACAATATAACATTTTTTTGTCTATACTGGAAGATATATTTTGATATTAGTTAACAAAAATAAAGTGTTATTATCCCTATGTTTTTAAGGGTTTGTAATGATTTATTTTATATATATTACATTTATGTTAACTATAAAAAATATTGTTAACTTTTGTTTTAATGTATATGTATTCTTCACAAGATATATGTTTGTAACTGTAGGAAGTAAAAGCAAACCTTTCCCATCCAAAGGAGGTTTATTCTTTAAACAGTTGCTTTGATCAGCAATTGCATTAGTTGATTCAGCACTTATACCTAAAAATAAAGGGAAAATAGCATGATAAAACATTTTTACATTTTAAAATCACGTTATTATAAAGAAACTTGGTAGTCTTTAATTAGCCTTTAACTTAACCTCAAACTTAAGGGAGATGTATAAATGAACATTGGTAGACAGATACAATATCTTCGTAAAAGGGATAATATGTCCCAAGAGAAGTTAGCAGAAAAAATTCATGTTTCCAGACAATCTATTTCTAACTGGGAAAATGAAAGGAACTATCCAGATATTCATAATTTACTAATGATGAGTATCCTCTTTAATGTCTCCCTGGATGATTTAGTTAAAGGAGATGTAAAGATCATGAAAGAAGAACTTCAAAAATCAACTTTCTTTAAGTGGAGTTACATCATGTTAGCATTAATGATTATACTTCCGATTTCTATTGCACCTGTATTTTACTTTTTGGGTTATTATGGTCTTATAATACCTGTGGTACTTACGATTTTGCTTATGTTTTCATTACAGCAAGTTGAAAACATAAAAAAAGAGCATAATTTAAAAACTTATCGTCAAATAGTTGATTTTATAGAGAGAAAACCTGTAAGTGAAGTAAGACCTAATATAAAAGACAAATTATTAAAAATAGGTTTGATGCTTGCAAGTGCTTTAATTAGTTATAGTTTGATTTATTTAGGATTGAGTGTATTTGGAAGATAACTTAGAAAACTATTAAAAGTCCTCCGGATTGTTTAACTGGAGGACTTTTGTGTTTACATAATTATCGTTCTAGGAAGTTAAATATTATTAACCGATATGTCTTTATATTTGTCTTGGAATATCTTAAATTGTTCTTCGTACTTCTTAATTTTTTTAAAATCAGTATCAGAGTTGAGAAAAGGTTTACGTTTCCCAACAACCATTATGTTTTTATCATCAATAGAATCATCTGGAAATTTAATGTAAGGTTGAAAGAAATCACATTTAGTATTTTTAAGAATTATTGAAAGTCTTGCATACTCTTCAGTTGGAAACTGATTTGAGATATTTAGTTCTTGTAATTGATGCAAGCATGACAGGGGTTTTAAAGATTCATCTTTTACTCTAATATTCATTAAAGTAAGATCCTTAAGGTTAGACAGATATTTTAAAGGCTCTAATGTATCAATATTAAGTGATTTCCATATTCCACCTGATAAATTAAGTTTTTTAAGATTTTCACTATGTTTTAAGGGGGCTACATTGTCTAGTTTTGAGAAATCTTCTATCGATAATGAGATGAGTTTAATATTGTGAGTCAAATCCCATAATGTTGTTGCTTTTGTATTCCAACACATATGTATCTCTTCAATGTCAGTGAGTTTTTCAAGTGATGATAAATTTTCTACCCTCATTTCATAAATGTAAAGAATTTTGGGCTTTATGTAATTGAGGAGTGTTTCGAATTGTTTTTGGTTCACTGTAAAAATCCATAATTTATTGATTTTGGGGAACGATGCTAGTTTTTCTAGATTTTTTGTTTTTCCATTTATCGCTAACTCATCGGGCGTATCTTCTAATGTTTTCAAATCATTAATAATTTTTGGTTGTTCACCTATGGGAAACATCTTATTTCCTCCTTTTAGAAATTGTTGTGTATTTAAAGTTTATACAACAATTTGTTTATAGGGTAGTTCTTTTTGATATGTATATTTTATACATGCTCGGTTAACATAACGCATTATTATCGGTAGCCAGATTTTTTAGAATCCCTGTATGTACAGGGATTCTTCTTTTTTTGTCTCGTCATTTCGTATACAGGATTTTATACATTGTTGATATAGCGGGGATTCTGGGGATCCCCGCTATTCTTTTTTTGCATAAAATCTTGTATATAGAAAAAGATTTTAATGTTATTATCGAGAAGTAATACATATCGGTGTTAAAATCGGAATGTATTTCGGAAATTAAATTGTTTTTAAAATCGGTTTTTATATCGGTTGTAAGTACATTCCGATTTTGATTGGAATGTTGATTTAATCGTGTTTTTTAAGTGAAAAACGTATTCCGTTTTTTGGGGAGGAATAAAAATTGGAACTAAAATCGGAAATGCACACACCGAAAATTGTTGCGGATATTTTAGGGGTCACACCTGATTTGTTAAAGGTATGGTCAAACGAATTTAATATACAAACGGAGCGAAGTCAGGGAGGGCATCGCAGATACTCGAAGGAAAATATAGAAGAATTAAAAGCAATAAAAGAAAAAATACAGGTCCAAAAATGGTCTTACGATCAAGTTCGGTCATGGCGAAACGGAGAACTTGATTCGTTTGTTTCAAAAGAAGAAAAATCAGAACTAGAAAAGAAATTGAATGAAGTATTAGAAAATCAACAATTACAAAATCAATTTAATCAAGCCCTTGTTCAAAAATTGCAAGAAATTACGAATGAATTGGTTACGACAAAAGAGCATTTAGCGAATACAGAGAAAAAGTTAACTGAAGTAGAAGGTAAAAACAGTGAATTAGAAGTTTTTATAGAGAAGAAGCTAGAAAAACGAGATCAGTTATTGCTTGAAAACATTAGAGATATGCAGGCGCAAAATCAGAAACAAAAACGGAAAGGTTTTTTCGGTTTGTTTAAAAAGTAAATTTTGCCGGTATTTTATGTAGGGTTCTAATGTCGGAAAAAGAAGAATAGAAATATAGCATACATACAATAAGGGAATGCAGTATAGATCAGTCTATAAGCATTCCCTTGCTTTTTTTATTTTATTTATTATTTTCTATATTTTTTTTCTTGTTCATAGATACCAGCAGCCATTCCAGCTTGGAATAAAATAAATGCCCCATGAACTACTAATGGTACTATGCCACCGTTTGTTGTTTGAATTTCTTCTTCTGTTAAATTTACTGCATTTTTAATTTCAACGTTTTTAATTTCGATATTTTTCATTATTTTTCCTCATCTCTTGTTGTTATTTATATTATTTTTTGTATGCTTGTTCGCCAATCCATTTTCCAGCGTCATATCCTGCTTTTACAATTTTTCCGCTGTTAACGATTACTGCAGTCCATCCACCTAAATTTGCTGGTACTTGCCAAATTCCGCCACCATTTGTTTGCATTTCTTTTTCATTAAGTTCTGTAAATTTAGTTGCATTTAATTTCATTATTATGTCCTCCTAAGTTGAATATTAAATAATAGTATTATTATATACTGATATTTAATTAACATTCTAATACGAAAATAGTATTATTAAATATGCAATATTGCATATTTCTTATTTTTTTATTATTCAAATATACTTCTATATATATAATTAACTATATTTCAATATTATTTTTGAGAAAGTAGGATATAAATTGGTAAAAAAATTTAAGTGTATTAAACAACATGATTTAAAGGATTGTGGGCCAGCTTGTCTTGCTATGATAGCTAAAAATCATGGTCTTTCTATATCGATTTCTAAAATTCGTGAGGTAGTTGGTACTGATTTAGAAGGGACTAATGTTCAAGGTTTATTAGCTGGAGGAGAAAAATTAGGTTTTGAAGTAAAAGGTATAAAAGCTACAGATTATACAGCGTTAAAGGAAATTCCTTTACCAGCTATTGCACATGTTGTAATGGATGGAGGATTATTACATTATGTAGTAATTCATAAAGTTAAAAAGGATAAAATATATGTTGCTGATCCTGGAAAAGGTTTAGTTACATATGATATAGAAGATTTTTGTAAAATATGGACGGGTATTTTGATTTTATTGAGTCCTAAAGTTGATTTTCAAAAAGGGAACGTTTCTCAAAGTACCTTTTCACGTTTTTTTGGGTTATTGAAATTACAAAGTAACTTATTACTTCCTTTGTTTTTAGCATCTATATTTTTTAATATATTTGGTTTTGCTGGGGCTTTTTATTTTAAATTTTTAATTGATGATATTGTATCTAATCAGTTAATTCAAACGTTACATATTGTGTCTATTGGAATTGTTATACTGTATGTTTTTAAGGTGTTACTTTCTTATTTTCGAACACATTTAATTTTATATTTTAGTAGAAGAATAGATATTCAATTAATGTTAGGATATTACCGTCATGTAGTTGGTTTACCTATGAATTTTTTTGAAACTAGAAAAGTAGGTGAAATAATTTCTAGGTTTATGGATGCTAGTAAAATTAGGGATGCATTGTCTAGTATTACAGTTACGTTAATGATTGATACATTGATGGTAATGTTAGGAGCTATTTTACTTTATATACATAGTTCTACTTTATTTGGTGTTACGCTTTTGTTAATTCCATTTTATATAGCTACTATTTTGTTATTTCATAAACCTTATGAAAATATTAATAGGGAAGAAATGGAGAGTAATGCGAAGTTAACTTCTTATTTAGTAGAGTCTTTAAATGGTATTGCTACTGTTAAATCGTATAATGCAGAAAGAGAAGTTTTCTTTCAAGTTGAAAGTCGCTTTATTAATCTTATGAGGCATGTTTTTAAAAGAGGTATGTTAGCTAATTTACAAGGTTCTTTTAAAATGGGACTTGAATTAATTGGTGGAACGATCATTCTTTGGGTTGGTGCTTTACAGGTACTAAAAGGGAATATGACTATAGGTGAATTAATTACATATAATGCATTATTAGTTTATTTTTTGAATCCAATTGAAAATATTATTGGTATTCAGCCAACTATGCAATCAGCGTTGATTGCTGCAGAAAGATTAAATGATATTTTTGATTTAGAAATAGAAAAGTCAGAAGTTGAGGAAAGAAAAGTATCTCCGAAATATTTAACAGGTCAAATAGATTTTAAAGATGTCACTTTTAGATATGGAATGAGAAGTAATGTTTTAAATAATATTAGTTTTTCGATTAATTCTGGAGATCAAGTTGCATTTGTTGGAGAAAGTGGTTCTGGAAAAACAACAATTTCAAAATTATTGATGAATTATTATGAAGTGAATAATGGAAATATATTTTATGATGATTATCATATTAAAGAGATTAATAAAAATACCTTACGTGAGAAGATTGCATATGTATCTCAAGAATCTTTCTTTTTTAGTGGTTCAATATATGAGAATTTAACTTTTGGTTTAGATATAAAAATATCATTAGAAGAGATTATTGATATGTGTAAAAAGGCTTGCGTTCATGATTTTATTTCAGAATTACCATTAAGATATGAAACTTTATTAGAGGAAAATGCTTCTAATCTATCTGGTGGACAAAGACAGCGTTTAGCAATTGCACGGGCATTATTAAAGAAACCTAATATTTTAATACTGGATGAAGCAACGAGTAATTTAGATTCAACTACTGAAAAGCAAATTACAGATATGTTGAAAGTATTAAGAGAACAGGGGATTACAGTTATAATGATTGCTCATCGCTTAAGTACAATTGAGCATGCTAATAAGATTTTTGTTATGAAAAAAGGAGAGATTATGGAAGAAGGGACACACGAGGAATTATTATCTAAAAAAGAAGAATATTATAGGCTTTGGAAGAATCAAACGGTTCATTCTGATCAAATAATATTAGAATCACATGGTATGTGAGGAGTTTAATATGCATAAAATACATTCATTTGAAGAGTTAACAGATAGTGCGGAGCTTTTGGATAGAAAGCCACCATCTTTTGTAAAGTGGTTTTTAGGATTTTTGGGATTTTGTTTGCTTTTTGGAATCCTATGGGGATATTTGGGTAAAATTGATATTGTGAGTAAAGGGACTGCTATTGTTCAGAGTGGTCAAGATGTATCTATAATTAGAACGTCATTAAATGGGATTGTGGAAGAATTAAGAGTAAAATCAGGAGATGAAATAAAAAAAGGTGATATTATTATCCAATTTAAAAATGAGGAATTAATGGATAAGAAAAAACAGTTAGATATTATGATTAATCATATTGAAATTCAAAAGAATATGTTATTGCAGTTGAAATCAAGTATTGAAAAAGAAGTAAATTCTTTTTCAGAGAATGTTGATAGTAAATTTTTAGAGGAATATAAGAGTTATGAAAATGGTTATAAATTATTAAGAAAAGAAAAAGAATCTGAGATTAAAATGCTAGAACAAAATAAGGTTTCAAATGAAACTGATGAGGTTTTACAAGGATTATTTGTGGAACAAGAAAAAATAGAGCAAGAAATTAAGATGTTAGAACATAATAATGGTCAGGATCTTTCAGGAGCTTTAAAGGAAGAATTTGATTACAAAGTAAATTTATTAAAATCTCAAAAAGGTAATATTGGTAAACGTATAGAGCAGAGAAAATCTATATTAGATAGTGAAAATAAAAAAATATTAATTCAGAAGAAACATAAAGAAGAACAAAATAAAATTGCTTTAGATAAGTATAAGCAAGATAATATTGTAGCAATTAATCAACGTTTAGAAAAAATGGAAGAAGATTTATTTTTAAAGAAACAAGAAAAAGATTCTTTACTAAATAATGAGGGGAATATGTCAATTCGTTCTTCTAAAGATGGCATTGTTCAACTATCTTCTCCTTTACAAAAAGGTGATTTATTAGAGGCTGGACAAGAAATTACTTCTATCATTCCGAAGGAATCTGATAAAAAAATTAAGATTTTATTATTAGCTGATAATAGGAAAGATATAAAAGTAGGAGATAAGGTTAATTATTCTTTTAATATAGATAGCGAGAATAAGTTGGTTGGAGTGATAAAGTATATATCAGCACAACCAACATTTAATAAAGATATGAAATCTTATGTATATGAGGTTGATGCCACGGTTAATACAGATAAGTTAGATGATTTAAATGTGGGTATAGTAGGTAATGCTTCTATACTTATAGGTGAAGAACCAATTTGGAAATTTATTTTAAAGAAATTAGATTTTCTTTCATAAAATTGAAATACAAATGAGAAGAAATTAATCCTTTGTTATAGGATTAATTTCTTCTTATTTTTATTTAATTATATTTTAATTTCATTAAAAATGATCCTAAATCATATCCTACTTTTATTATCACAATGGCTGAAATTATAATTAATGGATATTTCAAGAATGGATTATTTAAAAGTTTTTTTATTTTTTTCATGTTGTAGTCCTCCATTGTACTAATTACCTTATTTCTAATATTATCATGAATATAGATATAATGATTAATGATTATGGTGTTTTTTTCTTTGTTAGATATAAAATGTATCAAGTATATTGTCTTTTTCTTCTTTGTTGATACCGATATATTTAAGAGTAATTTGTGGTGTGCTATGATTAAGTATTTCTTGCAACATTGCTACATCTTTTGTTTGCTTATAGAACCAATAGCCGAAGGTTTTGCGCATGGTGTGAGTCCCAATGGATTCTACACTAGCAAAATCTCCGGCTTTTTGCAATTGTCGATAAGCCTGGATTTTACTAATGGGTTTGTCTCCTTTTCTTGAAGGGAATAACCAGGTACTTTCTAGTGATTGGGCATATGAATATACTTCATCAAAAATAGAAGTAAGGTTAATTATGCGTTCTTTCTTCGTCTTTCCTTCTTTGATTTTAAATTCTTTTCTCTTTTTTCGTTTTAGTTTTACTATGGTTTGTGTTTCGATTTGGAGTAGATCACTCACGCGTAGTCCAGTATGGATACCAATTAAAAATAGGATATAGTCTCTTTCAGAACAATGACGTTTAAGAGCCCATTTCATATCTTCGATCTGTTCTTTGCTACGGATAGGTTGGACATCAATGAGATGTGGCTTTTTATTCATGGATTTATGACCTCTTTATTTATATCGTTTTGAATGTATACTTTTGTTGTGTATTTTGAGGATATCAGGGAATTTGATGTGAAGTCAATGTTTAAGGGGAAATGAATGTAAACTAATAATAAAAAGTTTATATTCAGGAATGATAACAACAATCTAATTATTTAAGGTTAATTTAAGGTTATTTTCATAGATATTTCTAATTTGTATATTATAATTACAATATTAAGTTTTATTTATGGAGGATGTTATAAAGTGAACTACAAAAAGGGTATTTTGATAGGTTTATTATGTGTATTTGTTTTTTCATTAGGTGGTTGTGATTTTCTGGATGGATTTAAAAGTGGATTCAATTCTAAAACTGAAAAAGTAGAAAATCAGGAGAAATAATAAATTTTTTATAGATGTTTTGAAGCCGAAAGATGACTTATTTAATATTATCTTTTGGCTTTTTTAGTTTCTGATAATATTGTATTAATTGAATGTAAAGAGGAATTTAGTAAGGATTTGAATATGTGAACCATTAGTTTACATGTATTAGATTAATGGTTTCTTTATTAATTAAGGGTTTATATGTAATGATTTCTTAGAGGTGAATAATATGAAATTAGGTTCGCAATTGAAAAAGTTTCGTGAATCAAAAAGCTTTTCACAAGAAGATGTAGCTCGAAAGGTTGGAGTGACTAGACAAGCTGTTTATAAATGGGAGAGTAATAAAAGTTATCCTGATATTGATAATTTGATTTTACTTAGTGACTTATATGAAGTAACAATTGATGAGTTAATAAAGGGATCAGGGGATGCTAGAGAGGATTTAGATAAAAAGGATAATGATGAGTGTGAAGATGATGAGGGAAATGATTTTGGATTTTTTATAGGTATTGTTCTTATATTTGTAGGGATATTTATTGGTATTGAAGGAATTTCTTTATTTATAACTATATCAGGGATGCTAATAATGGTATTTTATAGTGATGTGAAAAAAATAATTGTTAATGAATTTAAAATAAAAAGAAGACCAAACTAGATTTTTTTAGTTTGGTCTTCTTTTTATTGTTGTTTATGCCAAAACTGAACATATCTATGTAGAGCCTCAATGCTTTTTAATCCTAAATAGGCTTTAATTTCAATGGATTTCATGCCATTTTGTAGCGCATTTAATATAAAACGGTTCCGTAGCATAGTAGGCGTTACATGGATTTCAGCGCGTTTCGCTTCTTTCTGTAACATGCGTTGTACAGCGATTCTAGTTAAAGCAGCGGGTTGATCTTTTTCATAGTCCCATCGGAATGTTTGCGGGGCAAAATCAAACGCCACAAAAAAGGGATCGCCCGTTTGTTGGCGCGGTCTTACAAGATTAGGAATCTTGTTGTAATATGATAAGGCAAGTTTTACATGCTCTTTTGAAAGGTTAATAGATCGTTTGTGGGCGTGTAACCCTCCTGGGGTAATCGTATTGGTCCCAAAGTGTACATCATGCATAGAAAGCGTAAGAATGTCCTGGATAGATAGCCCATAATCTAACATGAAATGAATTAATAAAAGATTACGTTCTAGAATAAATTTTCTTCCTGACGCCTGGTAGTCGGTTAATCCGTTATAACTACGCATGACGCGGAATAGCTTTTTAATTTCTTTGTCCGATGCAAAGTGTTTAGAAGTTAGTCCAGGAGGGGAGACATCACTTTTTAAATCCTGGGCCACACCATGAAATTGTAAAAAGTTAATGAGAATACCTCGTACACGCTTGATATTAGAAATTGATGCTCCACGTTCCTTTTTAAGAGCTTTTAAGTATCTTTCCAATACATTTGCATCAAAAGAATAAAAAAACGATTCTGGTGGCAATTTGACACGTTTCTGAATCCATGATGTGAAAAGTGTGAGATCGTAGCGGTATTGTTTAACGGTGGAAGATTTACGGCCATGTTTTAACAGATCAGAAAGGAAAACATCAACAGAAAGTTCCCAAGTCATGGTTATATACTCCTTTGTCCTAAAAATTGTGTACCGCAATTATATGCGAGAATCATACAAACAAGCAATAGGGGATTCTAGGTCGAGGTGTTTTCTTTGGGGCTTGGTGGGAGTCCATGGTCAGGACATTGCGGGGCTATGCGGAGACATGTGGGCATGGCTAGACAGGGCGTGGAGTTATGATATAGGTGGATATATAGATGTGTAGGAATGAGTGGAAGGCGAATGATGGGTCGATGTTGAAGGAGGACGATATGCGAGGAATGGGAATGGCCGCTATTGTAAAGAAACAAATGATAATCGCAAATATAAACTTATTATTGGCCATGTACTATTTTTGTTCAGGAAGTCTTCTGTATTTGTGTACGTTATGGGAAACGTAAGATATTTTCCTACAAGCATTTTTGATTGTAATTGTAGGAATTGCAATCATTCGATTGAGAAAAAGCTGGTATGTACCGCAAATACGTATCCAACTTCAAAAACTGCAGGAGCAAGTGACAAATATGAATGATCTGTGAGGAACTTTAAGAAAAAGGGAGTGGAGAAATCTTGATACATCAATATGAATTTGAATTTTCGGTGATGTATAGCGGCAAGGTAACAGACTCACAATCTACGATTATTCCAGCATGTTCTTTAGAGGAAGCAAATGAAAAATTACAATCAGAAGTAAAGAGGCGATTAGGAAAATGCAGTATAAAAGTGAATACGGCAAGTTTATGTGTTTCAGAGGATAGTCGGTATCTAATCGAACAAAAATAAGAGAGGAAAAGTCTTGTTTCTACAGCAAGGCTTTTTATTATTTTATGAGCTGATCTTGATGTGGAATTTCTGTTATAAAATCTCATTAAGTTTCGGTTTTGAGGGGGATATAATCTTTTGTTTTTTTGAGAAAAAAAGTATTGGGAAATGTTGAAATGACAATATTTTTCATGGTCCAGGTATATGTACTTAAGTTATGCACCCTAAAATAGACTTAAGCACATATATCTAGATATATATGCTTAAAGGTATGTGGCTATTATTATGTGAAAGTTGGAGAGGGATTAAAAAAATGGAGCACGAATCTTTTTGTTTGGATAAGAAATAATACAAAATGGTGCTTTGAATTATCGGATTGGATAGAAATTTAAATGTATTGGACGATATTGTATGAATTTATGTATTGGCATTTTTGATTGTATTTTGTATACTAAACGTGAGTTTTTCTTACAGTAGGCAATCTTTCAGTTTCTATGAAACGCAACTAATCTGTTAATTATGTATGGTTTCAAACAAGCTCTTATGTCGATGGATATAAGAGCTTGTTTGCATGCGTATCCCTCTTTTATGTACAATGAAAGAAAAACATCTTATGAGATGGGGAGAGGAAAACCCATGTCCAACCAACAATTAGTGAATTTACGCATCGATTTTGCTTTTAAACAATTATTTGGCACAAGTGGAAATGAAGATATCCTAATTGCTTTTTTAAATGCGATGTTACAGGATTCTTTAGAATCACCTATTGTTTCGTTACAATTAGAAGACCCGCACTTACACCGAGAACATGAGGAAGATAAATTATCAATTTTAGATATTTCAGCGACATTAGATACAGGAACAAAGGTAAATGTGGAAATTCAATTGAATAATAATCATGATATGATTAAAAGAAGCCTGTATTATTGGGGAAGGCTATATACATCTCAATTACAAAAGGGGATGTCTTATAGTTCTCTTCACAAAACCATTACGATTAATTTGTTAAACTTTGTGATGTTTCCCGAATATGAAGCGTTTCATACAACTGGAATTCTATGGAATCAGCAACAACAAAAGAAGTTAAGTGATGATATTGAAATTCATATCGTGGAAATTCCAAAATTAATGCAACAGTGGCGTAATGAACAAGTAAATCCCTGGGAAGATTCGTTTGTTCGCTGGTTGTTACTACTTCCAGCGAATGAAGATGAACGATTAACCCAAACATTGGAGGATATTGCGATGAACCAAGACCCGATTTTACAAAAAGCCCTGAATAAATGGGAACGTATGAGTCAAGATTCTTCTTTCCGACAAGCGTATGAAGCAAGGGAGAAAGCGTTAATGGATGAAGCCGCAAAGTTTGCTTATGCAGAACAAAAAGGGATTGAAAAGGGCATTAAAGAAGGAAAAATACAGCTTATTCGTGGTATGCACAAAAACGGAATGCCAATAGAAGATATTGCAAAGTTTACAAATTTACGTATAGAAGAAATACGGAATATTTTACAAGCCTAAATGATTAAAAATAACACCTACAAATATTGTAGGTGTTATTTTTTAGTGGCCACCGCCACCTTGACGGTAGCAGCTATCTAAAGGAGAGCACATGTTAGTAGCATGTTGCTCTCCTTTTTGTGTTTATATTACAACACTTACAAGAGGATTCGCAATTTCACATGCGTTTTTTAAAAGAGCGCCAGGGTTCAACTCTAATTGATTTTGTACTTTTATCTCTTAATGTGTATTCTCTTATATAATATGATTTTTGTTTGTTATGTTCTTTCATTGTGGTGTCTCCATTATGATAATAAGAAGGAGAGGAAAGCACTTAATTAAAGTGCTTTCCTCTTTTGAAGTGTACCTATGTGACCTACAGACTGCTCTTCAATAATAATTGATATATCCATTCAATGATATTTGGCTTCAAATCTTGATCTTTAATTGGAATTACTTTGTTGCTAATCTTAATTAGCATAATGTTTCCAAGGGTATAGCATAAAAGGATTTTGATGAGGGACAACAATCCGCAAGCTTGTTGCATGATTTATAACTATGTAAAAAGAGATAAACGTAACAAATTTGGTTTTATAAACACATCATAGTTTGAAATTCCATATGGAGTTTTTATAAAAAGATAATATATTTTAATACTTTCAACATAATTTTATATGTTTTGTATGTTTATATAATAATTGTTTTATATGTTTTATATGTTTATATGTTTTAGGAAGCTGAAACATATTGATATGAAAGGGATTATAATACTTATCTATAACAAAAATGGTTTAAAAGATAACAAATTTGGTTTCATCTATAACAAAAATGGTTTAAAAGATAACAAATTTGGTTATCTATCTATGACAAAAATGGTTTAAAAGATAACAAATTTGGTTTCATCTATAACAAAAACGGTTCTAAAGATAACAAATTTGGTACATGATATACATTTTTATAAATTTAAAAAGATGAAGTTTCATTATCTAAGTACTCTACATAACATAATTATGTTATGTAGAGTACTTAGATATCTTACAGTGGGAAATCGATTATAAGGGTTTGAAAAAAATTAACTATAACAAAGTGATTTTGTTTGTTATAGTTAATTTAGTAATAGGGGTAGGAAAGGAATGACGTATGTAGATATGTCTATAAATCAAGATTTGCAAATTAAAGAGAATAATATTGTCTCCAAATCAAATACATTGATTGAAGCTAATTCACGTTTGAATTTAGTTGAACAAAAAATGTTACTTTGTTTGGCTAGTAATATTGAACCCAACGACCGGGACTTTAAAACATACACATTCCCAATTAAACAATTTCATGATTTACTTGGTTTGAATGGATCTACTAAATATACAGAGTTAAGTAAAATTACAAAGGAACTATTATCTAAAGTAATTGAAATCCGAGCTGGGGAAGAATTAATACAAGTATCTTGGCTTTCTTCAGCAATTTACAATAGAAATAAAGGGACAATTGACATGCGTTTTGATCCTTTATTAAAGCCATTCTTATTAGAACTAAGTAGCAAATTTACAAGCTATAGATTGGCTAATGTTGTTAAATTAAAAAGTACATATGCTATACGTATTTATGAGCTACTTAAACAATATGAAGATTTAAAAGAACGTACAATTAGTTTAGAAAATTTAAGGTATTATTTAGATGCAATGGATGTATACCCTAACTATGCAAATTTCAAGCAACGTGTATTGAAGCCCTCTCAAAAAGAATTAAATCAAAAAACAGATATTTCTTTTGAATTTGAGGAAATTAAAATAGGTAGGAAAGTACAAAAAATTAGATTCATCATTCGTGCTCAGAAAAAGAAAGATTCTGATTTAGTTCATTTTGAAAAAAAATTAGATAAGTTTCAACAGCCAAATACATTCGAACAAAAAATCAAAAGATTTGAAGAACGTTGTAAAGAAAAAGTATTTCCTAAAGTGCTTGAGAAATGGGCAGAGCATAAAGAAATTGTATTAGAGATAATTGAGGATATACGTTTTCGTTCAGATATTGATTCGCCAATCGGTTATGTAGAATTTATTCTAAATTCCCGATTAAAAGAACTTTCTGATAAAAGAATATTAAATGAAAGTAGTCAAAATGAAGAGGAGTCTAATAATAAGTTACTAGAAATTGATACTATTATAGATTCAGTTATTACTAAATATTCAACAGCTACAGGGGCCATAGCTACATTTTTAGTTAAAGATACAGCAATTGAGGAGTTAGTGAGAGTAGTTACATTAGAGGAAGCTGAAGCTATTTGGAAAGAACAAGAAGAGTTTATTATGGATAAAATTTATGGACTTATTAAAAGAAATAGAAGTAAGAAAAGATACTAGTGTTACATAAAAAAATTCATTCCAAAAGAGTTTTTTTAGTATTGAAATTCTCTAAAACTCAATGTATTATATTTTTGTATTTTCTCGCTTTGTGAAGCCGAAAAAACATCATCACTTCTAAAAGAACCCGATCTCCAGTGGGTTCTTTTTTCTTTGAATTCATTACATTTTTTTGGCTTATTTCTTGAGGAAGTATTACATCACTATTAAGCTTAGAGTATAAAGATGTTAAATGTTTGTATGTTTTTTTGATTTCTACGACTAAGTGAAATATAGGTATTGGTTATTATTTTATTTTTTTTTAAGTTAAAGGTTTTGTAACTTTCGCTATTCTTTTAATGAAACTAGATTTGTAATTAAAGCTGGCCTAGTGTGGTCTCATATTCTTTTAGTATCTTATAAAAATTGCTTATCTTAAGTTCTAATAGGGGTCACCATATATGCCCATCAACTTAAGAATTTTATAACGCTCCCAAAACAAAAAATTGTACATCTTCACCTAAAGATGTCAATTTTCTCGTTTTGGGTATTTGTTTTTCTTAGCTTGATAGGAATGGAGTATCTTGTTTTTGTTAACTTAACGGCGATGTCTCCATACCCTAAAAAAGGAGGATTTTGTATATTTAAGTGGAAATATACTATAACAACTAGTGCTCAATTTGTATTAGTGTTACAAAACGAACTCACTCTTTAGATTGTTTATAATTGAACAAATAACTGTATTTTAGGGTTATTAATTCTCATCAGGATGAAAACTAATAAAAAGGGATGATTATATGTTTAAAAAATTTGTTGTAAGTGTATTAACATTAGGATTTCTTGTTATGGGAGGAATCTCTGCACAAGCGGAGGGACTGAATGTTCTTAGCAATAATGGGATATGTAAAGACGTTACACAAAATGTAGAAGCAAATGAATATGTGAAAAGTTGTTTTAAAACATTTCCGAATCCTTTCCTCGGTCCAATAATAAGCATCCCTAATACTTTTACATATGATGATGGTACTTATCAAGGGACACTCCATCTTGTTTCTCAGGAACGTTCCAAGTTTTCGATTGTAGCTTATTATGAAGGAACTTTAAAAAAATACAAATAAATATAAAATCTAGATTTGTTTAACAATAAATTAAATGTGTTTATTGAAAAATACAAAAAGGCACTCTGTTGCAAGGTCTCTTATAAGAAAGTTTGATTTGAATTACATGTTTCAACTCTGCTATTTGCTCCTCTTATTAATAAAGCATAAAAAAAGAAGAGTAATGACACTTATCTGTCACTACTCTTCTTTTTTTTGTAGAAATGATCTGAATTAGAGGTAATAACCCATCCAATAACTATTAATGTTACAGAAAATAACTTAAGACATGTCTTATATATATAATCTAAATCTTTAAGATAAACAAAGGATATTACCCCCATAACAGCACCAATTATCCCAATAATCAAACCTTTATATTTTTGTAAAAACATTCAGTTACCCCTTTCATATAAACAAAATATTATATATATGATACCAATTTGTGGAATGAAGTTAAAGACTTAAAATGTTGTATATTCTATTTATAGGTTCTATTTTTTATGCAAATAAAAATTTCACTTTACATAATTAACTAATTGTACCGCTACTCACTCTATTTTCTCTAACTAGATCTTGTTGACTTAAATTGTGTCTATCTATGAATTTGTTAAATTTATTTTTTAGTTTGTCGATAGCAAACCAATCCATTATATTCGCTTTAATTAATTTAATTTTTTCGTTTATATTTTTGGAGTTCTTCAAAGAGTTTTTGACGTTCCGCCTCAATGACTTTTGCTGAATTCTGTTTACTAGGTTGCTCTGTTTCTTCTGCATGTAGCCATTCTGGAACAAGTTCTCGTCTTTTGGTTCTCTGATTATTAGATTTTGGTACTAAGTCTAATAATTGTTTCTCACGTTCCCTCCGAAGTTCAAGATCTGTAATCTTATTTTCTATGGAGGTAATTAAGTAATTTTCATAATTTGGTACATTGCCTTTTTTATAGTTATTAACACATTTCTTTAAGACAGAATCAAAGGATCTCTTTTGTATTTTATCTTTAAAAAGATCTCGAACTTTATTGGTAATTATTGAAATTTGTTTATCTGATAAACAAATTTTATCTGCAGTAGGGGCATGTTTAGTATCATTAATTTTTGAATTTTGAATGCTATTTTTACTTGAAAATAAAAAATTTGATATATCTTCATCATCAATATTTGTTTTTCTTTCTTTTGTATATTTTTCTTTTGTATATGTACCATTAGTACTGTACTGAGAGTGCTGTACTAATGGTACATCACTAATTTTATTTGGAGAAATCAACTGATGTACTAATGGTACATCAGTTGATTTCTCCGTAATAACAAGGGTTCCGCCACTCATTAGGTTTAAAGATTTTACGGATGCACCCGAATTTATTAGTTCTGAGCAAGTCTCAAGAATGAATTCGGAAAGTTCCTCAGATACGAATGGAATATCCGAAACATTATAAAAAGATTTCTTTTTTCCATCTATGTAGCAATTAAAACCAATTATATAGTTTTTATTTGCAAGTTCTTTCCAAGCTGCATCTATATTTTTCCTACTAAACTTTTTATAGAGTTGCGTTTTATAAATTACCCAATCGCTAGGTAAGCTCATAAGATGGGAAAGAAGACCAATTGCTCGTAAATCAACTAAATCATTTTGTAAGGGGTTATTATGTATTTGAGCATATTGATTTGTATGACGTCGTTTAATTATATTACTCACGATATTATTGCTCCTTTTAGAGACAAAAAGAAAAAGACCGGTTTCTTTTTTTAGTTATAGGAAATCAAGCCTATTGAAAAACCGTTTTAAAAATGTACACTATATTTAATAAAGCAATAAAACATGCTTTACAAGCATCTTTTTAGTAATTGGAAGTTGTTCTGTACTGGGAAAAGTAGGAAAACAACTTTTTCTTTTTGTCAATTTTCTGATTATTTCGATATATTGATAGCTAAATGAAAAATATAAAGATTAGATGTTATCCCTATTATTTATGTGAAATTAATTGATTAATAATTTTATAAAAATGAAATCGCTTTCTATATTATCTTACGTGTTATTAATGTTATGGGCTGAATATACAAATCTGCATATTCAGCCCATAACATTAAATTTACCGGCGAGACTTTAGTAGTTTCTTGACTATGTGTTTGATGAAAGAAATCCATACATAGTTTTTTAGTGATTTGATAAGGAAATATAATTAGTCCCATTCATATAATTTCCGTACCATATTAAGAGTAATTCGAAATATATAATGGCTAGGAATTTTATTATACAAAACCAAAAGCCACATATTAATCACTTCCATATCTTAATTACAGATCATTTGAGCAGAAAAGAAGAGAACATTCATTAAATTATATAGCGATAGGCTTGTTAAAATATAAATTAAAAATATCCCTTTTTTCATGCTATTTGAAAATGAAATATTATATCATACTATCTATTAAATATGTATTTTCAAGAGGCTTTAATTACAAATCTTTATTACATAATATCCCTCAATTGTATAAAAATATTGTACCATATTGAAATTAATATAAATAACATATTTTATAATTAATGTAAAAAAATAAAAAAAGTTGTGTTTTTTGCTAAATATATGATTTGGTCATAACATGTTTATATTTTGAATTTTTCTCTCTTTTTTCTAAATACCTTTTAGTAAGTTCATAAACTTTATCCACACGTTCTAAAATTTTTTCGTTATGAGTAATTTCACTTTTTTGTATATTTATGTTAAATTGTTATTACCATCACAAATGTCTTGGATAATTTAACTTTCAAGGCTCAGCCCATTGTACTAGTAGTATAATGGGCTTTTCCACAATATATGTTACAACTATATTGGTGTACATATATGTAAGTCGATATTTAGAAATTTCATAGAGTATCTCTTAGTATTAAAATATATTTTTTTAAGTCTGTGAGTTTGTTTATTCTTAATATTTAAATTATGATAATACATATTGGTAATAATTATATAAGATACTATTAATTACCGAAAGGAGAAAATTATGAAAAGTATTATACTATTTGATGGTGATTGCAATTTCTGTAATCAGAGTGTTCAATTCATTATTAACAGAGATCCTAAAGGATATTTTCAATTCGCATCGCTTCAAAGTGAATTGGGTAAAAAATTGTTAAAAAAGTATGAAATAGATGAAACAATAGATAGCATAGTATTAATAGACAAAAATAATAGTTATATTAAATCAGATGCTATACTAAACATTTGTAAAAATTTAAAAGGTATATGGAAATTTCTTATTATCTTTCTATTAATTCCAAAGCCGATTAGGAACTTTTGTTACGAAAAATTCGCAAAAAATAGATACAGGTGGTTTGGTAAGCAGGAACATTGTATGTTACCATCACCAGAAATAAGAAAAAGATTCCTGGATTAATTTCAGGATTGTCTTCAGATTAACAATGTATTGTTATGGATTATATTGAAATAAATACGCTATTCTTTCTTGCGAATTAAAGAAAGGAATGGTGGTTTTTATTTCTTTTTTTTGAAGTAGGTATTTATTTAATTGGATAGATTCCTCCTAGTAATAGATTAAATCTGGTATTTATATCAATTCAAAAAATATAAGTCAAAATTAAATAAGGAGAAATTTATAATGTTTATTAATGTTTTGTTAGGTATTGTAGTTATTTGTATAGTGGTTTTGGTTATTGTGTTTATGCGAGCGAGGAAGGATATGAATAAAACGGATCCACAATATATTTTGTCGTATATTAAAGAAAACGCACAGAAGAATACATGTGCATTAATTATAAAAAAAAATGATGAAATTCTATGTTCTATTAATGAAGATAAAAGGTTACCGTTAGCAAGTATGGTTAAATTAATAATTGCTATTGAATTTGCTAAACAAAGTGCTAACGGGATCATTAATGAAAACGAATATATTTCTTTAAGCGAATTAAAGAAATATTATATCAAAAACACAGATGGTGGCGCACATCCAAAATGGGAACAGGATATGATACAAAATAATCAGATTAAAAATGATTGTGTAACTTTGCATAATATAGCAAGGGGAATGTTACAATATAGTTCGAATGCAAATACAGAATATTTAATCAATATTCTTGGGATTGAAAATATTAATCAAAATATAAAGGAATTAGGCCTTAAACATCATGAAGAAGTATATCCATTTGTGTCAGCTTTATATATTCCAGGATTCTTGCAGGAGAAATTTAATTTAAGTAAGAAGGAATTAGTAAAACATCTAAATAATCTCTCTCAAGAAGAATATAAGAAGTATGCGTTTAAAATAAATGAATTAATGAAAAATGAACATCAGCTGCCGAATTTGAATATGTTTTCACTAGACTTACAAAAGAATTGGTCAAATCGTTTGACATCAGCAGCAGCTTCTGATTATATCTCTTTGCTAGAAAAAATTAATTCCAAAAATTATTATGATGAATTAGTGCATCAAAAATTGGACAAAATTCTAGAGACTGTAATAGAAAATGAACATAATAAAAAATTGTTTTTACATGCAGGACAAAAGGGTGGTTCTACTGCATTTGTTTTAACTAATGGCTTATATGCAACAAATAAAAAAGGAGATTCATTTGAAATTGTATTTATGGCAAACGAGTTAAATAGAATTGATGCTTTCAAGTTACGTAAGAGTCTAAATGAATTTAATTTAAAAATATTAAAAAATGAAGAATTTAGGGGAAAGATAAAGATGGAATTGGCATGATAAAAGAGAAAATTGCATTCTATGTGCTATAGCCGTATAGAATAGAAAGCACCTGAATTCTCTTGTCCAAGAATCTAAAAATAATGAGCCCATATTTTAACGTATTCCCCGAAAGAATTCTCCTTCCTCAAGCGTGTGAAGGGCGTAGCCCAACGATAGGTGGGAGATGAATTTCGGTTTGGCATCGCCAAAAACTTTTGATAAACTTGCTATATGAAGTTCTTTGATAACTTGATATAGAAGGTTGCAGGAAGAAAATAGAGTGCGAAAACCAAGCCATTCGGTTCCTGCGTAAAATATCAACCGTACCAACTGAGCATCCATGCGTTGGACATCTAGGGATGGAACACCCCGAAGTAACGCTCAGGGAGACGAAAGGTTACTTTCGTCGTGGAACTGAGAAGCTCCCACTTCAAGCTTTGCTAAGTGGCGAGTAGTTCACAGAAGAGAATGGACTATATGCTATATGTAAACGATTATAATAGATAATATGTTCATGAGTTTTGATCAATCCTTTTTATAAAAACTAAATGCAGATTTCTAACAAAAGACTCCATTTTGATTAATCTTTTTTCAAAATGGAGTCTTCTTATTTACCATATAATATGTGTTTGTGGAGCTTTTTTGATTAAACTTTATTTCAAATCAACAATTGATGGCTATTTTTGCAAAGGAAACTGTCATGATAATACCTGTATCGAATTGCTTTTCTTCAATCATTATATTTAATATTATTTTGATACTCATATCTTAGTAACAGGCCAAATAATATATTCTGCTTTTCCTAAAATTTTCGCTTCAGGTACAAAGCCAAAAGACCTACTATCTTTAGAGTTTTTTCTATTATCCCCTAAAACAAAGAAATGCCCTGATGGAACAACTTGTTTTCCAGTTAGATTTTTTAAATTGAAATCAGAAGTTATTAGATCTTGGTCATCCTTCTTTTGGGAGAAATCTAAATATTTTTCTTGATAAGACTTTCCATTTACATATAAAATGTCATTCTTATATTCAATACTATCTCCCGGTAAACCAATAATTCTTTTAATCAGTTGATTTTTATCATTATCTACAATTACTACTACATCAAATCGAGACGCTTCTTTAAAAATATACCCAGCTTTGTTTATAAAAATTTTATCTTTATTATGTAAAGTTGGCATCATAGATTTGCCGTCTATTGAAGTAAAAGTAAAGATAGCATCATTACAAATAAAAGCTATCAGAAGTGTAATAAATACATACTTAAAACGCTTTATAAACTTCATAAAAAACCCTTCTTTGTTGTGTCATTTTATACATATTTTTCCTAGAAAATGTTAGTTTAAGATTCTATTAGCGATAGACACGAATTGCACCTGCAGAGTTATCACTAGACTGACCAACTACTTCGAATTTTAAACCGAAATTTGGTAATTCACGTCCGGCATCTGGAATTTGATTGTTAATATATTTATTAGAATCATCAAATTTTGAAACACCTGGTAAACTTGCATAATCAAAAGTCCCAAACATTGGGGTTCCAATTATCCATCTGGGTGTTGGATTAAGTGAGAATGCAGCATCAGAAATTTGATATTTTGTACTGTTTGCCACAGTAGGTTTTCCATTTAACTCGCCTACAATTGGTTCTGGGTGAGAATCTACGACACCCAAGAAGCCCCGTCCAGGATGAATTCCTACCCAATTATCCGTATAGCTTGAATCTGCATACCATACAACAAGCCCGGTATTGTAAATTGCGTGTGCAAATCTTAAGCCTTTATCAGAACCTGCGTAATTCCTCCACTCCAAATAATAATTATGCTTTTTATCTTCAATGCCATTAGCCATAATAAAACCATTTAATTTAAATTTTGGTTCGCTTTCAGCATCATCTAAAAATACAACGTCTCCATTTATACTTAGGCTAGCATTATCAATCGCAAATCCCATTGAAGTTAAACTTCCATCCGTAATATATTCAATCATTAATTTTATTTTTTTACCTTTAAATGAACTTAAATCATAGGATTTATCTATCCATTCATAATTGGTAGAAGTAAACTTATCTTGTGTTTCATTTTCGCCAATTCGCTCAAGTATTGTTTTATTCCCATTTTCTTCTACAGCGGTGATTTCAACGATATCAGAATTACTTTCAATTTCAAAAAAGGATTTGAAATCAAATTTAGCACTTGTTGCATTTGTTAAATCAAATGTAGGCGTTTCTAGTGTTGTGTGAATGTCGTCACCACGTGTACTAAAGTAATATTTTTTACCGAATTCGGGTTGGATTCCGTCTCTCACTTGTTTATCAGGTAGATTGACACGAATAATTCCCGGCCGATCTGATTTTGTTACACTTTGATCTAAAAATGTTGCATACCCTATACCTTTATTTAATTGAGCATAATCTACTTCAATAATATTTGCCCAATTACCACCCATTGTATTTTGAAAAAATTCTTTATTTTGAGGCGAAAAGCTTGTAGGAGTTGTACCTGCGATTTCTCCAGCCCAACTTCCGTCACTCATAATAGACCAAGATTCAATTGGCTCACCTTGTCCTGAATATTTTGTATCATATTCATCCGGAAGTCCTAAATCATGTCCAAATTCATGAGCAAATATACCAACTGCTCCATCTTCAGGCTCCATTGTATAGTCATAAACAGCTATCTTATTATTCCAATATGGTACTGAAGATTTTGTTTCTTCAATTGCAAACGGTTCTAAGGCAACTTTTGAACGATGAGACCAAATGGCATTATCCCCTAATTTTCCACCACCTGATTCTTGTCCTTCGCCAGCATGGATAATCATTAAGTGATCAATAATTCCATCAGGTTCATTTAACTTTCCATTTTCATTTACATCGTATTGGTCATATTTATCGAATTCCGACAAATCAAGCCCACTAGCTACAGCTGATTTTAGAGCATCCTTAACTAAATCTCTTGGTTTTAAAGGTCCCTTATTATCGCGACCTTCATTTGCGTCAGCACCATAATCGGATGCCTTTCCTGGGACTGTAATCCAATTTGTAACTGTACCATCTACGGTGTAACTCCCACCAGATTGTTCTTCATAATATTGTTTAAATGTATTAATTTTAGTTCCGTTAGATAGGGTAAATTGTTCATCACCGAATAACATGTTCTGGTAATGTTGTTGGTTAAAATCATTTGAGTACATATAACCTGGGACTTGTTCAATATTATTGTGTTTAAAATCATCAAATTCAACGAGTAAAACTAGGACTTTATCCGTACGAATATCTCCATGATATTCCTTTGATTTTGCTGGAGGAACGGGTAATTTACCATTTAAGCTTCTTGTCTCTGCTTTTTGATTACTTGCGTTACTGTTTGCTACTTGAGCTGATTTTTCTTTTAATTCTATATTTGATTCTTTAACTCTTTTCATAAAATTAGAAGCTTCTTGTGTAATCTCATCTCTAGATACAAGGTCTTTTTCAGTGTCCATTTTCTTTTTTTTAATATAATTTTCGACAGCTTGTAATTC
The DNA here is from genome assembly GCF_004634455.1 of Bacillus sp. 007/AIA-02/001. NCBI lineage: Bacteria > Bacillati > Bacillota > Bacilli > Caryophanales > Bacillaceae > Bacillus > Bacillus sp. 007/AIA-02/001. The sequence goes on from NZ_SEIY01000025.1 coordinate 53,367, forward strand.
TGCTTCTTTTGATGCAGAATTATTTATTCTACCTTGTTTTTTCAAGGCTTCTGCAAGTCGCTCCATAGGTATGATATTTTCATCCATGGGTATAGAATATAAATATTTTTTTTGTGTTTCTGCATAGGTAGAGTGATTGTCTAACCCCAAAGTATAGCTTAGTAGTAGTATTGCTACAGTAAAGATAGGTAATAGTTTAAAAAGTTTTTTTTTCATATTTTTTTCCCCTCTTCTAAAAAAATAAATATATCCTAGCGTTTTGATAATAATAAAAATATATTGTTTTTTCAATATATTTAGTGCATTAAAAACGATTCCAAATTAATTTTCAAAATTTTAATTTATACATTTAGGTTAAAATAATTATTTGAATATAAAACTATTTGACTACCAGATACTGTAATATGTTGATTAATCATTGGTTTTTATATTTTACAAATATATATATTTTTTTGTAAATACAAATAAGTCAAAAAAAATAATATTGTCTTTTTTGTAAAAGGATGGTAAATTCTTAATTGTTAGTATTTTCTAATACGAATACTAAATATAAAGATACAACGGGAGGAATTACTTTTATGAAAAAGAAGTTTAAATTTGTGGCATTATCTTGTGCATTTGGACTAGGTCTAGTCGGAACAACATTATTCTCTTCACAAGCTTCAGCAAGTTCTTTAAATACTAAAGTTGTAAGCTTAGAAAATTCTAGTCAAGAGCCAACTGTAGAATATGGTAAAACTTCAGGGCTAGCAAAAGCTTGGGTTTATGGTACGGAAGCAGCTACCTATTATGCAAAGAAAGTTGGTAAAGCCGCTCTTGATGCAACTGGATGGATGGCTCCTTCACATGAAATCAAGGTCAATACGGACATTGTTTTTGATCAAAAATAATAATTTTTTGATTAATGATAAAAACGCTGAACTTTATGTTAAAGATAAGTTCAGCGTTTTCTCCGTGAATTTTATATGAAATTAGGATACGTATAATAACTCCCATATATGTAAAAGAGATTATTTCTGGATTTTGAATAGAGGCATATAAGTATTACCTCCGTCTTGTTAATTTTCTATATTAACTTCCCAGTATAGAAAAGCTATTAAATATTTATCAGGTGAATTGAATTAAATTAATAACTTAATATTGGAGTGAAGATTTTGAAACATAAATGCATGTTACTTACTATAATATCGATCTTGTCATTATATTTTTGCTTCCATTATGTAATGGTAATTTTTGCAGTAGGCCCTACCAATCCAATATCCACCAATTTAAATCCGATAACTTCTAAGTATCTGGATAAGACATGGTTTGCTCAAAATTGGCATTTATTTGCTCCGGATCCACTTACTAAAAATAATTATATATATATGCAGATTAAATTTGATAATGAAGCTGAAGAGGGTAAGGAATGGATTGATATTTCAACACCATTAATTGAAAATAATCATAAAAATGTTATTACACCTTATAATCGAATTGTTCGACTTGTAGATGGATTTCATACTGAAGTTGCAGGACAAATTTCAGACGATCTTACAGTAAAATATGAGGAAGCTATATTAAAAAAAGAAGATAAAGATAAAAATAAGAATGATGGAAAAAAAATGATTGATGAGCAGTCAAAAAGAATTCAAGAAAAAGGGGAAAAAACCATATATCGATATGCTTCATCTTATGCCAAAGCATTATATCCTAATAAGAAAATCGATTCTATTAAGGTAAGGGTAACTTCGTATAATGTTATTCCGTTTTCACAAAGAGGCGTTAAAAATCCTAAACCCGAACTAATGTATGATAATGATTTAGGATGGAGAAAAATTGATAAAGATGTAATATCTTTTTACTAAATGATAATCGAGGTGTAATAAATGAATCAGAGTATTTCAACTAGAATATTAAATTGCTTTTTACAAGAGAAATATTATAAAGGTGCAAGTTTACTACGTATATCTTTTGGTATACTAACCCTTTATTTCTATTTAATACAATACAGTCAGCGTCATTTTTTGTATTCTGAGGTTGGTTATAATGCTAACTATTTTGGGGTTGCTCCCTCTCTTTATAGTTTGAATTCTTCATTATTATATTTTGATGTAATATATCTTTTGGGAATACTGTTTACCTTTATTTATACAATTGGATATAAGGGCAGATTTATTAGTATATTAAATTTTATTTTCTACTATTCATTATATGTTCGTATGGGTCCGATTAGTGATGGTGGAGATAACTTAATGTGTATTAGTTTATTCTTTCTTTTATTCGCTGATTGTACAAGATATTTCTCTATTGATGCTATTAAAGGAAAAAAGGTTACTAATAGAAACAATACATTAGCAACCAATATAAGCACAATATTACATAATTTTTCAATTCTTTTTTGCATCACTCAAGTATGTGTTGTTTATGCAACATCAGGAATATATCAAGTAATGGGTGATCTTTGGAATAATGGTACAGCTTTATACTATGTATCACAGGTTAACACAGTTTCCACTCCTTTCTTAAAAGAATGGGTAAATAATTACGTATATCTTGCTGTCATATTTACTTATCTTAGTATTTTTGTAAAGCTTGCTTTTCCATTGTTAATTATAAATAAAAGAACTAAACTCTTTGGGGTAATAGCTATTTGCTTTTTCCACGCGGGTATTGGTATAGGGATGGGTTTATATTCATTTTCTATAGTTATGATATCCATGGAATTGTTAATATTTACTGACGAAGAGTATCAAAAATATACTAAAAAGTTAAAAGATTGGTATAAACAAATTTCGATATTATGGAAGAGTAAGATATCAAGAGTTGAAAATAAAGAATTATCTAAATCTAAATAATTTTTAATTATGATTAAATATAATTTTCTATATTCATTTTGTAAAAAATGAAGAGAAAATTGCTTTAGTCTTAATTATTTTACAGTTTAAATTATTTAGTATACATCAAAAACTTTAGTAGACATTAGGCCTCTTGAAGAAACGGATGTAAAGCATGTCGATAATGAAGAACATTTTGTTAAAAGAATAGATATTTTTAGTTTAGTGAGTAATTATTATTGAAATATCAAAAAATTTCAATAATATGTCATTATTCTATTGAAATTTATAGGTTTAAAGGTTAAAATTTACATGAAAGTAAAAAAAAGCAAAAAGGGATGGGTTTATTAATGAAAAAGAAATTTAAATTCGCAGCATTATCTTGTGCACTTGGACTAGGTCTAGTTGGAACAACATTATTTTCTTCACAAGCCTCAGCTAGTTCTTTAGATACTAAAGTTGTATCTTTAGAAAATTCTAGTCAAGAGCCAACTGTAGAATATGGTAAAACTTCAGGGCTAGCAAAAGCTTGGGTTTATGGTACGGAAGCAGCTA
>NZ_SEIY01000025.1:56837-57557 GCF_004634455.1 Bacillus sp. 007/AIA-02/001
TAGTCAAGAGCCAACTGTAGAATATGGTAAAACTTCAGGGCTAGCAAAAGCTTGGGTTTATGGTACGGAAGCAGCTAAATTTTATGCAAAACAAGCTGTTCAAATGTATCTTGATAATGGTGGGCTTGCTCCAGCTAATGAATTCAAAGGAAATGCTGATATCATTTTTGATCAGAAGTAATGTAATAGAAGATGTTCTAATTAATTTAGAACATCTTTTTTATTTTAAAATATTTCCTTTTTTTCAAAAAAAAGGTTGATTATATTTGATATTTTCAATATAATGAAAAATGTCAGATATTTCTATATATTAGGAGGACTAAATATGAATATACTAAAAAATTCAAAATCATGCACTGAACAAAAATTAGAAAGTTTAAAATTACAAAAATTAACTCCAACAGAAATGGAAAATATTAATGGTGGTGATGGATTTATCAATTGGAAGCAGGCACGGAGAAATGCGATTAGATTAAGAAGAAAATTTGGTATTTAAAATAGGCATATTAAGATTAGTATGAAGTGAAATTGTAGATAAATATACTTTGTGTGTAGTAGCGGCTGAAAGGTCAAATAAAAAAGCTACTGGAGTTACTGATTCTAATAATTTAAATTTAAACAGATTTAACCGATGATTTGCACATTTAACGTATTCCCCGAAAGAATTCTCCTTCCTCAAGCGTGTGAAGGGCGTAGCCCAACGATAGGTGGGAGATGAAT
>NZ_SEIY01000026.1:0-49847 GCF_004634455.1 Bacillus sp. 007/AIA-02/001
TCTTTTGAAGAAAATTTAGCCATAAAAAATGCACCTCCAATTGTTAATTATGTGTCTAACAATTGGGGTGCACTTCATACTGGCAGTCCTTTTTTGGTAGTTTTAGAAATTAAATTATAACATATTAATATACAAATTATAAATATGCTTTTACAAAAGATACTATAAGTTTTTTATAATTCTTGATTTCTCAATTTCCATTGCATACTGAATTTTCCTGTAAGTATTAATAACTACCATTAAAATTATCAATCCACTAGATTATTAGAAAAAACTGGTTATCTATATAATTGTTTGGTAAAATATAGATATAATTTAAGAGGGTAAAGTTAATATAGATCAACTAAGTAATGCTAAGAAAATGTTTTATTGCATAAAAAAGGCTCCATTGCTGGAGCACTCAAAATAAACAAACGAATTAAAACAAGAAACAGACAATTTAACTATATAGATAAAACATAAATAAATCTATATATATGTAAAAATGCATATAAAAACTCTATTTATTGATGCTATAATAGGTTTACTCGATGATTGTTATATTTTTTTATGGTTTTTAAGCAATAAATACCTTCTTAACACCAAGTGTACAAGAAAAGAAGACATCTTAAGTGATGTCTTCTTTTCTTATATAATAACAACACAATAAAATTAAGATGGTTCAAGTGGGAGGAAGGCACCTTTGGGTATCTTTTCTTTGTCGAATTTGCCTAATAGGTGCAGCACCACATTGCTATCAAGTTAAAAATTTTTTCACCCAAAACAAAAAAACGAGCTGAATTCACATAAATAACTATGGAAGAAAACAAAAACTTGGGATTAAAGAACTTGTGATGTATGACTATATTGGCTGTTTTTATTCAGAAGGATATATTAATCCTGAGTATACATTTGTATTTAATCATAAGGATATCGAAGAAATTATATTTGTAGGTTTTATAGAGGAGGAAGAAGAGGTATTTGTAGGATTGCTTAATTGAATATGATCTAGAAACAGATGATCTTCAAATTCCGATAAAACTAGCAATCTCCACGCCAAACTTGGACAAATCCTAAGCGGGGGAAAAACGGACGCGAAAATGATGAAGAGATTACTATTTTCAAATCAGTTGGTTTGGCTGTAGTAGATATAATCGTTGCGAATTATTTGTATGAGAAAGTAGTGGAGCGCGGGATGGGATTGAGTTTTGAGGGACTGCCTTTTGGTGGTCTTTTTTGCATAAAATCTTGTAAAGTAAGAAAAAGTTGAATATTAATATTCTAATATTCAATAGAAAGATAAAATGTTTTAAAGTTCAAAATAATACATTATAATATATTTAGTAAAATTAACCAATTTATATTTTGCTCATTATGTATTAAAGGGGAAATGAAAATGGCTGGACAAATTCGTATGTCACCAGAGGAGCTTAAATCGAAAGCAGCTCAATATGGACAAGGTGCAAATCAAATTGAGGACATTTTAAGTCAACTACAAAATTTACAAAATGAATTAAGAGGAGAATGGGAAGGTCGTGCTTTCGAAGGTTTTGATCAACAGTTCAATCAATTAAAGCCAAAAGTACAAAACTTCGCACAGCTATTACAAGAAATTAATATGCAGCTTAATAAAACTGCAGAAGCTGTTGCTTCTCATGATGAAGAATTATCACGTAATTTCGGTTTGAAATAAAAATTGTCATACTCTATATAACAGGCATTTCAAATGAGCCATACAGCTTATAGTGTATGGCTCATTTGATTGCATGCCCAACTTAGCTGGACACACGTTTAAAAAGAGTGATATTAATAGGGAATTTTCATATATTTATTGGGATTTCTTTGGCATCTTCTGAAAATTAGAGAAAGGATTTGAGTGATGGGACAATTTCAAAGTAATTTTCAAACGGCACAACAAATTGCTACGCAGATGAGAACAGCTTCGAATATAATCCAAAGTGCAACAAATCGTTCTATAACAAAGGCGACGCGTACAACACTATCTGTTAATTCCAAAGCACAAGAAGCGAATCAACAAATGTTAGATTTTACGAAACAATTTTCCACTGCCTTTCAACAAGCGGTCGATAATATTCATTCAGTAGCCCAAGAGTTTGAGAGAATGGATAACGAACTTCACAACACTTTTCGCTAATGTGACAACCTACGTAAAGGTAAAATAGTAGGAGGAATATAATGAGTCAAGATATTGAAAAACAAATCAATCAAGTAAATCAAAAGTTAAGAAGTGTATTTGAAGAACAAGACCGAAATCAATCCGCGATTCACATTCAGGAGCAAGCGGAAGCAGATTTTTATGAATGGAGAGGTCGAAACCATCGTTTGTTTGATCGAATTTTAGGAACTTGGCATGGTGATAGAGAAATGTCTCAATTTTTTATGAATACATATCAAGAGGCACAACATATTGAACGAAAAGTCACATTTGAATTAGAAAACCAAAAAGAAACGTTGCTTAAAGAAAGACGAAACCTTAGTGATTTAGAAAACGACCTTTCCTATCAACAACAACAATTAGCGAGGGAGGTCAATGCATGAGCTTAAATATGTATTTAGGAGAAGTACAAGGCCAAACTCAAAGTATGAATGCTGTATGTAACGCTACTATTCAAGGTATGGAACAAGTCATTCAGTCAATTGATGCCTTTGCAATTGATACTGTTCTACAAGGACAAACTTATAGCAGTGCAAAATCATTTTTTGTACAAACCTTTCGTCCTTTAGCGCAAGGAATCATTTATCTGTGTGAAGAGTTAATTCGCCAGAACGATGCTTTTCCAAGTCAATTTCAATCACAAGTCGCTTCCACAGATGTAATTGAACAAGAAATATTAGAACAAATTCGAGAAATTGACCGAATGAAAGCAAGTATGGAAGCCATCAGTCAAGCTATGCCAATCCCAGGTATGGACGCTATGGCGAATCTTTTTACTGTGATGAGGAAAAAACTGCAAGAAAAGCTGGATCATTTGTATCAATTCAATCAGACCTCTAGTAATAATTATAGTACAGCCCTTCAATTAGCAGCTAGTATTGCTGCAGGTCTTGCGGAAGTTCAAAGTGGGAAAGGGTTTAGTCCTGCAAGTGGTACATTTAGTACGCAAGGGTTGAATATGGAATGGACAACTTCAATTCAAGGGATTACAGAAGAGAGGGCACGACAAGCTACCAATTCAATTGAAGAAGGTGAAATGTGTGGTAAGCTACCTGAAAAATCTACTGGTGAAAAAATTTGGGACGGTATTGTAGATGGTACGGGACAAGCAGTTAGCGATACAATAGACGGAATAAAAGCTTTAGGAGATTGGGAAACGTGGGAAAACATGGGGAACGCTGCTTTGCACCCTATTGATACCCTCAGTACGATGTATAATGTATTGTCAGATTCATTTATTAATGATGTAATAAATGGAGATGCTGAAAGTCGTGCTAAATGGGGAAGTTATGCTTTAACACAAGTTGGATTAGGATTTATTGGTGATAAAGGATTAAGTAAAGCAAGTAAATTAGGTCAAGCAGGTAAAGTGACCAAACTAGCAAAAAATAAGATTCCGCAAGCTGTTTCACATATTACAAGTAATTTACAAATGGGAGATCGCTTTGCTTTTGCTGGTGGAAATAGTTTGCGATTTAGATTTGATACGCCTGATTTTAAAAAAGCTGAAGAAAAGCTGTCGACCTATCAGTTTGCTAGAGGTGAAAGTAATTCTGGTGGGAGTAATTTTGTTAATGAAAATCATAGATCTTCACTTTCTAATAGGGAAATTATATCTAATTTACAACATACAGAAAAATTTAGACCAAATACACTCAAACATATCCTAGAGGGTGAAATAAATTGGCGTGGTGACGCAATGGGTTATCATACTGAAGTATTGGAGAATACACCTGGAAAAATAATTAGCGGAACAGAAGAGATATTAAATGATCAAGGCATTTATAAAGCTAGGGTAGAAGTGAATGGAACCCCTAAAACTGGAAATAGAGGATTTTCTACATTTTTTCCTAAAGATTGGAGCCCGCAAAAGATTGTAGATAATATAAATGAAGCATATAATAATAGAACGTATGAATTTGGTAACACATATTCTGGAATAGGTTCAGAGGGTATAAGGATTAGCATGTATATAGATGGGAATGGGAAAATTATCTCTGCTTTCCCAGCGGAATAAATTTTATCTTTAGTATAAAGGAGTACAATAGTAATGAAATATCCATATAGCTTTGAAGTACTTACCAATGGAAAACTAGTTATGAGGCTTCCTCAAGAAATTAAACTTATGGAGACTTTTTTAGGCGTTGAAGTTTCTGCGTTTGGAGATTGGATTTTAGAAGAAATACATAGTGTTTTAAATGGGAAAGAAAATTACGTAGTAGTAAATGGAAACATTTGTGGTTTAGAAATTCGGAAAGATACAACTACTGTCCTAGACAATTTGGCTGAAGATGGTAAGGGAGATTTTTGTGAGATAGAAACGATTGAATTAGTAGATTTAATTCATATTTGGCAAGATAAACAAAAAGAATTTAAAAAAGGAAAAAATAAAGAATTGAAATAATAGATAGAGCTGACTTCTTATAGAGGTCAGCTCTATCTATTATTTCATATTTCTCCATTATCTCAGGTTTTAAAGTCTTTTTTCCTAAATAATTATCAGCAATAGTCATTGCAAAAGAATCTAAAGGTATTTAGATATGATGATGGGTGGAGAGATAGTTCGCATGAATTTTGGTGTAATCCATTTAGTGGATTAAGAATTCGTTTACAGGAAGAGATTGCTATTGTATCTGATTTTATAGAAAATTTATATGAAGTGGATGAATATATAAAGATTTTAGACGATGCTGTAGAAGGGAAATATCTCGATTTTGAATTAGAATATAATGCTGCAGTAGTAAATTCTAATAGTCCGTGGAAATGGAGGTAGATTAGTGGTGGAGAAAAATTAACAGCTCCCCAAAAAGCTATTATTAGGCAGGTTGCTATTGAGAAAGGTTTAATACCTGATGTCCCTATGAAATTAGGTACACAATATCCTGATTTTAAGAAAGCTGGTTTAATTATTAAATCGGATGAGTTACCAGAGGAAATGTGGTTGGCAAGTGACAAACAACAATTTAAATGGTTAGATGCCAGGTAAAATGGAATTAGTACCATTTGGAATACATAATAGCATATTTCATAAAGGTGGGCGGAGTGAAGGACATTGGTCTTATAGATCTAAAGGTAGGTAAAGAAATGGAGGAATTAAAATGAAGATTAAAAATGGTAGTGAACTTCAATCACCAAATGATGAATTAATTGAATCATTTGAGGAATATTGTGAGATAAAATTACCAAATGATTTTATAGATTTTTTGAAAAAATATAATGGCTCTATTCCAATTACTAATGTTTTTTCACATGAAAAAAACGAACTTTTAATTGAACGTTTCTTATGTTTGTTGGAGGACCCAGAAGATGATGATGAAAATGGTTGGTATGATATAGAGGTTGTATTATCTGATATCGATACTCGTTTAACGGATGATGAAGATTTAACAGGGATAAATGTTATTCCATTTGCTGTTTTATTCGCAGGTGATTTTCTTTGTTTAGATTTTAGAGAAAAGGAAATACCATCTGTTGTGGTATGGTATCATGAAGAATCAGAAGAGTTGAATCCGGTAACTAGTGAAGTTGCAGATAATTTTAGTGAGTTTTTAAGTATGTTAAAAGAATAATGTAAGAAAAATAATTAAATTTTATTTATGGGTTTGAATTTTTATTAAAGTTTTTTTGCTTTTAATATTTTAATTAAAAAAGAAGACTAATATTTGCTTTTTAATAGGTTGATATATATTTTAAAGAAATTAAAGGAGAAATGTATCAAGGATATTATCCTTTTCTTCTTTATTGATACCAATGTATTTAAGTGTAAATTGTGGGCGATATAGATTGTTATAAATCCTAGGAAACAGCAATTACAATACACTCTATTTCGTGGGGTATTTGGCATCGTATGTTCAGTAGGATTATTAGTTATAACCCAAAAGTTTGCATATGGAATGTTAGGATTACAAACTCCTATCTATTTTATTTTTTCGGTTGGTTTGTATATTTTTGCTTTGCATTATTATTATAAAAATCATATTAAAAAACTTCAGGAATCAATCAAAAAATCAAAATCATCGAAAAAAAACTCTAGTTTTGGAGTAGTGGCTTTTGTAGGATTGGGTCAACTCATTGCTAATATCAGTCTTGGTTTTGCAACACAAAAGATGGTAGCAATTGTATTAATGTGTGTATACTCCATGCTTTCGTTTATGTTGTTTCATTTCATTATGGAACTCCATAGGTACTATTATTTAAGGAAGCATATAGAAGATGGGGGTAGAACACATGAAACCATTTAAAGAGTCTGTATTGAATTTTAAGTATATAATCGTGGTTCTCCTATAGTCAGTAAAGAATGCGGAAAAGAAAAGGGAGAAGCAACATCATGAATATAGAATTACATTTAGATAAAGCAAGGATAGGGAATTATGCAATTTTTTAAAGAAAAGTTTTTACCAAATGGCTCTATTGTTCTCTTAAAAGGAGGGACAAAAAAGGTTGTAATTTACGGAAGAAAACAACTACTTATGGTTGAAGAACCTGTATAACTACATAGGCTGTTTTTATTCAGAAGGATTATAAAACTAATCCACTTAACGAGGGTAGAACAGCTCCTAAGATTGTTGACAAGGGTACTTTTGATAAAAATGAATTTGAAGGTATTGCATACGAATTACCTGACCCCACTAGTCGGTGGTTAGTAGAATATGGACGAAATGCTAAAGTTATTAAGTAAGAGAGGAGAACGAGTTAAATGATTAAGCCTTTATACGCCGAAAATATTATAGTGGGTGTAAAATATAAAAATAAGCTCAATTGGTATATAACTGAATCAGATTTATGGTGTTTAGATTATAATCAAGCTGGTTATCCTCCTAGTGAATATCCAGAAGAAAGAAAAGGCATTAGTATTTTAAATGAGACTACAATAGCTAACTTTTTAGAAAGAATAGAAAAATATAAAAGATTTACAGAAGATATTAGGTTAGAATTTTTAAGAGAACTAAGAACTAATAGAGAAGAAGCCTATTATGATTATAATCCATGTTTCCTAATAGATTTTGAGCGTTTAACTTTTTATTCTAATTATCCGGAATCAATATCTTTTGAAGAATATATTCCGAATAACTGGAGAGGTTATTTACAGCGATTTGATGAACAAGTACCCTATGAATATAGATACTGGGAAGATAAGAATAAAAGCTATTTAGTTAGAGAGGATTAGGTCATTGAAGAAAATAAATTAATTATGATAAAAGAAACATTTAAGAATGAAGAAATTGGTGGTGTAAAAGTAGCAGCTATTGCAGCTGGATCGGGGCAGTTAATTGCTAATATAATTCTTAGCATTGCAACACAACAGATGGGTGCGATTGTATTTATGTGTGCATGCACAGTGTTTTCGTTTGGTTTGTTTTATATGATTATAGAACTCCATAAGTATTATTATTTACGGAAGCATATAGAAGATGGAGGGAAAATACGTATAGGCTTTTAAAGAGAATTTGTTGCATTTCAAGTATATAATCGCATTCTTCTTATGGAAGCCATTCACGAGGCTTATAGCAATAAAAGATGTATAAGTGGAAGATTATATTGTGGTAAAACATCTGAAGGAATGGAAATTAGGTTTGTTCTTATTAATGATAAGATTATAGCTGTTTATCCCGTGTATTAAAGAATGTGAGGTACTCAAAAATGAAAGTAACTAATCAGCCCATAGTTAAAAATGTAAGAAAATATAGAGGTAATTGCTAAGAAGCACTCCCCCTAAGTTTCAGATGAAATTAAATGATTGAATATTTACATTTAAATAATCGACTATTTATGCTTTAATATTTATATGTACATAATTGGGATAATTAGGGATTTAAATTTAATATGTTTTAAGAAAGGGGAATGTTTTTTATATGGAAACTCCAGAAAATCAATTTAAACGTGCGCTTAATCCTTGGTTCTCCATTTGGACAAAACCACGTGATACAATGAAAGAAATTTTTATATCCAAACCAAAGAATGTGTTTTTACTCATTTTACTAGGCTCATTCGTACAGACTTTAGATCGAGCATCTTCTAAAAATATGGCGGATTCAATAAGTAGTCCAGTTTCATTAATCTCAATGGTTATATTCGGTACCTTCGTTGCCTTCTTAATTTATTATTTTTTGTTACCAGCGTTATTTAATTGGGTGGCAAAAAAACTTGGTGGACAAGGTACCTTTGAGAAAACACGTTACTCAGTTGCCTATTCTTATATCCCTTACGTTTACTCTCTTATATTAGTTTGGGTGCCTTCATTTTTCTTGTTTGGGATAGAAAACTTTACGAGTGAGACACCGAAAATGGAGAGTAGCATAACTTTAACGATTTTGTTTCTTATTTTTGCCATAATTGATATAGTTATTGGAATTTGGACAATCATTATTTCCTTAAAATGTTTAGGAGAAGCACACCAATTTTCAGCATGGAAAGCATTATTAACAATAATAATATCCTTTATGATTATCATTCTTCCTTTGGTAATAATAGTATTTCTTATAGTAGGGGTTACAACTTTTTAATCATTTATTTGCCTCTTATTTATCCAAATGTTTTCTACGCGCTGTTAGTAATTGTTACAGGGTGAACAACCACATGATTCGGATGTTCCACTTGGCGAAGCGTATGACCTATATGATCAAATTGATCGCCCGTTTTACGGCCTGTTCTTCTTATTATTAGTGTTAACAGGAATTTGTGAAGGCAAACTTGAAAATCAAATATTAAACTATTAAAATCTTAGGAGAGCTGAGTAGATTGTCTTTGTTCGTCTCTTATTTTCCAATTGGAGGCTAATTATTACCAATTGGTTCTGTAGCTCTTATAGAAGAAATTAATCAACCTCTTATGATTTATGGAAGAAAGCAACAACAAGCTGATAATAAATTATGCGATTATGTTTCTTGTCCATATCCTCATGGTAATTTATCAAAAGAATATAATGTGTTTTTTAATCATAATCAAATAATTCATTTATTATTTAAGGGTTTCGAAACAGAGGATGAATTAGAATTAAGAAGTAAATTATCTGAGTTTTAGTGAAAATGGAGAAAATATAATATGGTTTTAGGAATTTCATATTCTGATATTTTTCATATCATAATTATTGTTTTGGTTTTTTTCATTTTTTGGAGATTGAATACTTGGTATAATAAAAAATATAATGTTCCTAAGGTTTTTCAATGGTTTCCTAGAAGATGGGGAAAAAGAAAAGTTTCAGAGCATTTGTCTCAACTAGATAAAAAGTTAGAAGCTGAAGGTAAAGGTATCTGTGTTACAATCTATGCTATTGATTTGTACATTGTAACTATTCCTTGTACAGTAAAAAAATATAAATCTTAATACATATATGTTTATAAAAAAGACCTTTTATTTTAAAATAAAAGGTCTTTTTTATGATGATTGAAATAGTAATTTTAAGTGAATTAAATTTGAAATGTATCAAGAATATTATCTTTTTCTTCTTTATTAATTCCAATATATTTCAGGGGGATGTGCTATGGTTAAGAATTTCTTGTAACATAGCAACATCTTTTGTTTGTTTATAGAACCAATAGCCGAAGGTTTTTCGCATGGTGTGAGTACCGATAGATTCTATACCAGCAAAGTCTCCAGCTTTTTGCAATTGTCGATAATACGTGTTTTTTCGTCATACAAAAACCCCTACATATAAGTAGAGGTTTTTAAATTATATCTTAATGAATTATGCCTTCTTAGATAAAGTAAATCGAGTTCAGATAAACGAAGATTATAGAATACATAATTTTAACTAGACTTATTATTAACTAATGTATCCCCACCACCAAGCTCTGCCTCAATCTGCGAAGTCTTCGATGACTCATCCATACGCCAATACGTAATAAAGCTGATCGCGATACATCCAGCTACGTAGAAGTAGAATAGTGATTCCATTCCGATACTTTTTAGCCATAATGCGATGAACTCAGCTGTTCCGCCAAATATCGCAACTGTTAGTGCATATGGTAAACCTACGCCTAGTGCGCGAATTTCGGTCGGGAAGAGTTCTGCTTTTACAATTGCGTTAATAGAAGTGTAACCAGTAACGATGATGAGACCGACCATCATGAGTAAGAATGCTACGATTGGTTCTGTCGTTTTTTCCATGAAGAAGAAGATCGGTGCTGTTAGTAATGTTCCAAGAATACCGAATGCCATTAATAATGGGCGGCGTCCGATTTTATCTGATAGTAGTCCTGCAATTGGTTGAAGTACGACGAAAATAAGTAGTGCGACAAAGTTAATCCAGCTTACAACTTCTTTCGGAAGACCGACTGTGTTTACCATGAACTTTTGTAAATATGTTGTGTACGTATAGAATGCGACAGTGCCTCCTAATGTTAGGCCGACTACTGCTAATACTGCTTTCGGGTGTTTCATAAGAGCGCGAACGGTTCCTGCGCTTTCGCGTTTTTGTGATTTTATGTTTGCGAACTGCTCCGATTCATCCATCGTGCGGCGAAGCCATAATACAGCTACTGCACCCATCGCTCCAATAATGAATGGAATGCGCCAGCCCCAAGCCTTCATATCTGGTTCGCTTAGCAATTGCTGAAGAACAATTTGAACGCCTAACGCAACCATTTGCCCAGCAACGAGCGTTACATATTGGAAGCTTGAATAAAAGCCACGGCGACCACTACTAGCCATTTCAGATAAATACGTTGCGGAAGTTCCATACTCTCCGCCGAGTGATAATCCTTGTAGTAAACGAGCAAGAACTAAAATAATTGGTGCCATAATACCGATGCTTTCGTAACTAGGTGTACAGGCGATAATTAAAGAACCACCGGCCATAACTGTAATCGAAAGCGTTAATGCTGCCCGGCGTCCGTGCCGATCCGCATAGCGTCCCATTAATAAACTTCCGATAGGGCGCATTAAGAATCCAACTGCAAAAATAGCTGCTGTGTTCAGTAACTGGCTCGTTGGATCTCCTTTAGGAAAGAACTCTGCTGAAAAGTAAACAGCGAAAGCAGAGTAAACGTACCAATCGTACCATTCAATTAAATTGCCGACAGACCCTTTAAAAATATTGCCGGCGACTCGATTAGATTTTACTTGAGCCATAATCTTTCCTCCTCTTGCTTAGTAATAAAAGGTATATATGAAAGCGTGTTCATTGTATTTGAATTGTACTGTTCTTTATTAGAAATCTCAATATTATGACAATTTTATTCTTTTTGTACTTTATGTACATGGAGAGTTTTAATAGTTGCTTCATTTTCAGTTTTGTCATAATAATAGAAAAAGGAGATTGATAGTTTTGAATATTTTATCAAAGGATATGAAGCATGAAAAAATCACGCAAAGTGTCATTACAAACGAAAATAGTAAGCTTAATTATCGCGTTAATTGTATTTGTCGTTCTCCTACTAACAGGAATATTTGTTTACATTCAGTCCGTTGATACGAAGCACCAAGTGGAACAGTTAGCACTGCAAACGGCTAAATCTCTTTCTTTCATGCCAGCTATAAAAGATGCTTTTCAAAATAAAGAACATAAAAGTACGATCCAATCCATTGCGGAACAAGTTCGTGAGCAAGCTGATGCAGATTATATCATTATAGAAGATCGCTTTGGGGTGATGTATTCCCATTCAAATTCGGAATTAATTGGCACAAAGAGTAACAACCCGTATAACTATGAGGCACTTACTTTTGGTGGCTATTATACGCTCGAAGGAAATGGTGAAAGTGGTCCGGCTTTAATGGCAAAGGCACCCATTATTGTTCATAACGGAGACTACGATCAAGTCGTAGGTGTTGTGACAGTAGAGTTTTTAATAAAAGGTATTGAATCTAACATACTGAGCAGAACGAAAGAAATTATACTCTTTTCCTTAGCTGTATTAGTAGTCGGAATTATTGGCGGCATTCTTTTAGCACGTAGCATTCGTAAAGATACACTCGGTTTAGAGCCGAATGAAATTGCGGCGTTATACCGGGAACGAAGCGCGATACTACTATCTATAAAAGAAGGAATTATCGCTATTGATCAAAACGGTTTTATTACGATGATGAACACTTCGGCAGAAGAGATGCTTCATGTAAATGGTGATTATATGCAGCAGCACATTTCAAAAGTTTTACCGGAATTTAATATGGAAAGAGTGCTAGAAAGCGATCAAGAAATCGCGTTTCAAGATAAAGTGTTTATTTTAAACATGACACCGATACTCGAAAATAATAGTACGGTAGGCGTTGTATGCAGTTTTAGAGATAAAACAGAACTGCAAAACCTTGTGAACACAATATCTGAGGTAAGAAAGTATTCCGAGGATTTACGCGCTCAAACGCATGAATTTACAAATAAACTTTTCGTCTTATCAGGATTACTTCAATTAGGACATTACAAAGAAGCGATTGAATTTATTCAACAAGAATCTAATATTCATCAAAGTCAAAACCATATTTTATTCCATCAAATTCATGATGCGAAAGTACAAGCTATTTTATTAGGAAAAATCGGAACAGCATCTGAGAAGAAAATTGATTTTCATATTGAAGGAGATAGTGCGCTTCATCCGTTACCAGACCATATAAAAGTTTCGCACCTTATTACGATTCTTGGAAACATAATCGACAATGCATTTGATGCGGTGAGTACACAAGAGGAAAAGAATGTGTCCTTCTTTGTTACGGATATTGGGCACGATATTGTGTTTGAAGTGATAGATAGTGGGATAGGGATACCGGCAGAAAAAATCACGACTATTTTTCAAAAAGGATTTTCAACGAAAGGAAATGATCGTGGTTACGGACTAGCAAACGTGAAAGAAATGGTAGATCTACTAGGGGGAACAATTGAAATTCAAAACGAGAAAAATGGGGGAGCTATTTTTACAATTTACCTTCCGAAAACATTGAAAGAAAGTACATAACAAACAGGGGGATGGACATATGTTGAAGGTTGCAATTGCAGAAGATGATTTCCGCGTCGCGCAAATTCAGGAAGAGTTTTTATCAAAAATAAAGGACGTAAAAGTGATCGGAAAAGCATTGAACGCGAAAGAAACGATGGAATTACTACAAAAGGAAGAAGTCGATTTGCTTCTATTAGATAATTATTTACCAGATGGAATCGGAACGGACTTATTACCAAAAATCCATGCTGACTTTCCAAACGTTGACGTCATTATGGTTACAGCGGCAAATGAAAATCATATGTTAGAAAAAGCAATTCGAAATGGCGTAAGCAACTACCTTATAAAACCGGTTACGTTAGAAAAATTCGTTCGCACAATTGAAGACTATAAAAGAAAGAAGCAATTATTACATAGTAACAATGAAGTGAATCAAGCACTCATCGATAACTTCTTCGGCATCTCGCAAACACAAGACATAAAAAACTTACCGACAGGTGTGGACCCGTTAACACTGCAAAAAGTGAAAGGGATTATAAAAGGATTCGAAGAGGGCATTACAATAGAAGAAATGGGAGAACAAATGGGGGCCTCCCGAACAACCGCAAGAAGATATTTAGAATACTTAGTAGCGACAAACGAATGCACAGTAGAGTACACATACGGCATTATCGGACGACCAGAACGAAAATATCGCATAGGACGAGGACTATGAAAAAACGATTATTACTATGTATATGGATCATGACAGGAGTAATAGCTGGTTGTTCTTCGGAAAAATCCCATACGAATAAAGTAAACATAGACAAAGTAGAAATCGTTGCGCCAAACGTTCAAGGAGCAGGATGGGACTTAACGGCACGAGCGATGCAAAAAACACTGACAGAAGAAAAAATCTTCACAAAACCAATCACAGTCACAAACAAAGTAGGTGGCAGCGGTGACGTCGGATGGAAATATACGAAACAAAAAGGTGGTCACGTACTAGCGATCAACTCAAGCTTACTCATAACGAACAACCTACTAGGCCACAGTAAACTAACATATAAAGACTTCACGCCGCTCGCGACACTAGCATCGGACTGGGAAGTCGTTGTCGTATCAAAAGAATCAAACATAGAAAACGCAAAACAACTCATGGAACAACTAAAACAAGACAAGAAAAACTTCAAAATCGGCGTTGCCCCAGGCCTAGGAAACGACGATCACCTATCATTCGTACAAGTAAGCAAAGCATTCGGCATAAATCCAGCCGAACTACAATTCTTCGTCTACGAAAACAAAGAAAAAATCATAAACGCCCTAACGAACAAACAAATCAGCGCCGCAACCATGACTCTATCCGAAGCCGAAAAACAATACAAAGCCGGCAAAATAAAAATACTAGCCGTATCCGCACCAAAACGCCTAGACCGACTACCAGAAATCCCAACATGGAAAGAACAAGGAATCAACGTCATCTTCCAACACTGGAAAGGAATTATGGGACCGAAAGATATGACGGAGGAAGAGATTGCTTATTGGGATAGCATTATTAAGAAGATGGTGGAGAGTGATAGTTGGAAGGGGATTTTGAGGGAGAGAGGTTGGGAGAGTTTTTATAAGGGGAGTGGGGAGACTAGGGGGTTTTTGGAGGAGAGATATGAGTGGTATGGAGAGATGGTTGGTGGAGATAGGGGAGATAAGTAATTTTAGTGCTTTGTACTTATAAAATATCGATATCATTCTTAGTATATACATTTATATAAATGTTTCCTTTTATAAAAATAATGCGTTATTATAATTTTATAAATTAAGATAGAAAGGGAACTAAAATGGATGTTAATAATATAGAGTTACCAGAATCATTAAAAGAAGTACTTTGGGATGGATGGATGTTCCTTGGTATTATATTTGTTGTATGTACTGTGCTTGTAATTATTAGATCTTATATACCAGATAATATGCTACCTATAATTAAAGGTGCTATAGCATTAGTTATTTTAGGTGGGATATTTTATTTAGGTCATTAAAGTAATTATTATAGTTTATGAGTGAAAAGGAGTTAAGATGGCTAAGCGAAAGAAAAAGCAAGATGAATCAATATTGGGATCTTTACTAGTTATTACGTTTTTCGGAGTGTTGTGGAAACCGGAATTTTTAGTGCCGATAGTAATGGTATCGGCAGCAATTATATTATTATATATGTATGTGAATGTAAAAAAGCTAAGAGAACTTCGGCAATCAGGAATTTATGATATTGATAAAATGAGCGGACACCAGTTTGAAAAATATTTAGGAAGTCTATTTCCGGCTTTGGGTTATAAAACAGAGATTACTAAAGCATCTAACGATTTTGGTGCAGATTTAATTTTGAGAAAAAATGATAAAAGAATTATTGTACAGGCAAAACGCTATAAGAATAACGTTGGAATTAAATCTGTTCAGGAGATTGTTGGTGCAAAAGAATTTTATAAAGCTGATGAAACATGGGTTGTTACAAATAGTGAATTTACAGCTGCAGCATACAAACTCGCTAAAGTGAATCGAGTTGTATTAATTAATAGAGAGAAACTTATTAAGTTAATTAGTCAGGGCAAACGAGAAAAGAGAAATTAGTGATACAAAAGGTCAGGTATAGACTTATGGAAAAGGCACTATGAAAAGTGTCTTTTTGTTTTGGATATAGAAAAATAATCCAGAAAACTTATATTTTAGTATATAATTTAAAATGAGAATGGCGTGTAATAATATTTTTAATAGTAAAAGAGAACTTTTGATTATTTTTTATTATTGTAACTCACTTATTTATATATATTTATATTTAATTTATATAAATGAAATACACGCATAATATGAAAAAAGAGGGGATTCTTGTGGGTTTACACATTATACCGAATGATTTGCCAAGCTTGACTCCAGGTGAAAGAAGAGTGCTTGAAAAGATTCGCTCTTTATATAAAGACGTGGAGCGAGAAGCGTACTTATATATTCAGCCAAGAATTAGACATTTAGAACCTGATTTTATTTTAATTGATTCACAAAGAGGTGTAACAATCTTTGAAGTGAAAGATTGGGAACTTTCTTATATTAATAGAGCAGATAGAAGAAAAATAGATTTAGCAGATGGAAAACAGGTAGATAATCCATTTTGTAAAGCTAACTTATACCATACTGCAGCACAGAGATTATTTAGGTTGCACGATATTTTAAAAAATGAACGGAACGAATTAAAGTTTAAATTACATACTAATGTTATATTTCCGTATCTTCATTCTAATAAGATTGAAGAGAGTGGATTAGATCAAGTATTTAATCAGCCACCAGCGCAGTGTATTTCATCTGACATGTTAAGTACAGTAAATATAAATCAATTATTTAAAAATGAATTTAGTTTCGTAGAAGAAGATGAAATTATTGCAATACGAACACTATTATTTCCAGAAATTAAGGTTAGTTGTAGCGATAATCAAATCAGTACAAAAGAATTAATTACAGCACTAGATGCAGAGCAAGAGCGTTTCGCGAAGCGTGTACCATACGGTCACTATATGGTAACTGGAGTTCCGGGTAGTGGGAAAACGGTTTTATTGCTAGGTCGTGCAATTCATCTAGTACGTGAACATCCAGAATGGAAAATAAAAATATTAACGTATAATAGGTCGTTAAAAACAAAAATTGAAAACAAATTGAATTCTTTAGCAGCTGATCTTGTCTTTATGAATGTGCGCTTGGAGAATATAGATGTTAGCACTTTTCATAAATTTGCGCTAGATACAGCAAGTATATGTGTACCCCAAAAAAATACAGTGAAGTGGTGGAATGAAGAATTGCCGGAAGTAGCTATACAGCGAGCTCAGTCATCATATGATGCTGTTTTAGTGGACGAATACCAAGACTTTCTAGATGATTGGATTCGATTATGTGTGAAGTCTTGTAAAGAACATACGTATGTTAATAATCAAAAGGAAACTGTTACGGGGATAAATTTATTTTTAGCAGGAGATAGACTACAGAGCATCTATAACAACTCAGATCATAGTTGAAAGAGCTTAGGTATTGATATGCGCGGGAGAAGTTCTTTATTAAAGAAATCTTATCGTGCCGGTAGTCAACATATAGATTTAGCCCTTAATTTCTTGAAACAAGAAAAGAAATTGGAAGAGGAAGTAAATAAATTTTATTGTCCAATGAGCGAACTATCTTTTGAGAATGAAATGAAAGATGGAGTTAGTTTTATTGAAGGATCGTATGAAGATATTAGTAATAAAGTCTACGAGCTTATTAAGCGCAAGGGCTATAAGCCTGAAGATATATTAATTTTGTGTAGAGAAGGAAAAGATTGTGAGAATATACAAAAGAAATTAAATCGTGAGATACGTCAAAAAGTAAAAGTTACAAAAAATATTACTGAAGGACATTTAATTATAACAACATATCATTCATCAAAGGGTCTTGAGGCACCAATTGTCTTTTTAGTTGATGTGGACAAGTTTGAAAGAATGGAGCTTGAACAAAATGATATTAAACTACGTAAGCTATTATATGTAGGCATGACAAGATCATCTGAGCATTTATACATTCATGCTGGAAGTTATGATAAACCTTCCTTTGGACAAGTATTAAGGAACGAAATATCTTGAGGATATCCTTGAAAATCTAAACAGGAGTATAATTGAACTGAGTGATAAAACATTAAAGGTGTAGGACGGGGGAATTATGATGATACATACTTTAGTAAGGGGACAAAAGATAGATGTTACAAAGAATCATCCAGAGATGGAAGGGTTACTGGTAGATTTAACTTGGAATGCCCCGATGAATATGGATGTAGATGCATCAGCTTTTTTAGTAGGTTTTAATGGGAAAATTACTAAAGAAGAGGATTTCGTTTTTTATGGACAACCTTATTCTAGTTGTCGATCTGTTCAATTAAATCAAAATATCGCAAATGGAAGTAAACAAAGATTTTCGATAGATTTTACTCATATAAAAGATGAGGTACAAAAGGTTGTATTTTCGATTACAATTCATAATGCTGAAGAGAAGAAACAGGCGCTACGAGATGTTTCCCATATTCAATTGAAAATAAACAACGCACAATCAGGATTAGAAATTATTCATTTTCCTATCACGTATCCATTTACAGATGAAAGTGCCATTATTGTTGGAGAGCTATATCGACATGGAGGAGAATGGAAGTTCAATCCTATTGGAGCTGGCTATTTTGGTGGATTAGCTGCATTGTGTACAAATTTTGGAATAGAAATCGCAGAAGATGAAAAACAATTTGCTCCTCCTGTAGAGAAGAAAATAGTTCCTACTCCGCCTCCAGTACAAAAAACTATTAATGCAGTGAAGGTTGAATTGAAGAAAAAACAATCTATAAATATACAAAAATCTAAAATGGTAACAGCTACTTTAGAATGGGAAACAAATAAAGATTTAGACTTATACTGTTTTTACGTAACAACTAATGGAGAAATAGGAAAGGTTTATTATAAAAATCTAGGTTCGTCTAAAGTCTCGCCATATATTGTGTTAGATGGTGATTCGCAAGAGCCAGGAAAAGAAACAATTCGTATTTACCGACCAGAAGCTTTAAAATATGTTTTATTTGCTGCGTATAGTGCTGTCGGCAATGGGGTAGGTAGTTTTTATTCTATGAGGGCAAAAGCTGTTGTCGATAATCATATGGGAAGCGTTGTAACAGCACCGTTATTAGAAATAAATGACCATGCTTATTGGGTGTGTATTGCTCATATTGATTTCACGAATTCAAATGAGATGAAAATTTCACATGTAGAAAGCTACTCAAAAGACCATTCAGAAGCTTCACCACTCTTGTACGAGAACGGGAAGTTTCGAATGGATGTCGGACCGATTGAATTTAAAAATGAAGAGGATTATCAGAAGTATTTTAAATAATAGAGTAGAAAATCATACATCATATTGTATGATTTTTCTTTTATACATAGTTTGGTAAAATAGTAGTAATTGTAATTAATTGTAACGGTGGGGATGAAAATGTTAGAGCAACTTATAATTGAATTGGTTAAATTAACGAAGCAGGTTGAAGAAATAAATGATGATAAAACTTATTTAGTTATAAATAAAGATGATGAAGGATTATACGTTGAAGCTAAAGTTTCACGTGAGCAATATGAAGAGGAAGCATCACCTTATTTTAAAGTGAGCTTTGAAATTCTTAAGGATGCTTGGAGAAAATTTATCGCTATGCGTACAGTAAAGAGTGAAGATTTTGGACAAGCGGGTGAATGTAATACTTTCTTGGTAACTTTCCTTTCACAGCTTCCATTTGTGGATGTAAAGGAATCGGGAGCTATTACATTTAAAGAATTCAAAACTGATAACCTTCCAAGTGAAAAATATGATAAAGTCATGCTGTTTTTAAAAGAGATAATGGATGGTACATATAATCCGAGTACATTACGTGAACAAACGGATGAAAATTTATATAGAATGAAATCTAATGCGCGCCAGGATTTAAGATTATTGGGATTTTTGAATGAATCTCATGAAATGAATCAACTTCTATTAAATGAATATGTTCAATCAGAAGATAAAAATATCTATATTGCCCATTTAGTTTTAAAGCAGGAATATTTCCGACATGTTCTATTTGTTCTTGGATTGCTAGAGAAATATTCAAAGGGTGAAAAGAAAGAAGCTCTAGTTGATTTTGGAATGACGATTGTCCGAAATTCAGTAGGGGATAATTTAATGGTTGAATCGGTGACGAGGAAGCGTACGAATAACTTACTGGATTGGCTTGAACAAGTAGGACTAATTAATGATGAATGGATTCCTATTGAAAAATATGTAAAAGATGATGGAGAAAAGGGCGGTAGCATGAACAGTAATTTACGTGAAAAGTTTTTAACAGTTATGAATGAGTATTTACAGGCAAGAACAGAAAGATTTGCGGGTCATAAAATGGGATCGGTTGTTAGGAATGAGATGACAACGGAAATAACGAGGTTACCATTTATTGATCATAATCAGTATGTTGTCACAGGATCAATTGGACAAGGAAACTGGGCTGCTGTTCCATGGCTTGCAATTATGAATAAAGATATTACGACATCTACGCAACGAGGATACTATATCGTTTATTTATTTAGTGAAGATATGGAACGATTATATTTAACATTGGCGCAAGGTGTGACGGAAACGTCTAAAGAAGAGATGCAAAAAATTAAAGAAGAGATTCGTGAACAAATACATATGTCCCAAAAGGTAAAAAAAGATGATGAGATTTTCTTAGGAACAAGTCCAAAAGCGAGAGGATATGCGAATTCAACAGCGGCTTATATTGCTTATGATGCTAATAAAATGCCAAGTGAAAAAGAGTTAGTAGAAGATCTAGAAGAAATGCTTCGTTATTATGAGGGGTTTATTGGTTACAAAGAGGAAGGAACGAAATATGAAATGATTTATGAGAGGAAAGAAGTGTATTTAGATCAGCAATCAATTATCGATCACGTGTCTTCTTATATTCAAAGTAAAGGTTTCTTTTATGAGAAAAAGGGTCTTATTAATTTCTTCCTTTCATTAAAAACAAAGCCATTTGTAATTTTATCAGGTATTTCAGGTACAGGGAAAACGAAAATTGTTCAGTGGTTTGCGGAGAGTTTAGGGGCTACGGAAGAGAATGGGCAGTTTACACTTATTCCGGTTCGACCTGATTGGAGTGATAGTTCTGATTTGCTTGGTTATGTGAATCTTCAAGGGGATTTTCAAGAAAGACCGTTAATTAAAGTTCTTGAAAATGCAGATGCAAATCCAAATAGGCCGTATTTTGTAGTGTTGGACGAGATGAACTTAGCTCGAGTGGAGTACTACTTTAGTGACTTTTTAAGTGTAATTGAAAGCCGTAAATGGAAAGATGGGAAAATTGTTACGTCACCAGTGCTTCCAGAATCAATTACGAATAAGCATATTACGATTCCATCAAATGTATACATTATCGGAACGGTAAATATGGATGAAACGACACATCCGTTAAGTAAGAAAGTATTAGATCGTGCGAATACAATTGAATTTAATACCGTTAACTTAGATTATTTTAATTTTTTAATGGATGTAGAAGAGAAGGAAGCTGAAATTGCTTCAAATCGCTCTTTAGAAACTGAGTATCTTCATCTGAAGGAATGTTTTAAAGAAAACGAAGATCTTGTGAGAAATATATCGAACATTTTAATAGAAATAAATAAAATACTTGAATCAGTAGGTGCTCAAGTTGGATACCGTATACGAGATGAAATTTGTTTCTATATGGCATACAACGAACAAGGAAAGTTATTGTCATTCGATGAAGCACTTGATTATCAAATATATCAAAAGATTTTACCGCGTCTTGCGGGGAGCGATGGAAGAACAGAAGAGGTATTGAAGCAGTTGTATGTATTATGTGCAAATGAAGAATATGATAGTGGCAATAATGACGCTTCCTACGCTAAGTATCCTCGTTCAGCTAACAAGCTGTCTCATATGTTAAGGAGGTTCGAGTATGATGGTTTCACTTCTTTCTGGATCTAATAATGAGATAGAGCTAGTTAAGATTGAAACAGAGGAGCTATCATTGACAATTAAGGGAAATCCTTATCATGAAAAATATGAGAGTTTAAAAGAATATCAGGCTATGAACACAGATGAAATGATGTATTTTCATGTAGATGGGAAGACGGAATCCGTTTCTGTATTTGATGCGAGATTGCAGAGGCTAGACGAATGGAAAGAACACCCACCAATCTTTTTTGAAAATAGAAGTTACCAGCTTGTTGTTGTTCCAAAAAAGAGTCAACAGCTCTCTTTTTATCATGAACATCCGGGTTTTCGAAAGCAAGTTAGTTCTATTCAAATGGGATCACTTCATGTGTTAATGGGGAATCTTTCGTTTCCAAATGAAGTAGGAAATACAACATTCGAAATTAAAGACGAGCAAGAAACTTTATTAACTGTTACATTTGAAGTTTTCCCGGCAAAACTGGATTATAAGGATGATTACAGATCCTTATTAGATGAAGTAAATGATGAAATTTATAATTTAGCGTTTCATTTACTAAAGAGAACTTACTTAGGAGCATCTACAATTTACGCTACAAATCCATCGAAGAGTGAGTTCTATCATATTTTAAATGATTCCTTTGAGCGGTTTATGAAGTCGATCTCTCATATTAAAAGACAGCCGCATCATACGCTTATGACTAGACATCAACTTGTACGAGGAGAAAAAATTCGTAAATTGGATTCTGTCGGAATGAACTATTTGCGAAAGCGACCACACTTACTGCAAGGAGAAAAAAGTATACCGACTAAAGGGATTACAGCTTATAAGGAAGTTTCTTATGATACGTTAGAAAATAGATTTGTTAAATGGATGATTCAAAGAGTCGTACATAAAATAGATGATTTACTTAAGGCGCTAGAGCCAAAGTCTAGATATACACGTGGTGTAACTGATGAAGATTTGCTAGAGCGTGTAAAAAATATGAAGTATCGAATGAAAAATGAATTGAATGATCCATTTTGGAGAGAAATCGGAAAATTAGATCGCTCAGTTTTTTCGCTCGTTATTCAAATGGCAGCGGGCTATCGAGATGCGTATCAAATCTTCTTAATGCTATCGCGAGGTTTAACATTACGAGGACAAATTTTCAAAATGTCGTTAAAAGATGTCGCAAGGTTATACGAATACTGGACGTATTTAAAACTCGGACAAATTCTATCTGAAAAATATATACCGCTCCATCAAGATGTTATCCAAGTTAAACAAGACGGTTTATACGTAACGCTCGATGAAAGTAAAACTGCAAAAAGAGCGTTTAAGCATCCAGTCACTGGTGAAGTAATAGAACTGTATTTCCAGAAAAGGAACGGTAGACTGCCAACAGTTACACAAAAGCCAGATACGATGCTCGCTATTGAGAAAAAGGGAAAGAACTATCAATATCAATACATTTTTGATGCAAAATACCGAATTGATTTTGCTGAAAGGTCTCATTATAAAAAGAAGTATGGTACTCCTGGTCCAATGGAAGAAGACATTAATACAATGCACCGCTACAGAGATGCATTAGTTGTGGAACAAGATGGACCTTTTGAGCGGACAGCTTACGGAGCGTACGTATTATTCCCATGGAACCAAGAGGAAGCGTACGAGAACCATCCATTTTATAAAAGTATCGAAAAAGTAAATATCGGTGGCTTTCCATTCTTACCAAACGCAACAAGACTAGTCGAACAATTTCTAGACCATCTCATTGAAAAAAGCCCAGAAGAAATTATAAGAGAAGGCATCCTTCCAAGAGGAACAAAAGAAGAATGGCACTCTTCACTAGAAGAAAAAGTATTAGTGGGCAGCGTGAAAACTGAAAGTGAATATGAAACATATAGAAAGAATGGCTTATACCAGTTACCGGTCACACAGTTAAAACCAGGATGGCAAGAAGCAAAACACATAGCATTATATGCACCGAAAAAATGGCACGGAGAAAAAGGTGGTATCCAATACGTAGCCAAAATCAAACACATTCAAATGCAACAAAACGATGAGTATGTACATTTCGAACTAGAGCCATGGAAAAAACTAGAACACCTCATCCGCCCGGTAGGATATGGTATTCAAACATACACAATAACAACTATGTCTTTATTAAAAGAAGTACAAGAACTCCCAGAACTATTTATGAAATCAAAAGAAGAACGAACTCTTTGGAAAACGCTGCGTCGTTTTACGAAACAGGTTAAAGTTGAGCTGGATCATCGTAATTTAGATGAGGCTTCTTCTGTTAAGAGTTATTATGTGCAGGATGTTCAGATTTGGGTTGATTATGAGAATGGGGTTGTTGTGGTGGGGAGAGATGGGCGAGTTAAGGAAGTTCCTTTGGAGTTGGTTGTTGGGAGAGGATCGGTGTTGTTTAGGGAAGTTTTAGAAGTGTTAAATGTTGGGGAATAGCACTTAGATATAAAGGGGATTAAATAATGGATAAGAGACCAAATTAATTTTCACATGGAACAAGTGAGTTCTCGCAAGATGCTTTTATTTGTTGGTTAGCAGAGTGGGCGAACCCAATTTATAAAGGAATTGATGAATGCTTACATGAAGCAGGTATAGGTTTTATTAGAAGAATATATGATCTACATAAAAGATCTTTTCCAGCTGGGATTAAAGAAATTAAGGTTACGAAACAGTTTAAGGAAATTTCGAATGAAGTATTAATGAATACATTTATGCTTTTGTCAATTGGTGAAGAAGAACAACGAATTGTTAAAAAAGCAGAAAAATTATTAAGGAGTAAAAGAAAGCTTGTTTGATACAGTTTCATTATTCAACTTCAATAATGTTGTAAAAACACCCTTTACCTACTAGGATTGAATATATGGTGTAGGGTTTAAGAGCCACCATGTATTTTGAAATAACTGTGAACATTAATATAACAATATTTTTTAATGCTGTATGTGATATTAGGTCGAAGTCACCAGCTACTATTGAGTGGAAATAATAAAAAGAAAGCCTAGACTCCTTATTTAAAAGGGCTTTAGGCTTTCTTTTTGCATTTGTGAATAATTTGCAAAAAAAACGATTGATTTTAAAAAATAGATTATGAAAGTTTTAATTGAACAAATTGTTTTGCATATTTTCTAGCTATCTTTTACCAGTAACAAATGTATAACCTTCTTTGTTATATTGAGCTTTTTTTGATCTATTATATGCCCCACTTCTATAAATATACTGCTGGTTAATAAAATTACGTAATTTTACAATAGGTAGGTTCATCCCAATGAATTAACAAATTTAGCTTAGTATTTTACTTTTGCCTGCAGAATTTCTTTTAGGTCTTTCTTTGAAAGCCAAGGTCTTTTTCTATGTAACATTCTATGACAATTAGCACATACTAGAACAATATCTTCTATTTTCGTCTTTGAACCTTCTTTTAATTCAGAAACAGGAATTGTGTGATGAGCTTCAATATAATCTTCACCTAAATCTCCATATTTTTCTGTGTAATCAAATTCACAAATTTCACAGAAAATTTTTCCGTTTTCCTTTTTAAATTGTTCCTTTACAGTTCTAATTAATTTAGAATTTCTTTCTCTATAAATATGTAAACGTAATGTTTGTTTTCCTTCTGGGAAAGAAGAATCTTCTTCTGTAAGATCAATACTTTCTTTTGTTGCCTTATAATTTCTAAGACCCCAGCGACCTTCTCCTTTCTCAGATACAGTGTAGAATAAATCTTCTCCGTTTTGATAATAATCGCTATCGCTTGATTTACTATAAATAACACCTTGTATAGTGTTTTTAAAAGATTTAGTGAGAGTTTTATTACCTCTATTTCTTATTTCTTGGTAAATCTCTTTTAAAGTTGCTTCGCCACCTAGAAATTGCAAGACTTCGACAATTTCATCCTTCCATTTAGGCTCCTCCATAAAATCACTCCTTAAAAATTATATTATTTATATTCTATAACTTAATATAAAAATCCTCTAATATTAAAAAGAGAGCATTTAGCTCTCTTACAAATTTCTCTTTACATACTGGTTTAAAATCATTTTTTATTAGAAAATTATTCGGGTCTGAACTGTATTCAGATTTTGAAATTGATTGAAAAGTGTTTAAGTTATCCTCAGCCCATATGTATCAATTGTTAGGGATTTTCTTGCTATAGTTTGTTCAATCTCACTTTCCATTACATCTTGCAGTTCTTTGATAAAATCATCAAATGAACTATCGTATTCTACTCCCTCTATTATTGATAAATTTTTTTGTGAAAATAACGTACTCTTGACTTACTCATTTGAGTTATTTCATGACATTTTTCTTCTACATATTTAATTGTTTTTAATATTTCTTTTGCGTTCATTATATCATCCCTCTTATTTTGTTAAACCTCGTATAGTACGCCTGAAAATATTTATATTTACTCTAACGAGTTTATAAACGAGATGATTCAAAAAATAACACGGTCAATAATTAGAAAATATATTTATATTAAATACAAGTATATATGGGGTTTTGCATTTTTTTGTTGCTCATTAAGTGTGTGGTGTTATATTGGTATTCGAAATTGTTTTGCAAGGAGGAGTAAAATGAAAGAAAGTATAAATGAAAACTTTAAAAGATTAGCGAGTCAGAGAATGAAACGTATCTTTCAGACTGCAAACTTATTAGCCGATTATCAAACAGAAAACAATACACATGTAGAGCACAAAAGATCGATGCTTTATTTACTGCTTATGAAGAAAAGGATAGGAAATTCGAGTTTGTTTTGAAACACTAAAAGATCACTTTTCGTTTGAGAGTGAGTAAGAAATCATCTTTAATAATTATTTTGAGTTGGTTTGAACATGCAAACAATTTGCAAACATTAGCATTCAACTTATAATGAATCAAAGAACTATAAATAATCCCCAAAGCTTGATATTCAATAAATTAATTCCTACCATATTTAGAACGCATTGAGTGGGAATAATTAAATAGCGACAAGAAAAAGCTTGGAGAGCCTATAAATTATGTTTTTTTCTAAGTTCTTTTATTTTGTGATAACAGAAATGGCAGCGATAATTTTAATATAGGGATAATATGATTGGAAATTTTCAATTTAAATACAATTATTATCAATGATCTGTATAATAAGTAGAAGAACATAATGTAAAATGATATTAAATAATTTTGAACAGAGGGAGAAAAGCTGTGAGTAATTATCAATTAACTGGAAAAGAAGTAGATACAGATTTTATGGTTAAAGATTTTCTTGACTCAATAGGGGTGTCTTACTCCTATCAAAAATCAACCATAGTTGAAGTAGATCAGGCCTTGGTGGGAGCAAGTAAGTCTCAAAAAGGTGAGGGGAAAGGAAATCCTGAATATATTTTTATTTCTGGAGGACATCTATTTATTATAGAAAATAAAACAGATATAAAGCAGCTAGAGTATACGGATAATGATGTTGTTATCACAGAATATCCCTATCGTAATGATTATGCTGTAAATGGGGCTGTTCATTATTCTAAACATATTGTAGAAAAGACTAACTTTAATGAAGTTATTGCAATAGGTGTTGTAGGTAATAAACATTACTATGAGATTCAACCTTATTATGTATCAAAGGATGAGGTCAGAAAACTAAATAGTATAAAAAGCTTTGAAGATTTTTCACCAGAAAATATTGAAGAATATTGGCGAGTAGCAATTAAAGGTGAACTACCTAAAGAGGAACGAGAACTTCAAGAGGTTACGAAAGTAGCCGTGGAACTGCATGAAGATCTACGGAATTATGGGAATTTGTCTAATGATTTCAAAGCGACTGTAGTGTCCGGAATTCTTTTAGCATTAGAACAAAAAACATTCGCAATTGAAGACTTGAAGGGCTTTGAAGATGATGGAGCCAAAGATGGTGATAAAATTTACAATGCTATTGAGATGTATTTAAAGAGCATAGAATATAATGGAAGACCGGCTAAATACGGGATTTTGCTAGAAAATTTTTTATATATATAAAATGACCAGACTTTAAATAGAATTAATCCAAGTTTAGGTAAAACACCGTTAAAGTATTTTGTAGAACAAATTGAAAAAAAAGTACATCATCACGTTAAAAATCAAAATCATGATATAGATATTCTGGGTAAATTTTATGGGGAATTTGTTAAGTACGGAGGCTCAGATGGAAACTCACTGGGGATCGTTTTAACACCTCGGCATATTACCTCTTTAATGTCAGAGCTTATTAATATTGAACCAGATGATTATGTTTTGGATCCAGCTTGTGGCAGTGGCGCGTTTTTAATTAGTGCAATGCAGCGTATGATGTCTCAAGTGCAAAATAATCCAAACTTAAATTCACAACAAAAGAAAGAGTGGATAGAAGGAATTAAACAAAATCAACTATATGGAGTAGAATTGCAAGGGAAATTGTTTACAATTGCTACTACTAATATGATTTTAAGAGGAGATGGAAAATCAAATCTATATAATGGGGATATGTTCCATCTACCAGAGGATATTTATAAGAAAGATAAAGTTAACAATGGTGAGGAAGAGAAACATAATTTCATTACTAAGGTTTTAATTAATCCACCATATAGTCAAGCTAAGACCAAAGCTTTATCCCATCTTTCTGAAATTAGTTTTATTAATACGGCGTTGAAAATGATGATGAAAGGTGGGAAATTAGCGGCCATTGTTCCTATAAGTACAATGGTAGGGAAAACAAAAGAAGAAAAAGTATATAAAAAAGAAATTTTAGAAAATAATACTTTAGAGACTGTAATTACTTTAAATACGGACACTTTTCATGGGAAAGGAGTTAATCCTTGTATTTGCATTTTTACTGCTGGTATTCCTCATGACTTGAAAAAGAAACGTGTTAACTTTGTAGATTTTACGGATGATGGATATGAGGTTAGAAAACATACTGGATTGATTAGTAATGGTACTGAAAAATCAAAGAGAGAACATTTAATTGATGTATTAAATGGTAATGCAGATGATGGAACTAAATTTATTGTAAAAACTACTATTGCACCAGAGGATGAGTGGTTGCATAGTTTTTATTATTTTAATGAGGAAGTTCCTCAAGAAGAGGATTTTGAAAAAACTTTGGCAGATTACTTAACCTTTCAAGTCGATATGTATAGTCATGGTAAAAGATATTTATTTGAAGAGGGTGAGTAAATGTCTAATCAAATATTAAAATCTAAAAATTGGCGATCATTTTTCTTGAATGAAATTTTTACTACTATTCAAAGAGGGAAACGTTTGACAAAGGCTAATCAGCTTCCGGGAGATATGCCCTATGTTTCAAGTACCTCTTTTTCAAATGGTATAGATGGATTTATAGGCAATGAAAAAAATGTACGTAAATTTTCTAAATGTATAACTATTGCCAATAGTGGTAGTGTAGGTAGTGTTTTTTATCATGACTATGAATTTATAGCTTCTGATCATGTAACGATACTTAGTAATCCATTGTTTACTAAAAATCACTATTTATTTTTAGTAACGGTTTTAAGTAGAATTGGTGATAAATATTCTTTCAATAGAGAAATTAATGATTATAGAATAAAACGAGAAAAAATCATGTTACCGGTTGATGAAAATGAAAAACCAGATTGGGATTTTATTGATGAATATACTCGCTTGAAAAAACAAGAAACAGAAAATAAATTTGAATTTCCGGAATTAAATGTTGTAAATGACTTTAAAGAATTGAAAGAAGTTAGATGGGGAGAGTTCTCATTAGATGAAATTGCTAAAGTGAAAAGTGGTAAAGACTGGCCAGAAAGAGATAGAAAGCAGGGGCTTGTTCCATTTGTTGGATCGACTTCTATGGGGAATGGGATAACAGACTTCGTTAATCCAGCCGGCCGTGAAAGGCAAGTAGATTCTAATGTTATCGGCGTGAATCGTAATGGTTCTGTTGGATATACCTTCTATCATAGTTATGTTGCTTACTTTTCAGGGGATACTAGATTTTTAAAATTGAATATGTATAGTGATGATAAATATATTAATTTGTTTGTTAAAACGATGATTCAATCTCAAAAAGATAAGTATGCTTATGGATATAAAATGGGTACAGAAAGAATAAAAAAACAAAAAATCCTTCTACCAATTATGGAAGATGGTAAAATCGATTATGCTTTTATGAGAGATTATATGAAACGAATAGAGAACAAAATTCTTTTAAGCTGTAAAAGTGCAGAGTTTTAAAATATATATTCGAGGAGACAGAAAAGAGTTATAAGTATCTTTTCTGTCTCTATATTTATAAAAAAAATAATTATTTATTACTATATTAGAATTAATATTTTTTATTGAATCTAGTTTTCTTTAGATGTCTCATATTTAATTGAGCCACTCAAATTATTATCAATTTCAAAGTTTACATTCGGATATAAAGGTGAATAGGTGCTTAAAGTTTTTGTGATATCGTCATGTTCTAAACGATCTTTAATAATGAGGGGGTTAGTGTTATATTCGTTAATTAAAAAGAAGCGCGAGAGTGACGTAATCCCTTATCTTGAATAGGTTTAACTCCAGCAATCTTCGCATGACATTTTATAATTCGAGCGATTGTTGATTACCATGTTGGTCTACCATCTCGTAAGAGAATATGAAATTAAATTCCCAAAATCCCCTTGCCTATCTTTCAAAGTTTTTGAAATTTCTACTGCATCATTATTAAAAGTAATTGTCTGCAGACCTGCTTTTGTTTTTGTTGGTCCAAGCAGTCCAGTCATCAATATTTTTAAGACGTAGTGAGTGATTGACAGTTAGTGTATGATTATTTAAATCAATATCTTGCTTCCAACGTAATGTAGCAGCTTTATTCATACGCAGCACTGTCGTGAAGTAGAGCCAAATAATAATGAATAATGTTCGTAATAATCATCCAAGTTGAGGTTGATAGCACCTTTTGAAATTCTTCTGTTTTCAGAATGCCACTTTCATTTTTTAATGGCTCAATGCATTTTAGTCATACCTAGTTTAACTGCTTTTTTAGTTATATTAGAAGAAAAAAGTAACAAAGGGAACCACGCCAACCTCTTAAAACTAAAAATGCTCTAGCTAAAACTAAAAGAAATCAATAAAATACGTAAAAAGAATGAGGCGGCTTCTCAGATCGAGTCTTCCTAATCGAAGTAACCGATAACTAGCCCCTCCTAAGCCCCTTACAAGCCCCTACCAAGTAATAAATCACTAAGAAAAAGCACAACAAAACAAAAACACCAACAAACACCGTAGTAGTAGTCAAAAAAATTTTTGAAATAACACGCCAAAAACCCAGCCAGTCTCCCATATATATTATGAAGAGGCTTTTACTTTTGAACGGAGACGGGAGGAGTTAGGATGGCGGTGTATCGTAATGTGCAGGTGAATTTTTGGCAGGATGATTTTGTTTTGGATTTGACGCCGGAGGAGCGGTATTTTTATGTTTATTTGTTAACTTGTTCGAAGACGACGCAGTGTGGGATTTTTCCTTTTCCGAAGCGGTTAGCGGAGATGGAGACGGGTTATAATCGGGAGACTGTTGATAAGCTTGTGCAGCGCTTCATTGATTATGGGAAGATTCTTTATGATGCGGATACGAGAGAGTTATTCGTTTTAAATTGGCTTCGTTATAATCCGGTGACGAATACGAATGTGGAGAAGTGCGTTCTTCGTGAGCTTAAGGGTGTGAAGAATAAGGAGTTTGTACATATGTTTCTTCAGAAGTGCGTAGAGGAGGAGCTGAATGTTCCTATGCTTTTAGCGCATTTTGGTATGCCGAGTGATTTAGCTGTGGATGATGTTGATCCAGTTTGTGAGGAGACAGAGGTGGAAGAAGAGGTTATAGAGGAAGAAACGGGAAGTCGCGTGTTTTCTTTTTATGAGCAGCATTTCGGTAGTTTGTCTCCTCATACTGTAGAGGAACTGAGTGCGTGGATGGAAGATTTGTCAGAGGAGCTTGTGCTGAAGGCTCTTCAAATTGCGTTTGAGAATAATAAGCGAACGATTGCTTATGTGAAGGGCATTTTGAGAGGTTGGCATGGGAAAGGTTTTACGAAAGTTTCTGAGGTTGAGGCGGATACGGCGAGCTTTCGGAAGAAGGAGTCGTCTGTTAGTACGGGGGAGACGGAGGAGTTTTTGGCGAGGTGTGAGGAGTGGGAGAAGAATGCGCCGTCAGAGGAAGAGTTGCAGCGCTTTTTAGCGGAGCGCGGGTGGCGGCCATGAGTATTCAAAATGTGGAGGCGGAAAAGACGGTGTTAGGTTCTCTACTAATTGATGGAGAGCTTATTAAGGAGTGCCGTTTGACGGAGCAGTATTTTTCGATGCCGGTGCATAAGTCTATATTTCAGTTAATGCGAAAGATGGAAGGAGAGGGGCAACCGATTGATCTTGTGACTTTCACTTCTAGGTTGGACCCGAATTTTTTGAAGGGCATCGGGGGAATGGAGTATTTTATAGGGTTAATGGATGGTGTGCCTACTACTAGCAACTTCTCATATTATGAGGGGCTTGTTCGAGGTGCGTGGAAAATGTATCAGGCTGGTGTTCTCGGGCACAAGATGGGAGAGCGTCTTATTGCGGAGAAGAGTGAGAAAGTTATCGGTGAGACGATTACGGCACTTTGTGAGTTAGAGGAGAAAGACTCTGTATGTGAGTTTGATTTGAAGGATGCGTTAGTTGATTTGTATGAGGAGCTTCATCAAGATGTGAAAGAGATTACTGGTATTGAGACTGGTTATACATCGTTAAATAAAATGACGTGCGGATTGCAGGAAGGTGATTTTGTCGTCCTTGGTGCGCGTCCTTCTATGGGGAAGACTGCGTTTGCGCTAAATGTTGGACTACATGCGGCGAAGTCTGGAGCGGCGGTGGGATTGTTTTCGTTAGAGATGAGTAGTAAGCAATTATTGAAAAGGATGGCTTCTTGCGTAGGCGAAGTGTCAGGAGGTAGGCTGAAAAATCCGAAGCATCGTTTTGCGATGGAAGATTGGGAGAAGGTAAGTAAGGCGTTTGCGGAGATTGGTGAGTTGCCATTTGAGATTTATGACAATGCAGGCGTTACGGTGCAAGATATTTGGATGCAAACTCGTAAGTTAAAGAGGAAGCACGGTGATAAAAAGATTTTAATTATTGTAGATTATTTGCAGCTTATTACGGATGATCCGAAGCATAAGGGCAATCGATTTCAAGAAATTAGTGAGATTTCTCGTAAGCTTAAGTTATTAGCGCGTGAATTAAATGTTTGTGTAGTAGCGTTATCACAGTTATCTCGTTCTGTAGAGTCACGACAAGATAAGCGTCCGCTATTATCTGATTTAAGAGAGACCGGACAAATTGAGCAAGATGCGGATGTCATTATGCTTATGTATCGCGAGGATTATTACGATAAGGAAACGAAGCAGAAAGAGATGACGGAGATTCATGTGGCGAAGCATCGGAATGGGCCTGTGGGGAGTTTTAAGCTGAGGTTTATGAAGGAGTTTGGTCGGTTTGTGGAGGGAAAATAGTGAAAAGACTGGAGTATCACTTTGCAAATAAAATAAAGCATAAGTGTTCTATTTCATTCACTTATGCTTTGTTTTTTGATTCTTTCAATATGCTACTTATTTCCCCATAAAGAAAGACTTTCTCTCTGCAGTAATCCATTGCTGCAAGTCATCTTGGCTACGTCGGACAAGTCGATTTACTAAAACATCATGCCATACATAATCCTCTAATAAGTATATATGAACGGGGTCATCTGTATAAAAAGCAATATTACGCTCTTCAAGTGATGGTCCATAAATCATTTCTTTAGAATCTATCGATACAATAAACCAATGTTCTGTAGACAAGGTTTCTGTATAAGGTGTTATGCGATGGGCTTCTAGATTTTTAATGGGATTTTCAACATGTAGGGTAATACCTTGTATTGTAACTTTATCAGCTACTTCAGATAGATCTTCTTTTAACGCTTCATACATCTCA
This sequence comes from Bacillus sp. 007/AIA-02/001, assembly GCF_004634455.1. NCBI lineage: Bacteria > Bacillati > Bacillota > Bacilli > Caryophanales > Bacillaceae > Bacillus > Bacillus sp. 007/AIA-02/001. Next base: position 33,488 of record NZ_SEIY01000026.1, read on the forward strand.
TCCCACATTGAAATGACAATACGTCGTTCTGCTTTTTTTATTAATGTCTGACAGTAGCTAATGATTGTTTGATTGTCTTTTAAAGTAATTACTCGATTATCCGTTTTTTCCTCGGAAGTTTCTAGTTTTTTTAATGAATCACTTATTCCTTCGTAAGTAGATTGCCATTCTGTTTGCGCCTTCTGTAAAAAGATTTCAACAGGTAGAGGTGAATAGCGGGTGGTGTCATTTATTTCTTCTTTCATGACAATTCCTTTTTCTACAAGGTTACCTAAAATCTCATAAATTCGCGCTCTTGGGACACCCGAATCTTTACTCACTTGATAGGCTGTGACAGGCCCCTGTTTAACAAGAGATACATAAGATTTAGCTTCATATTCATTGAAACCAATTTTTTTAAGCTGTTGTACTATGTAGTCCACTTTTTCGTCCTCCGATGCTTGCTGTTATATTTCAACGTTACAATAACTCTTTACATTTAGCAAATTGGTAGTTACTATTACAATAGTGACTAAAGGGGAGGCTACTAGTATGGATTTGTATTTAGACCCATCTATATTAATTATTTTGATTGTTTTTGGATTTGTAGCTGCATTTATTGATTCAGTTGTAGGCGGTGGTGGACTCATTGCTTTACCAGCTTTATTATTTACAGGACTGAATCCAGCAAGTGCAGTAGCTACGAATAAACTAGCATCGACAATGGGAAGTGCAACTAGTAATATTGTGTTTTATCGTTCTGGTAATCTTGATTTGAAATCGGCGTTTAAATTAGTTCCGCTCACTTTCATAGGTTCCATAATAGGGGCATGGACTGTTCATTTAATGAATCCAGAAGTATTGAAGCCATTAATGCTGATCATGCTTGGTGCGGTCGCTATTTATACGATATTCAAAAAGGATTGGGGTAGTATTTCCACTCATAAGAAATTGTCTGGTCGACACGTCATTATTTTTACTTTCTTTGTTTTTGCTATTGGTTTTTATGATGGATTTCTAGGTCCTGGAACAGGTTCGTTTTTAATGTTTTCTCTTTTATTTATTGGGTATGACTTTTTAAAAGCAGCAGGTAATGCGAAGCTTCTTAATTTAGGAAGTAATGTTGGTGCATTATTGATGTTTATGTATGTAGGGCAAGTAAACTATGCGTATGGTTTTATAATGGGGATTGCTCAAATTGCTGGAGGGATTGTTGGCTCCAAATTCGCTATAAAAAAAGGGAGCGGGTATGTTCGTGCCCTTTTCATTACAGTAACTTGTTTATTGTTAGCGAAAAATCTGTATGACTATATTCGGTAAGTAATTAAAGAACGTAGAAAAGGTCAAGTATGCAAACTACATCGAGTATAAGAAGATACTAAGGAGAGATTCCTTTTAACATTTTTTAGATGCTACCTTGTTTGAAGATAGCATCTAAAAAGAAAATCTAAGTGAAGAGAATGAAAATAATATAAACTCATATTTTTCTGGGGTATGTTTATTAATTCTATTGAAATGTTTACTCTATATTCTTCTTATAATTAGGCCTCAACAAACTCTTAAAATCCAACTCAGCAATTAACACACTCAATAATATAAGCGTAGCCCCTAAGTATCCTTTTCCTGTCAGCGTTTCACCTGTGAAAACGAAAGCGAAGCCTGCGGAAAAGACAGGTTCTAATGAGAAGATAAGTCCTGTATGTGTAGGCGTCGTGTATTGCTGGGCGATAACTTGCACGATGAATGCGACTGCGGTGCAAAATATACTTAAGGCTAGGATGATTAGCCATGAGTTGGTTGTGCTAGGCAGTTTTGGCGTTTCAATAATGAATGAAAAAATAAGACTAAATAGGCCGACGAAGCCGAGTTGCACTACTCCAAGTGCAATGGAATTCACATGTTTCGTTACACTTCCAGTAATGATGACGTGAATCGCATAAAATAAGGCAGACAGTATGCAAAATATATCGCCATTACCGATCTTGAATTCGCTCGTTAATGTTAATAAGCCGATTCCTATTATCGTTAAAATAATTCCCACCATAACTTTCTTTTCCGGAGTGTGTTTTAAAAATATAGCTGATAATATTGGAATGAAAATGACTGTGAGACATAGTAGGAAACCAGCATTAGAAACACTCGTATACTTTGTACCGAAAGTCGCGAAAATGTAAACGATAAATAAGACAGAAGCGAGTATAAATGCATATTTTACAGTTTTAAAATCGATCTTAAATAAATGTTTGTAAAATATTAAACCTGATAAAAGAAAAGCGATAATAAATCGTAATGCGATTAAATTATATTCTTCTATGCCATCAAGTCCAAGTTTTGTAAGTAGGATGGATGCACCCCAAAAAAATGTAACTAGTAGTAACATTAAATCCGCTTTTAATTGTAGTTTCATTTCTATTCCCTCGTTATGTATAAATTTTATAAGCCCATACCCCTATCCCCATTATTCATTTTAATATTAATTCTGAATATTTGTAACTTAAATTTATCGACGTTTTATTCCATAAAAAAAAGAGGCTGTTTATAAAACAGCCTCTATGTACCTGAAAATCCGAACCTTGACTAAAGACTACGTACAATCTCCAACCCTTTTCTTGTTAAATGAATCCCTGCTCTACCTTTTTTTATTTCCACATACCCTTTCATCTTCAGGAAGTTCAATCGGTGTCTAACCTGTGCCTCAGTTAATTTCATTTCGACTTCTTGGCTCTTTTCAGAAATAATTCTTCGTCCGATTGCCTTTCCTTTTTCTTCATAATTCATGATAAGGGTAAGGATGAAAAGTGATTCTTGATCAAGAGCGTTTGAATTTGAAGAAAAGGGTTTAATATTTTCTGCCTGATCGCTATTTGTTTTCTTATGTGGAGGCTTTTGAAAATAATGTTGATTAGGCAAATCATTTTTTGTTATTTGGTTTCCGGTACGGACAGCAAGCATATAATCTATCGTATTTTTAAGTTCTCGTACATTTCCGTACCATGGATATCCTTGCAGTTCTTCAATTAGTTCTTGTTCAATTTTGACTTTAGGGTCCGATAGTGCGACAAAATGTTTAGCTAATAATTCAATGTCATTTCGGCGCGCCCTTAATTCGGGAAGGTGTATAAAGAGTACTTTAAGCCTATGGTATAAGTCTTCTCTAAACATATTTTCTTGAATCATTTTCAGTAGATCCTTATTGGTTGCTGCAATAATTCGGACGTCTATCGGGATAATTTGGCTTCCGCCAACACGCATAATCTCTTTTTCCTGCAATACTCGAAGGAGTCGTGCTTGAAGTTTCAGGCTAATATCTCCAATCTCATCTAAAAAAATAGTGCCGCCATTTGCTTGTTCAAATAATCCCATTTTCCCGCCCTTTTTTGCTCCGGTAAACGCTCCGTCTTCATAACCAAATAATTCACTCTCGACTAAATCATCCGATAAAGCACTGAAGTTAACAGCAAGAAAAGGGCCGCTATTTCGCTGGGAAGCATTATGAATAGCACTTGCAAATAACTCTTTTCCGGTACCACTCTCACCCTCAATTAATACAGTTAAATCAGTCTTAGCTAACCTTTTGGCAATTTGTTTCGTGTCTTGGATCGTAGAGCTAATCCCAACGATATTATGAAAATTGTATTTTGCTACATAACCTTTTTTGACAAATTCTTTTCTCAATTTCCGTTCAAATCCGATGGTCTTAAGGGCATTTCTAAAAGTAACAATAATCGATTGATCATTTATATGTAGGCGTTCTACTATTACATCCGAGCCGTTTACAACAAATATTCCGCTTTCTTGTTGCTTATTCAAAAGGATGAAGTTTACTAAATCGATATTATCAATAATGGCATCAATCGGATGACCAATAGCATTTTTACTTTTTATTTTCAGCATGCTTTCCAGAAATTCATTAAAGACAACAATTCTTCCTTCATAATCAATAGCTAGTATGCCATCACCAACACCATCAATAACTTGATGAAGTTGTCGATGAGCTTTAGCTAAATTCTTTGTTAAATCTACTATTTTTCGATAGTATCTCTCAGAAACGTGGTTACCTGATTCCTCCATTAAATGAAATCGATCTAGAATGGACATGATTGTAGTAATATCTATTAATCTATGGCCAATATTAATTACTTTTTCTACAAAATCAGGGATAATTTCAAGTTCGCCAGGTGTGATTGCGAGCTTGATCATTTGTATATTCGTTTTTCCAGGATAGTATGGGACATATTCAATATGGTTTAGCCCTAATTGACGCATCGTTTCAATTGATTCGTATACTGTTTCATGATTATCATTCACATATAGGGCTTGTGTTCCTTCTGGTAAAAATAAAAGCTGGTCTACGTTTTCATAATTTAATGTTCGTTTTGCTATTATTACTTCGCAGTTTTCCCCAATAAAGTCTTTCACCGTTTCTATCGTAAATGTATTAGGTAACACAATTAATGTAGAATGAAATACTTTTGGAATACTTTCTTCTACAGAAAAACTTTCGATATCTATGAGATCACCTACCATCTCCGTTAGTTGTTGATGTAGGGCTTTTCGTGTTTCTTTTAAAACGGTGATCAATACAATGTGGTTGGTTTCAAATTTGTTCATAGAGCACCTCTTTAGTTGAATGGAATTGGTCTAAAGTTGGTTATTAATTGGTCATTATGTAACCAATTAATAACCAATTATAATACATTTCAGTAGAGTAAACACCGATAAAACGACAAAATATTTAAAAATATGTAAATAATCACTTTAATTTTAATGTTGGCACGATATTTGCTTATATCAATGGTGTGTAAAGAAATAGGGAAATGAGTAGAGTCATAATTTACATATTTAATTCTTTACCACTTGCTAGAAAAGGGAGGTTAAGAGTATACAATTTCAGCAGAGAAAGACAACGAAACCATTTAAATTATGAGGTGAGAGAAAATGAAACCACTAATTGGTGTTACTGGGTATTATGTTGATCATAGTGAAATAGGGAAGGAGGGCTTGCGAGGGCTACCAGGTCAAGATATGGCTCTCTTTTCTTATGACTACATCCGCTCCCTTCAAAGGGCAGGTGCAACGGTTGTTCTACTTCCAATTGAGGGAGTGGATCAAATTGAGTCCACACTTAATCAATTAGATGGATTGTTATTGGCTGGTGGCGCGGACATCAATCCAATTTATTACGGTGATACTCCAAAATCATATATAGGCACTGTAGAGGAAGAACGAGATAATTTTGAATTGAATTTGGCAAAGCAGGCTTTAGAAAAAGATATTCCTATTTTAGGAATTTGCCGAGGATTACAAGTATTAAATGTTGCAGCTGGTGGATCTCTTTATCAAGACTTAGAGCACGAGATGGGGCCAGAATATTTCCATGTTCGAGAACAGTTCCGTAAATGGCAAGGCTCTCATTCTGTAGATCTTCTCGAAGAGGGAAAAATTTATGAGGCCATTGGCCAAAAATCTTTAATGGTTAATTCTTTTCACCATCAAGCAGTGAAAACATTAGGGAAAGATTTTGAGGCAAGCGCATGGTCCTTTGATGGTGTGATAGAGGCTGTTGAATCCAAAGCTCATCGTTATGTAGCAGCGGTTCAATGGCATCCAGAAATGATGTCGGAAAGGGATGCTCTACAGCAGCGTTTATTTAACCAATTTGTAAATGAAATTAGTAAAAAGGTAGTTAAATCATAGCGTGTTATAAATAAAAGAATTGGTGGATAGCTTGGTATGTCATGGTTGTGGGGGCAACCAGACTGCCGGCTGCCCGGAAAAGTAATAATCAGTGGGGGATGAACGAACCCCCCATTGATCAAAGTTTCACTTTATTGCAAAGGGGATTGGTATATGAGTCAAGTATCAGAGAAGGCAGTTTCATTCGAGCCAGAAGAAAAAAAGGAAAGAAAAGAATGGAAAATAAACGTATTTGCAATGTTACTTGTCTTGCTAGTTATTGCGGCTGTTATTACACATATATTGCCGGCCGGAAAATATGAACAGATTGAAAAAAATGGGTATACAACAGTAGATCCAAATTCATTTAAATGGATTGAATCAACGCCACTTGGATTTTTTGATACGGTAAAATCTATTCCTACAGGGATGGTAGAAGCTGCTAATATTATCTTTTTTATTCTTATTATTGGAGGTTTTTTTGGTGTATTAAAGGCATCCGGTACAGTTGAGGCTCTTGTTTCAACGATGGCAAAAAAACTCGCTAACCGTGAAAAGTTAATGATTCCTATTATCATGCTGTTCTTTGCACTTGGCGGGTCATTAATGGGGATGGCTGAGGAAGCTTTAGTGTATGTACCTCTATTTATTCCGCTAGCTCTTGCGGTTGGATTTGATACGATAACAGGAACTGCGATGGTACTAGTAGGAGCGTCCGTCGGATTTACAACGGCAATTATGAATCCGTTTACAGTTGGTCTGGCTCAAGGGATAGCGGGTCTTCCTATGTATTCGGGGATGGGGTTCCGCCTCGTTTTATTCGTAGTCATATATGTAATTGCTGTTACATTCGTTTATCGTCATGCGATGAAAGTAAAGAGGGATCCTGCAAGCGGAATTTACGGAAAATTCGATACAAACAAGCAAGACAGCCTACTAACAGCGAAAGTAGAGTTAACAAAAAGACATAAATGGATATTAACGGCCTTTTTAATCAATTATATTATTCTTGTATTTGGTGTTATTAAGTACGAGTGGTATATAAAAGAAATTGCAGCCTTATTTATTATTTTAACTATAATCATTGCAATTCTTGGCAAGATATCTCTTGATGATACAGTAGAATCTTTTACACAAGGATCGGCATCTTTAATCGGGGGAGCTTTAATTATTGGTGTATCACGCGCTATTTTAGTTGTCTTGAATCAAGGGCATATTATAGACCCACTACTGTATCAAGTGTCGGAAGGAATGGAACATATTTCTCCTTTTTTAAGTGTTGTTGGAATGTACAACTTCCAAGTAGCGATTCATTTTATTTTAGCATCAGGTAGTGGTCATGCAATGTTGACAATGCCTATCATGGCGCCACTTGCAGATTTATTGGACATTACACGCCAAACAGCTGTATTATCCTTTTCATTCGCGGATGGTATTGGAAACATTATTTTTCCGACAGGTGGTACGCTAATGGCTGGATTAGCAATTGCAGGAATTTCATGGACAAGATGGGCAAGGTGGATTCTTCCTTTAATTCTAATTGAATACTCGATCGGTTTAATAGCAGTTATAATTGCTCATCTTATTGGTTATGGTCCGTCTTAATAGCTTTCAGTTATAGAAAGTTCGGATTTGAAGAAGGTCGCTAAATAATGGTGATAGAAAAGCCCGGTTTAGAAGGGCTTTTTTTCTATGTAAAATTTCATTTGTTTGGTTTACATAATATCTTTACAATCATTTGATAAAATATATGTAACTGCATATTGTGAGGGTGGGTGGTTATCCCTTCTTTCCATTTGGAAGGAAAGGGGGTGATAATATGGAGTTTTTGTTTGACCTTGTAAAAGAATTTGTAAAAGCGACTGTACGTGAAGTTTCAGCGTATTTTTTGCGGAAGCAACTTCTGGATAAGGACAACAAAAAACCCACTCCGCGCCGTAGGAAGCAAAAGGGTGGGTTTCGTAAAAAATAGTAACGTGTAATAACCACCACCCTATACGGTAGCAGTTAAGGAAGAGATGTTAGCGCATCTCTTCTTTTTATTATATGCCATTTTATTTGATGTCATACTTATATAGTATTCTACGGAAAATATATCATATTCCTATTTTGTGGTCAATTTGATCCCGCTTTAACGGGCAGTAAGACCCCCACCTCAAAATTCAGTGGAAGCAAAGAAGTTAGGTGGGGGATCAACTGTCCGTAAAAGTCCGATTGGTTCAACTAATAATCAGTGGGGGATGAACAAAACCCCCCACTGATTAAAGTTTCACTTTATTGCATGATTGAAAAGGTGTAGTCTTATTCCTCTTCAAACTGAAAAATATCCCTGTTAATAAGTTGGTGGAGATACCTATCCATTTCAGCCGCAGAAACGCTTCTTTCATTTTTAAACCACCATGCGCTTAATGAGGTGATTGCCCCTGAATAAAATTCAATGATTAGATCATTTGGCATCGTATGATTTTTGCGCAGTTGATGTAACGCTTCTATTTCTTGTTTTCTCGTTTCGTGACTTAAATACTGTGTCCGGTTAATAAATTGTTCATCAGACATTTGCGTTTCTAATATTTTACCGATTTCTTCATGGTGTAGAAATTGTTCCATTACTTGAAATGGTTTACTTAATCGATCTGAAACGGGTATTTCAGCAATCATCTTGCTGTATCGTTTAAATCCAAATGCTAATAAAGCATCTTTATCTTCAAAGTGTTTATAAAAGGTTGTTCGGTGTACCATCGCGCGGTCACATATTTGGTTAATTGTGATCGTACTATATTTCTGCTTTGATTGTGTCATTAATTCAAATAAGGAATCCCATAGTAATTTATGTGTACGTCTAATACGTAAATCAATTTGTTTTTCATTATCGTTCATCTACAATTCTCCTTTTTTGTAGATTAAATATACAGTGGCTGAAAATTGATTCTCCCTTTTTAATCTACATATGTATATTATATTACATGTGTTTAGGTATATTTATCGTTTTTTTAGCAAGAAACAGGAGGAGAATTTGTAAATGAATATGACAACTAAGAGCCCTGCAAGTGGCAAAGTTGATACTTCTAATTTGAAACATACCCCCATTTTAATTGCATTACTTCTAGGGGCAATGGTTGCATTATTAAACGAAACGTTACTTGGTAATGCGTTAACCGTATTAATGAAAGAATTTGATGTAACAGCTTCAACGATTCAATGGCTTTCTACAGCTTACATGTTAGTAGTTGGGGTTTTAGTCCCGATTACAGCGTTACTTCAACAATGGCTCACAACGAGGCAAATGTTTTTAATCGCTATGGTAACGTTTTTAGCTGGTACATTAATTGCGGGATTTGCGCCGACATTTTCCGTTTTATTAGTCGGCCGTATCGTCCAAGCGGTAGCGACAGGGTTAATTTCACCGTTATTAATGAATACGATTTTAATTATTTGTCCGCCTGAAAAACGTGGTGCAACAATGGGATTAATCGCACTTGTAATGATGGCAGCTCCAGCAATTGGCCCTACATTATCTGGAGTAATCGTAGACTCACTAAATTGGCGCTGGTTATTCTATATTGTTATTCCTGTCGTGATCATTTCCATTATGATTGGAATGAAGTACATTCAAAATGTTTCAGAGTTAACAAGGCCAAAAGTAGATTATCCATCTATCCTTTTATCGACACTCGGATTTGGCGGACTTGTGTATAGCTTTAGTGCATCGGGTGATTTAGGATGGTCCGATGCGAAAGTGTATGGCACTTTACTTGTTGGGCTTATCTCATTATGTATTTTTGTCTTTCGACAATTGAAAATTGAGAATCCAATTTTAGAATTACGCGCATTTAAAGTTCCGATGTTTACATTATCAGTTGGATTAATCGTCATTGTGATGATGTCGTTATTTTCAACGATGACTTTATTACCGATGTTCCTGCAAACTGTTTTACTCGTTACAGCTTTTAAATCAGGAATTATCATGCTTCCGGGAAGTGTTATTAGCGCCATCATGGGACCAATCGCAGGTAAACTATTCGATAAATTTAGTCCAAAAGTTATTATCGTTCCCGGTATTGTGTTAGTGGGGATAGCAATGTTCTTGTTTAAAGGCATTACTCCTGATACATCAATGGTACAAATTATTGTTATGCATAGCGTATTAATGGTTGGACTCATGTTTGTCATGACGGCACAAACATACGGTTTAAATCAGTTAACACCAGATTTATATCCGCACGGAACAGCACTGTTTAGTACACTGCAACAAGTAGCTGGCGCAATTGGTACAGCTATATTCATATCGAAAATGTCTTCAGGAACAACTAGCTATATGGAAAGCTCTGCAAATCCACTGAATCCAGTAGAGAAGTTAAACGGTTTAACATCCGGATTCCAAGGTGCATTTACACTGGGGCTAGTCTTTATAATTGTTGCGTTTATCATATCGTTATTTTTAAAAGAAGAGAAAAAGGGAGTAAAGGCAGCGAGGGTTTTACAGAACGAACATTAAGGTTTATATAAAAAAGACATCTTTCCCTAAAAAAGATGTCTTTTTTATATTTTTTTCGTAACACTTGTTTTTGATGTCTTAATACATAAGAATTGGTATGTAAAATATTTGTATTTTTTGAACATGAATAATTATTGAGAATAACGATGCAAAGCTGTGCTAATAACTAAAAGTCCAATAATGAGAGAAAGTGTTCTTATAATAAGTTCTGCCACTAATAGTTCACCAAATGATTTAGTGACATCGTATATAGATCCTGTTATGAGAATAGGTGCAATCATAATTATAATTCCAATTATTATTTGAAGAAGTAGATTGATGTTTTTATTCAAGACAATCACCTCCAAAAAAATAGGGAATGAGAATATGATTTTTTTTGTATTATAAAATGATTATATCGTATTACATTAGACAATATAATCATTTTTAAATAGTAGAAATTAGAGACTCTTCAATAAAAAGGAATTAAATATGGTATTCTTTAGTTAAGATATGTAAACGAAGACGGGGGAATGAAGATGGATAAGAAGCTAAAGTATTGGCTAGCATCTATTATAGGGGGAGTAGTACTTGCAACTGGTATGACTTATGGAATATTACAGTTTGCTGAAGTCCCGCTTAAGGGTGAGGACCATGTTTTTGCAGAGGTTAATAAAGAAGACATACTATCGAATGAAGCAGAAGTGAAAGGTTCAAATGCACAACTTCACATTACAGTAACTTCTACTGAAGAAGAAGTTATTTCAGCTATGCATAGCATGACTCATCAAAAAGTAAAAGCGTGTGAAGGAAAGGGAGCAACCCCTATGTCCAAAAAGAATGCAGAGAAAGTAAGAAACATTCTAAACGGAAACAATTTCAAGAACAAAGAAGAGCTATTAGCAATTACTGAAAGATGGGCAAATAGAGATTTTAGTAAAATTGTAGAAGAACATAACTATTTTATTAAACTTCAAGGTGGCGTGATAGGTGAAGCTACAGTGATGGATAAGGTAGACGAGCAAGTATTCTGTCTCAATACTTTCGGTGATGATGTAACGGCCGCATTAATTAAATCAGGAGATCTTCAAGCGCTGTAAGGTGTTTTTTCTCTGATATAAAGAAAAGCCTCAAGTATTCATATACTTGAGGCTTTTCCAATGGAAAGATAGGAATGGTCCGAATTCTTTACATTAAGAACAAAGTGGAATTACTCCTAAACCAATTAATAAAGCTGCAGCAACTGCTGGAATTGGTACAGGAATTTGAATACCTTCTACAAACAAGAAATACTGACCACTTACTATTTTAAAACAAACTAATTGCATGGCTATTCCTCCCTTCTTTTAGGATTAATACATTATATTAATTTATCTATATATTAATATAGTTAAATTATTTATTTTTAAAAATATAGTTAATATGTGAATAGTTTTCGAAAGGACCTGCTCAATCAATGCGGAAAAACATAAGATGAAACGAATCCATTAAAATACATGAGTGAACCTTAGTTTTCCCCTCTTATCTAAAGGAGGAACTATTATGGGTTATGGTGGTAGTTGTGGCGGTTGTGGCTTTTCTGGAGGCTTTGCTTTATTAGTTGTGTTATTCATTTTATTAATCATCGTTGGAGCTTCTTGCTTCTGCTAAAAACTATTGGAAAAGACACTCATATAGAGTGTCTTTTCTTTCGTGCAAAATGATTCCTGACAATAGCCAACTGTATAAAGTATACGGTATACTTTTGCCTCATTAGACATATAAAAATGTTGGAGGGATGTTATGAAACTAGTAGGGAAGCACATTTATATTCGGCTTTATAAAACTGATGATGCCAACGAGTTAGCTAACTTACATATTAGAAATCGCGAATTTTTTCAACGAGTTTGTCCGTTGCTCCCAGAAGTTTTTTATACAGAAGAACATCAAAAAATACGTCTTGAACAAGCTCTAAAAAAGACAGCTGAAGGGCAAGTATACCCTTTTGGAATCTTTTTAAGAGAAAATGATAAACTGATTGGAGACATTTCATTAACTCAAATTGTTAGGGGAGACCTCCAAAGCTGTTATACGGGATTCACTTTAGATAAGGAGCATAATGCAAAGGGCTATACAACAGAGGCTCTTCAACTTGTTGTAGATTTTGCTTTTAGGGAATTAAAGCTACATAGAATTGAAGCAGGAGCGATGCTTGATAGTATAGCATCTATTCGTGTATTAGAAAAAGTGGGGTTTAAAAAAGAAGGTATAGCGAAAGAAAATATAAGGATTAATGGCAAATGGACAGATCATCAAATATTAGCTATTATCAATAGTTTGGATGTGTAAGTATATTTTGATTCCAATAACGATAATTATGTAAAGGGCTGTCTATATCGACAGCTTATTATATTTTTTGCTTAGCGTGATTTTTTCGGAATGCTGGCGGCACCCCATCGCTATCAGGTTAAGGAAAACGTTCCTCACCAAAATGATAAAAATAAATTTCCTTAGTATAAAACACAAAGAATTTTTAGCTTGATGTGTATGTGTTGATATCCATAAAATAAAAAAGCACTCAACTGAGTGCCCTCTATATACCTAATAATTGTTTTTTCTTCGCTTGGAATTCTTCTTCAGTAATAATACCTTGGTCTAACAACTCTTTATACTTTAATATTTCGTCAGCACCACTTGTAGTTGCAGCCACTTGTGTTTGCCCCTTATTTGACAATATTCCTTCTATGTATGTTTTGATTTCTTCAGCCATTTTTTGCTCTTTTTTTACAAACATAACTGTATTTTCATCTTTTGTAGCTGCAAATACTCCACCTTTGCTTTCTTTACTCCCCATAAAAATAAATTGGATATATCCACTAGTAAATCCAGCCTGCTTCATTTGTACCCCAGTTAACGTATTGATATCAATTGTCTTTTCGCCATCTAAACCATGATTCATAAGGTTTACAAAGCCTTTTCTTTTTATGCGGATAAAATTCCCATCAATAGTAATTGTAGACTTTCCAGCACTTTTAAATTCATATACTTTATTCACTATAAATCCTCCCCAAAAATATATAAGAACATAGTATATTATAACTGTATTTCTATATTTTGTATTATAATTTATGAGAAGTTTATGAATCTAATAAAATATAAATTTAAAAAACCTCCGTAGACATCTAAAGGGAGTTTTTACACTAACAACATTAACATCAAGAGATACAAAAACTTTCTTACTTGAGGATGTTTTCAAAGTATTACTGTCTCAAATGCTACTACAGCTAACGCTTTACTGATTCCATTATTTATCCAACAAACAACATATATTTGTTGTGATAAATCAAATTCATATTACTGTGAGAATAGTGACTATGGTTAGTATTAGTTATTAAAGAGAGCTTTGGCTCTTTTTTATTTTCTTTCGACATAATATGACAATATATGAATTAATAGTTTGGTATTATTATCTAGAAATCTTACATTTATCTACAAATTATTATTGTATTTTTAGATTTTTAAATGTAAAATATTTCAATGTAAATACATACCATTTAGGGGGATGAAGAAATTTATGAAAAAATTATTAGCTTCAGCAACAGCGGTAACACTATTAACAGTGGGGTACAGTTCTTCTGCATTTGCAGCTAAGAGTCCTAATGATACAAAAAACTGTGGTCATTTTAAAAGTCAACAAGATGCTCAAGCATTCTGGGATCAAAATGGATATGGTGTTGGAAATGATCCACACCGTTTAGATAATGATAAAGACGGCATTCCATGTGAAGATTATAAATATCCAAAGAGCACAAATACTACAACAGAAAATAAAGAAACTACTAAACCTCAAGAACAACCTAAACAAGAAAATACTAAACAGGAAAACACTAAACAAGAACCTGTTAAACAAGAAAACACTAAGCAAGAGAATTCAAAACAAAATAACCAAACAACAAATAATAAACAAGAACAAACTAAGCCTCAAACAACTGCAAAAGAAACAAAGAAAAATACTAATACAGTTGTGAAAAAAGAAACGAAAAAACAAGGTGAAAAATTACCTAATACAGCATCAAACGGTGTTACAATGATGTTAGCAAGCTTAGGATTAGCATTAGCTGGTTCTGTATTAATGTTCCGTCGTAAAAAGACAAACGCATAAAATAGTTCCTTAAAACGGCAGGAGAAATCCTGTCGTTTTCAAATGGAGTGATAAAAGTGAATAAAAAACAATGGATAGGCTTATGTTTAACTGTTATTGGACTTACTATCTTTTCCTATTATTTTCTAGAATGGTATAGTGCTAGACAATCAGCAGAGTCGTTAACAACTAACGAGGCTAAACAATATGAGACCTCCACACCTTCTAAAGAAAATGAAACGCAAAACATCAATCAAACAGAGACAGAGACAAAGATTGACACTTCATTACAACCTGAAGAACCTGTGCAAATTCCCGCTTCAAAGGTAAACCATCAGTTAGGAGATAAAGTAGCATATTTAATTATCCCTAAAATACAAAAGAAATACTCTATATATTGGGGAGCTGATGATAAAGTACTAAAAAAGGGTGTAGGTATGTTTGTTAGTGACTTAACTACTACACCATCTGGAAATGGTCATACAGTTTTAAGTGGACATAGAGATACTGTTTTTACCGAGCTTGGTCAATTAAAGGAAAATGACCAACTTATCGTGGAATATGAAAATAAAACATATACATATGAAATTAACAAGCATTGGATAACAGATTCAGAAGATCGAACAGTTATTGTAGAAAAAAGTGAGCCAACATTAACATTAACAACTTGTTATCCTTTTGACTATATAGGAGACGCTCCAGATCGGTACATAATTGAAGCATCTCTACTTTCCATTCATTGAGGATGGAAAGTCCAATACACATTAATTTTAATAATATGTATTGGACTCCCATTCAAGTATCATTTTTCTTAATGAATATTTGGTATATTTTAGGGTGTTTTTCACTGTTTTTATGTTAAGATATTTTGGTTGATATTCATCTTATTTTAGGAGGTTGGAAAATCTGTTACATGCTTTTCATATGGATTTTAGTTTCTATACCGAAAGTATAAAAGTTTTAGGGTTATTAGGGAATTCTACTCGCTTATCAATTGTTTGTAAATTGATTACATATGGATCGTTGTCAGTTTCTGATTTAAGTAAGCAAACAAGAATTACAGAGGATTTGATTGTACAACATTTGCGTAAATTAGCCTTTGGAAATATTGTAATTAGTGAACGTATAGGGAAAAGGCTTTATTTTAAAATAAAAGATAATAAAACAATTGAGATTATTAAGGTATTAGGACTACTAAGTTAATTTTCATTACTTTCAATATAAATGATTTTGCTATAACTCAATTGTGCAAAATCACATTTAGCCTGCCTACGGAAATAGGGAGGTTTTTAATATACAAAAAGGCGCCCATATAAGGGTGCCTTTTCCAATAGTTTTTAGCAGAAACAACTGCATCCGATAATGATTAATAAAATAAACAATACAACTAATAAAGCGAATCCTCCAGCGAAACCGCAGCCTTCGCCGCAACTACCACCATATCCCATAACAATAGTGCCTCCTTTAGATTAGAGGGTAAAACTAGGGTTCATTCCATGGATTTTAATGGGTTCACTTTACCTTATGTTTTTAAGAATTAATTGAGCAGGTCCTTTTGAAAATAGAAAAAAGACGCCATAAGGCGCCTTCCTTTTAGGTAGATAAGACTTTAGTTTTCCAATCTAAAGAAATTTTGTATCAGCTCTTTGAGAGTATATCATGATATTTGCTTGATTTATTATGCATTATTACATATCATTGTAAATCCCTCTATTTTCCATTTGATAAAATACAATCCCAATATTGTTAATAATTAAATAAATATTTCTACAAATTGAAAATATTTACAAAAGATACAAAAGTGATACATTTAAGGTGCAAGTTATAAAAAATATTTAAGGGGGATTTATTATGTTTAAGAAATTAGTAGTAGGAACATTAACAACTGGTATCGTATTAACTGGAGGGATTGGGGCAACATCAGCAAGTACAGAAGGTGTAGATAATACTAAAAATTCTGCACCAATTGTCCAACGTACCCAAATACTTAAAGATGATTTCAGTCTGATGAATGGTGAAAGAGAAGTACCGTTCGAGCATGTAAAAAAAGCAGATATGAGAGTTCATATGACAAACAATACTAAAGGTACACTTGACTGGTCTTTAAAAGA
>NZ_SEIY01000027.1:0-49844 GCF_004634455.1 Bacillus sp. 007/AIA-02/001
TTGCATGTATTAGGCACGCCGCCAGCGTTCATCCTGAGCCAGGATCAAACTCTCCAATAAAGTTAGTTTGTCTAGCACCTAAAATAAAAATTGACGTTTCACGTTGTTTGTTTCGTTCAGTTTTCAAAGAACTTGTCCGCCGCTTCAGAAGCGACTTCATCATATTAACATCTTCATTTTTCGATGTCAACTAAGTTTTAAAATTTCTTTTTTGTCGTTTTCTGCGTTTCCGCATCAGCGACGTTTATTAATATACCATCATACTTTTTAAATAACAAGTGTTTTTTTATAAAAATATAAAAAAATTATCTACCCTACTTTCTTCTATAGAAATAACTATTATCCTCTCTACTAAAAATAGTTATTCTGATTGTATACTACTACACTTCATTCAACCAAATTGAATTTCACAATACCTTCCCAAATTTTCATTCTCTTCTATATTAAGGTTTATAATAATTATCCTTCTATAAAATAACTATACAAATTAGCCGTAAGAAAAAATCCCATCTACATTAAACAGCCACTCGCGCGCATTATCCCCTTCCTTCTCATTCGAAAATTCCCCCCTACAAATTAACAACATTCCAATCCTAATATAAACTTAAGGATATTGTTAGAATTTTTTTACATTTAATTAATGAAAAATATCCATTTTTTGTTATATAGTAAGAAAGGACGCACTCAACTATAAATAAACCAATGGAGGAATTATTTTATGGATAGGTTAACAAAGTTTTCATTAAAAAACCGAGCTGCCATTATCATCATGATCTTTCTCATTTCCATACTCGGTGTTTATTCCGGCTCTAAATTACCTATGGAATTTTTACCAAGTATCGACAATCCGGCAATTACCGTCACAACCTTATCTCAAGGACTCGACGCTGAAACGATGACAAAGGATGTAACTGATCCTCTCGAAAAACAATTTCGCAATTTAGAACACGTCGACACCATTACTTCTTCTACATACGAGGGATTATCACGTATCGACATTGCGTATACATCAAAAGCAAACATGAAAGATGCAGCACGCGAAGTCGAAAAAGCCGTCAATACAATTAAATTACCTAAAGATGTAACCAAGCCCGTAGTTAGTCAATTAAACACTTCTATGATTCCACTCGCTCAAATTACTATCCAGAAACAAAACGGTTTTTCAAAAGCAGATGAAAAACAAATTGAAAAAGAAATCGTACCACAACTCGAAAACATTGATGGTGTTGCCAACGTTATGTTTTTCGGAAAATCCACCTCTGAATTATCTATCGTACTTGATCCGAACCAATTAAAAAACAAAAACGTAACATCACAGCAGGTACTAACTGTTTTACAAGGAAAAGAAACTTCTACTCCAGCTGGGGCAATTACTGTTAATCAGGAAGAATACAACCTCCGCGTCATTGGGGACATAAAAAATGTAAATGACATTAAAAACATCACTGTGGCACCCCAAGTGAAATTGCAAGACATTGCTCAAATTGAAATTAAACAACACTACGATACAATCTCACATATAAACGGAGAAGAAGGCACAGGATTAATCATCATGAAAGAACCGAGTAAAAATGCAGTTGCCATTGGAAAAGAGATTGATAAAAAAGTTAAAGAGATAGATAAGGAATATAAAGATCAATTTTCTATTAAACTTTTGGCTTCAACCCATGAACAAGTTGAAAATGCTGTTACTAGCATGGGAAAAGAAGTAATACTTGGAGCAATTGCTGCAACTCTAATTATCTTAATCTTTTTACGTAACTTCCGAACAACACTCATCGCTGTTGTCAGTATTCCATTATCTATTTTATTAACACTCTTTTTACTACATCAATCTAACATTACGCTTAACATTTTAACCCTCGGTGGTTTAGCTGTTGCGGTTGGACGTCTCGTCGATGATAGTATCGTTGTCATCGAGAATATTTTCCGCCGTTTACAAAAAGATTCTTTCTCTAAAGATATCATTCTCGATGCAACGAAAGAAGTCGCAGTCGCAATTACTTCTTCTACTTTAACAACGGTCGCTGTTTTTTTACCTATCGGCCTCGTAGCGGGAGCAATCGGAAAATTAATGTTACCTATGGTATTAGCAGTTGTATATTCTATACTATCATCCTTAATCGTTGCACTAACAGTTGTTCCACTTATGGCTTTTTTACTACTCAAAAAAACAAAGCATCGAAAGCCAAATTCTTCATCACGATATGTCGCTACATTAAAGTGGGCTCTTTCTCATAAATTCATTATTCTACTTACTGCATTTTTATTATTTGTAGGATCAATTGTAGCTTATATATTACTACCGAAAGCAAACATAAAATCTGAAGACGACACAATGTTATCTATTAACATGACATTTCCAGCCGATTATAATGCTGAATCTCAAAAACAAAAAGCATTTGATTTTGAAAAGAAATTACTTTCTAATTCAGATATAACAGACGTTATTTTACGAATGGGATCTAGCGCAGAAGATGCACAATGGGGGCAAACAACTAAAAATAACCTCGCTAGTATATTCGTAGTCTTTAAAAAAGGTTCTGATATTGATCAATATATTAAAGAGTTAAAAGAGGAAAATAAAACTTTTGAGCCTGCTGAACTTGATTATATAAAAACAAGTTATTCAAGCTCTGGCGGCGGCAATAACTTACAATTTAACGTAACAGCTACTAACGAAGCGGATTTAAAAGAGGCGGCTACTATCGTTGAAACAAAACTAAAAAGCATGGATGATCTTTCTAAAGTAAAAACAAATTTAGAAGACTCTAAAAAAGAATGGCAAATTCATATTGATCAAACAAAGGCTGAACAACTAGGTTTAACACCAGAAATAGCTGCGCAACAAGTAGCATTCCTTATGAAGAAATCACCTATTGGCGAAATTACAATTAATAACGAAAAAGCTACTATTATGATAGAACACAAAAAAGAAAACATTAATAAACAAGAAGATATTTTAAATACAAACATACTATCACCTATTAATGGACCAATACCTTTAAAAGACATCGCAACTATTTCAGAAAAACAAACGCAAACAGAAATTTTCCATAAAGACGGAAAAGAAACAATCCAAATTACAGCCGAAGCTTCAAATGAAGATTTGAGTAAAGTAAACACAGCAGTAAATAAAGCGATGACTGACTTAGATTTACCTAGTGGTGCAAAAGTAAATATCGCAGGAGCTACTGAATCTATGCAAGAGAATTTTACAGATTTATTCAAAATTATGGGGATTGCAATCGGGATTGTATATTTAATTATGGTTATCACCTTCGGGCAAGCGCGTGCTCCTTTTGCAATCCTATTCTCCTTACCGTTAGCTGCTGTCGGTGGTATTTTAGGATTAATCATTTCACGAACACCTGTTGATGTAAATTCCTTGATCGGCGCATTAATGTTAATCGGGATTGTTGTTACAAACGCTATTGTATTAATAGAAAGAGTCCAACAAAATCGGGAACACGGAATGGAAACTAGAGAAGCCTTACTTGAAGCAGGTTCTACTAGACTACGCCCAATTATTATGACAGCTATTACAACAATCGTTGCTATGCTCCCACTCCTATTTGGCCAATCCCAAGCAGGAAGTATGGTATCAAAAAGTTTAGCCGTCGTCGTCATCGGCGGTTTGGCAGTCTCAACTGCTCTTACATTAGTAGTCGTTCCAGTTATGTATGAACTATTAGATAAAATCGGGAGAAAAAGACGCTCCCGTAGGAAAATAAGCACTTCTACAGAAACACCTGATATTTAAAAACAAAAGGCGTTACCTTCACAAATGAAGATAACGCCTTCTCTCTATTTATTCATAAAATCCATCATTTTTTCCACATATTGCTCTATAGGTTTACTAGAATCCACAATCCAAATTACATCTGTTCTTCTTTATAATTAATCACAAATTCAACAATCATTACATCCATTCCTTCTATATTAAAATACAAAAGAACCCCCTACCTATAAATAGAGAGTTCTTCTTTATAATTTATGCCGCTTTTACCTTTTTCGTTGTTTTACTTTTTCTTTTCGTTCCTGTAAAGCGCTTGTGTAATATAGATGCTATCAAGCGTGAAATAACATTGAATAGTAATACCATAATAATTAATACAGCTGCAGATTTTGTCGCAATCAACTTCGCATCTGGAATAACTCCTTCAGAATTTAATTTCCAAATGTGAACCGCTAATGTTTCAGCTGGTCTAAACGGATTTAAAGGATGCGCAGGACTTGATAAATCCGCTGCTGAATTTAAAATCGGGGATGTTAAACCCGCTGTGTAAATTAATGCTGCCGCTTCCCCAAATATACGACCCGCCGCTAAAATAATCCCTGTAATAATTTGTGGTAATGACGATGGGATAATAATACGAGCGATTGTTTGCCACTTCGTTGCACCTAATCCAAGACTTGCCTCTTTTACATTATGAGGAACTTCTGAAATCGCATTTTCACAAACACGCGTTAAACCTGGTAAATTTAAAATAGTTAAAGCAAGAGCACCACCCATTACTGTGTATCCCCAACCTGTCATTGTAACGAACACTAACAAACCAAATAAACCAACAACAATAGAAGGTAAAGACGCCATCGTCTCTATACATAGACGAACAAAATTTAAAAAACGTCCTTGTTTTGCGTACTCTGCTAAATATATTCCAGCACCTAATCCAAGAGGAATAGATATAATAAGCGTTATAACAAGCATGTAGAAGGAATTGAATAACTGCGGACCAATCCCACCACCAGCTCTTGTATTGCTTGGTTCTCCAAACAAGAAATTAGGATCCCAAAATCCCCATCCCTTTTGTAAAATTTCAAATACTAAGAACACTAGCAAAGCTACAACTAAAGCTGCAACCGCATAAAAGATACCTGTCCAAACTTTATTTACCGTTCTTGCATTCATTATTATCGCTCACCTCTTTGCCCAATCGCTCGAATTACTAAAATAAACAGGAATGAAATAACAAGTAAAATCATCGCTAAAGTCCATAGCGCATTGTTCCAAGCAGTTCCGTTCAATGTATTCGTCATGTCCATTGTTAAAATACCAGTTAACGTCGCTGTCGGACTATATATTCCTTCTGGTAATTTAATCGTATTCCCGATTACCATTTGAACCGCTAGCGCTTCACCAAAAGCACGCGCTAAACCTAAAACAACACCTGTTAAAATCCCTTTCTTCGCAGCAGGAACAATTACTCGGCTAATCGCTTGCCATTTCGTTGATCCTAGACCATAAGAAGCTTCTAAATAATCAAATGGAACAGAACGTATTGCATCAGAAGCGATACTAGCAATAGTAGGTAAAATCATAATACTTAATACAACAATACCTGCAATTAAGCTAAAGCCTACTCCCCCAAACGAATCACGTAATAGTGGTACTAAAATCGTAACACCTAATAATCCGTATACAACCGAAGGAATACCAACTAACAATTCTAGAACAGGCTTCAATACTTTATTTCCAAACTTTGGCGAAATTAAATTCATGAATATAGCAAGAGCTATAGCAATTGGTGCACTAATAATAACCGCACCTAACGAAACCACCGTTGAACCTACAATGAAAATTAAAGCCCCGAAGGATCCTTGATCAGCATTTGGATTCCATTTTGTCGATGTTAACATCTCAGTAAATGAGATACCACTTTGTGTAAAAGATTGAATACCTTTCCCACAAATAAACGCAATAATAGCTAATGTAATTAAAACAATAAAAATACCACAAAACGTAACAAGTGATCTTCCTATATATTCACTTTTTACGTAATTAATTTGTTTTTTCCCCTTCATCACAGGACAGACCCCACTTCACAGATTGAAATGAACAGGACTGGCCTTGCAGCCAGCCCCATAAAATTTTATTACTTATTTAATTTAGACATTGGAATGTAGCCCATATCTTCTACTTGCTTTTCAAAATCTTTACCTTTTACATAATCGATGTAAGCTTTCGTCGCTTCCTTCGCTTCACCTTTTGTTACCATATATTCGTAAGACCAGAATGGATATTTACCAGACGCAATGTTTTCAACTTTCGGTTCAGCACCATCAATTTTCACTGTTTGTAGTGCGCCTTTTTTCTCGCCGACCATGTAAGACATTGCTAAATAACTCACCGAACCAGGAGTAGAGTTAATCGCTTGCTCTACTGCACCGTTAGAATCTTGTGTTGTACCAGTTCCATCATTAATTTTCGCGTCTTTCATAATCGTTTTTTCAAATGTAGCACGTGTACCAGATGAAGCCGGACGATTAATTACATTGATTTTTTCATCTTTTCCGCCTACTTCTTTCCAGTTTGTTACTTTTCCAGTGAAGATATCTTGTACTTGTTGCATTGTTAAGTTATCAACTTTTACATCTTTATTTACGACAAGAGCGAATGCAATACCCGCTACCTTGTTATCTACTAATTCTTTCGCCTTTTCAGCATCTTTTATTTTATCTCCGGACGGAACATCCGAATTACCAATTTGCACTGCACCAGATGCTACTTGGTTAATCCCAGTTCCACTACCGCCACCTTGAACTTGAATAGAAACTTTTGAATTTTTCTCCATGAATTTCTTTCCAGCTTCCTCCGCAAGAGGTAGAAGAGCTGTAGAACCAGCCGCTGCAATCGTACCTGATAATTCTTGTTTTGTATTATCGCTTCCTTTAGCAGTTTCTTTACTAGTTGTATCTTCTGCTTTCCCACAACCAACTAATGCTCCTGCTACCACTAAAGCTGCTAAAGAAAATTTAATACCTTTTTTCATAACCATGTCTTGTACCCCCATTTGGATTATCACTTTTCGAATTCATTTTCTTTCGAACACAAATTCATTGTAGGACAACAATATTATGTGAGTGTTAAGCAATTTTTAATTTTAAGTAAATGACGATAATAATCCTTAAAAGCTAGAAATCCCAACATTTATAGTTAAATAACCCAACAAAAACCACACTAACTACGCTGCAATGTAAATATATTCTTAACAATGTAAATTCAATGTAAATGTTTTTCTCTCTTTTTCCCTTTTCGTTAAAGTTACATTTACAATTCCGCTGTATTTTGTAATTTTTACACACCTAATTTATGCACATTAAAAATAATTTCAGTAATATTTTTTAGTACAACTAAATAAATTGGAACAATTCTAAAAATAAATGAATATTTTTAAAGTACTAATTGACAACATAATCCAATGTAGTCTACTATATTACTAACAAAAAGTTTACCTTAGGAAACTTTTTAAACTCAAACTAAAAATATAGAGATGAGGTAACTTTTATGGTATCGGCTAATATAAAACCACTTTCCGAATTTAAAATAGGAGAGTTTGTACAAATTGAGAAGATACAATTAGAAGGAACTATGAAACGACGCTTATTAGATTTGGGATTTATCCCGGGGGCGACGATTAAAGTATTGCAACGCAGTCCACTTGGAGATCCGGTCGCTTATCAAGTGAGCAACACAACTATTGCACTGCGTAAAGAAGAAAGCTCCCTTATTTTCGGGGTATTAATAGGAGATGATTTCAGATGAGCAAACATCGTATCGCTTTAGCTGGTAACCCGAATACAGGGAAAAGTACATTATTTAATACTTTAACAGGCTTAAAACAACATACTGGAAACTGGACGGGAAAAACTGTTTTAAAAGCTGAAGGAGAATATGAACATAACGGAAGTAATTATACATTAATAGATTTACCGGGAACTTACTCACTATACTCAAATTCCGCAGACGAAGAAGTAGCGAGGGATTATATTATATTTGAAAAACCAGAAGTAACTGTAGTTGTTATAGACGCAACTGCTATGGAAAGAAATTTAAATTTAGCACTCCAGGTGATGGAGATGACAAATAATGTAGTCATTTGCATTAACTTAATTGATGAAGCCGAGAAAAAAGGGATTGTTATCGATGAAAAGAAATTAGCAAAATCACTTGGTGTACCTGTCGTTAAAATTTCAGCACGTAACCGAGTAGGTATTGGTCATTTGCTAAATGTTATTGCAAGAGTAGCAAATAAAAAACTAATTCCAACACCAATTAAAATTACTTACAGCGAAAAAATTGAAAATATGATTCAGGAATTAGAACCACAAATTTATAAAGTGTTCGGTGATACGTATCCAGCACGTTGGATTGCGTTACGTATATTAGATGGAGATAAAAATTTCTTAACTACACTTCAAAAACACCATAATGAACCACTTGTAAGGGAGGTCGTAATTAATGGAATCTCACTCAGCCAGTAAAGGTCTTCCATTAGACTATATTATTCAACATGCACAAACACTTTCAAAAGAAGATATACGAGATGATATAGTCGGAGATATTTACCGAACATCTGCAAGCATATGTAAAGAATCTGTCCAATATACAAATACTGATAAATTATATCGTTCTGAAAAACTAGATAAAATTTTCACATCTCCAATCTGGGGATTCCCAATTATGCTCGGTATTTTATCTATTATTTTTTATCTTACAATTGCAGGCGCTAACGTACCATCTGATATGATTGCCGAATTCTTCGGATGGGCCGAAGGATATTTAACATCTTGGTTCCAAGCAGCGCATGCACCTGAATGGTTACATGGCATTTTAATACTTGGTTTGTTCCGTGGTATCGGTGCTGTTATTAGCGTTATGTTACCACCTATGGCAATCTTTTTCCCTATGTTCGCGCTATTAGAAAACTACGGATACTTACCACGTGTCGCGTTTAATATGGACCGCTTATTCAAACGATCCGGCGCACACGGGAAACAATCTTTAACAATGGCA
Organism: Bacillus sp. 007/AIA-02/001; assembly: GCF_004634455.1. Lineage (NCBI taxonomy): Bacteria > Bacillati > Bacillota > Bacilli > Caryophanales > Bacillaceae > Bacillus > Bacillus sp. 007/AIA-02/001. The sequence continues at coordinate 8,801 of NZ_SEIY01000027.1, forward strand.
ATGGGATTTGGTTGTAATGCAGCAGCCATTATGTCAACACGTATCATTGAATCACCACGTGAACGTATGCTAGCAATTTTAACGAACAACTTCGTTCCTTGTAACGGTCGCTGGCCTATGTTAATTTTAATGGCTTCACTATTTATGGCTGCTGGTTATACAGGCAGTATGCAAACATTGGTTACTGCTGGCGTTGTAGTTGGAATGGTTGTAATTGGTGTTATTATGACATTAACTGTTTCTTGGGTACTATCAAAGACAGCCTTAAAAGGGATTCCAACTCACTACACACTTGAGTTACCTCCGTACCGCAAGCCAAAAGTTTGGAATACCATTGTTCGCGCAACACTCGATAAATCAATCTATGTTTTAAAACGAGCTATAGTTGTTGCTGCCCCTGCGGCTGCATTAACTTGGTTACTTGCTAACATTTTTATCGGTGACACAAGCTTACTTATGTATTTTGTAAACTTCCTAGATCCATTTGCTAAAATGTTAGGACTTGACGGGTTTATTCTAGCTGCATTCATTCTTGGACTACCCGCTAATGAAATTGTAATCCCAATTTTATTAATGTCTTACTTATCAACTGGGGCTTTAACTGAAATAGATGATTTTAATCAAATTAAAAATCTATTCCTAGAAAATGGTTGGACTTGGTTAACAGCGTTAAACACAATGTTGTTCTCACTTCTTCATTTCCCGTGCGGAACAACACTTGTTAATATATACAAAGAAACAAAAAGTGCAAAATGGACATTCTTATCGTTTGCAATCCCTACCGTTATCGCCATTGTTGTTACATTCCTCTCTACACAATTGGTACATTGGTTAGAGCTTGTATAAAGCAAAGCATACATAGAAGGTATCCCCCTTCACATATGCTTTGCACGAAAGAGACCTGAAATTATTCAGGTTTCTTTTTTTGCACATCAGTATTCCACGGCTGTGCTCCATACGTTGTGAGTTTTTTATGAATAAAATATATAGTTCCTGGAAGAACTGCCATTAATATCGTGCAACTAATTCCTAATCCAGTAAACAACTTTCATCACCTTATTTCACTCTTTTCGGTAAAGCTGAACCTGAATGTTCAATTGTTGGATGAACATGAACAGTAATTTCAGCATTACTAAAGTAATTTTCGCCTTGATCCCAATTCTTACTTATTTTTGTCCACTCTTTATAATTATGTCGCTTATACACTTCCCCTAACTCTAATACATCTACCTTATATTTTTTTTGAACAAGCTTAATCGATTTTTGAATACGCTCCTCCATTTCTTCCGATATATCCTTCTCTAAACGCTTTTCATTCAAAACCTTTTTATGATCACTGAAATGCAACTCAGCCAATGTGCCTTCCAGAGATAAATGAATATCAAACTTTGGTTTTGTAGCATTCGTTGTAGATACTTTAATTTTTCGACGCAACTTATGAATTTCATATGTAATAAGTTGATTTTTTTTACGAATCGTAAAAAAACCTCCAATTTTTTTGCCTATTATATAATTCATCCCTAATGTTTCTTCCCCACTCAAATTGCCTACACATTTATTATCCTTTCCACGAAACAATGCTGCACCGTTCATTTGTACCCCTTGTTTTGTCAGTTCAAGAATAGGTAATACAAAACTGCGGTTAGAGATCATCTTCTCCTGTACCTCCCCAATTCTTGCAGCCTCAATCATTTGGGCATTTTTCGGAGGGTGTTCAGCTAACATATCAATATACTGCGCCGGTAAATTTTCAGGCTTGGCACTTTGTTTTAAAATAGCTTCTGCATTTTTCTTAGAAACGAACAAACGAATATTTCTTCTCATTTCATGATCGCGAATATATACATCTAACGTATTTTGTAAAATGTATGGATGTGAAAGTAATTCTTCAGAGAAAATAATCACTTGTATATGAGGGAAAAATAATGTACGGCTAATTTTTTTAGCGATTATTCTTATTTGTTCAAATACACTATCTGCTTTTGCACTAACATTAATATAATTTTCGCTATCCCCACCCCCTTGTCCACCCTGTTGAGACAATTTACTGGGGAGTACCATCTGATAGGTCCCTTTCATAATTGGATTCGCTTTCTTCTCCTTCACGATATCGTAAGCCGCTCCTACTACAAATCCTCTTTCTTCTATCTCTTCTAACTCAGAACACCCACTCATAAATCCAGTTAAAGCCATAACCATTATAATTTTAAGAAGGTGTTTCATTTCCACCATTCCTTCTTTTTATTTTATATACAATTAAAACAAGCAAAGGTGCTAACACAACACACCCCATATCTATCCAAGCTAAATAAGTCCCATAACTTGATAAAGCATTCAAACTACTAGGTATCATATTCGCCATAAAAATAATTGGGGCACTTACGAAAATAAAAATATGTTTCTTCACTTTCGGAAACATAGCACAAAACAATAAAGATGCGACATCATAGTACATTGCTGTCGTGTTATAAATAGTAATAATCCAAGTCGTAAAAAAAATCGCATCAAACCTTTCTAAAAATCCTCCACCAATTTCAATTTCTTTCCCTAATTCAATTGTTGGATATGTCAATCCACGTGTTGTCATATACGTAAAAACACTAATACAAGTTACATAAATTAAAATGTATGACAGCACGTTTACCATCACCGCTTTCGCGACTGCCATTGGCGCTTTTTTCGCTGTCTTATCATTCAGCAACACCGCATAAAATAAAGCTACTTCAAATCCAATAAACGTAAAAATAGAATTTTTAACTCCAACAGCATATTGACTTACTTTCGTTTGAAAAGCTGGTAGTAAATTATTTATTTCCATTAAATTTATATTCAATAAAGAAAGAAGTACTATCGCAATTAAAACAATAGGCAAGAATAAAACATTTAACCTTAATAAGGCTGCTCTTGATCCTGCTATTCCATAAATAACAACTAATAAGAAGAAAAAAGACAGTAGTTGTATTGGTGTATCACTAAATAAATATGTTTGAGAAATAACTGAAATCATTCGCGATTCATACGCTGTCAAAGCAGCAAACGTTAATACTAAAATACTACTAATTGTGTATGCAACAGGCTTCGTCAAATGCGCACTCGTATATTGAACAAAATTTTGTTTTGGAAATAAGATAGCCACTCTCGTCACAAACCAGCCTAAAACTGCGCAAATCAGTCCACCCAAAAGCAAGATAATCCAACCGTCCGAAAATAAAGTTTGGTTAGCAATATCTCTTGGCATAGACAATGCCCCTATACCAATAATGGTCGATGATACCGCAAACCCAATTTCCCGAGATCCAATCTCTTCATCGCCATACTCAAATGGTTTCAATTATTTTCGCTCCTTTGGACGTATTGTAGAATCTTTTGTTTGTAAGTACTCCGGTCTATCTTTCAACATCGCTTTTGGTATGCGAATAAATTCTTCTTTCCAATCTTTATAAAATGCAGGAGCAATTGGAGTTGTATACGGTATACCAACACTTGTTAAATTTGTAATATGAACAGCAAGTGCAATCAGAGCTAGAATGATCCCATACAACCCAAAAGCCGTTGCAGCTAATACAAAGACGAAAAGTAAAATCCGGAACGTAATCGTAATACTATATACAGGAAGCGAGAACGTAGCAATCGCAGTAACTGCAATAATAATAACTAAAAACGGATTTACAATCCCTGCATTTACCGCAGCTTCTCCAATTACAAGACCTCCTACAATCCCTATCGTTTGTCCCATTGGTTTGGGCAATCGGATTCCAGCTTCTCGTATTAATTCCATAGTCAAGGCCATCATTAACGTTTCAATATATGCTGGAAACGGAACACCTTCCCTCGCACCTGCAATTGAATAAGCCAGTTTAGAAGGAATAAGTCCTTGATGATAAGATACAAGTGCTACATACATAGCTGGTAACAAAACCGCGATTATACCTGAACCCATACGTAAAAATCTTAGTAACGTTCCAATCACCCAGCGCTCGTAATGATCTTCTACAGATTGAAAAATATCAACAAACACAAGCGGTGCAATAAGTGCAAACGGAGATCCGTCTACTAAAATGGCCGCTTTTCCCTTCGCTAATGACGCTATAATATTATCTGGCCTCTCTGTATTCAAAAACTGTGGAAATGGAGATAAATTATTATCCTGAATTAATTGTTCAATCGTACCTGTTTCCAAAATAACATCTGTCACTATTGATTGAAGACGGCGATCTAACTCTTTTACAATGTGAGGATTAATAATATCTTCTATATATACTAGGGTTACTTCTTTCTGCGATCGCTTCCCCATAATATAAGATTGGAACCTCAACTTTGGATCGCGTAAACTGCGTCGGATTAACATTTTATTCACATTAATATCTTCATTTAATCCAACTCTTGGTCCGCGTATTAAATCTTCTGTCACTGGTGGCTCTAAACTTCTCTTCTCCCAAGCCCTACTATTAATAACGATAGCAGTTTGAATATTATCAATTAATATAACTGTATCTCCCGCTAAAATCGCATTTATAATATCCGGAAACGTTGTCTTCTTACCCACTTCCGCAATAGAAATAAAACGATCCAATAACGTCTGAACGACAGCCGCTTCATTTTGCACTTCTTCATATTGAAGAGTACGAACTACATATTTATAAACATTATCCTTGTCTGTTAACCCACATAAAAACACAACCGCACAACGTGTAAAACTCCCAGCAAGAACAACTTCTCTAATTGTTAAATCATTAGGTGAACCTAACTCATCCCTAATTTCTTTCATAACTTCAAATAAGTTACCTTCAAGCTCTAACAATTTCCCCACCTAACTTCCTTTTCAACAAGTTTTTAGTTAGATTCCGCTAATTGAAGAAAATATATACAAAAAAGAGCTATCTCTTTTCAAAGATAGCTCTAATAAAGTAAAACTTTAATCAGCCCTCACCAATCGGACTTTTACAGGCAGCAGGGCCCCTACCTAACTTCTTTGCTTCCGCTGAATTTTGAGTTGAGGGTCTTACTGCCCGTTAATGCGGGATAAACGAATTACTTTTCTACTATTATATTGTTTTTCTTTATAGATACACTTTTTGTAAATCCACTAACTACAAACATCACAATCATATTAATTAACAATGCGACTATGCCTACATTCAAATCTTTTATATACTGCGGGAAACTCGGAAACATTGTGGCTATAGTTGAACCAGATAAGGTAATATATGCGACCACTAACAGCCCAACTCCTATTCCTGCAATCGCTCCTTGCTTCGTAATAATTTGGCGTGGAAACAAGCTACATACAAGTGCAGGGAAAAGTTGTGTAACAATACTGTATCCCATTAATAGAAGCGCTCCTATCGTTTCTCCTCCTTTAAATGTAAATAAAACTGCCACGAGCGTTACTACAGGCACAAATAATTTTGCCATCTTAGCAACTTGTCTATCTGAAGCAGATGGAACTATCGTTCGATAAATATTTTTCGCTAACAGTGTAGAAGCCGCCATAACAAGCATCGAACCCGGAACCAATGCCGTTAATACTCCCGCACTACCAATAATTCCAATAAACCAAGGATCAAAAGTTTGTAAAGCAAGACGGAATAACGAAAGATCTACATCCGCTCCCTTTAACCCAGGAACTTGCAATATAGCAGCAAATCCTGCAAAAAATACGAAAAGTAAAACTAAAGAATACAATGGCATAATTGCTGCATTTTTACGAAATACTTTTTCATTTTTTGCAGAAAAAGCAGAAGCAAATGTATGAGGCCACATATAAAAACCGAGGGCCGTTAATATAATAGTAGAAACAAACCAAGAAATACTCATTCCTTCTTCAGGTAAAGATAAAAATCCCGGTTTCGCTGCCTCTACAGCCTCAAACATCGGCTGAAATCCTCCATAATAATGATACGGTAAATATATACCTAAAAACATAACGATAAACAGTATCATAATATCCTTCAAAGCAGCCGTCCAAGCCGAACCATGTATACCTGAAACCATTACATATATAGTTATAACAATAGCACCAATCCAAACCGCAACAACAGGTGACACCCTTCCGTAAGAAGCTTCTGAAACGATAATTCCCAGTCCTTTTAACTGTAAAACAAGATATGGGATGATGGAAACAACACCAACAATTGAAACAATAATCCCAAGCGCTTTACTTCTATATTTCTTCGCAAAAAAATCCGACTGTGAAACAAGGTTATGCTCTTTCGCATACTTCCAAATCGGTGGCAATAAAAAATACGATAAAAGATAAGCTAAAGCGCCATAACCTAAAATATAAAAGGTAGGTGCTCCTTTGCTATACGCCCAGCCACTTCCTCCCAAAAATGTAAACGTCGTATAAATTTCACCTGCCATAAGGAGAAAAACAAAAATAGTGCCAAACCCTCTTCCCCCAACTGACCATTGCTCTAAATTCATATCTTTTCCATGTTGTGCCCGAATCCCTAAAAATAGTGCGAGAAACAAAAATAAAATAATGATAAGTAATGCAGTCATTTTACATCCTCCTTATTAGCAGGATCAAACACGTACACAAGCCCCATACAAAAAGATGTAATAAACACTGATAATAATACCCAAAATAATAAAAATGGCATCCCTAATACGTAAGGAGTAACTGAATTCGCAAATATTGGCCCAACTACTAAACAAAGAACTGGGATAAGCGCTAGAATGTGTATTTTCTTCATCTCATTCTCCTTTACTTATAAAGTTCATAATGGCTGATACAAAGACTTCCACTCCAATCGGTAATGCATCTTCGTCAATCGTAAAACGAGGGTGATGGTGAGGATATATAATACCTTTCTCTTTATTTCCCGCTCCGATAAAAAAGAATGTCCCCGGTGCCTTTTGTAAAAACGCTGAAAAATCTTCTCCAGCCATCGTCGGCTGTAAACGAACAACTCTATCCCTTCCATAAAGTTGTAATGCCGTTTGTTCAATAAGCTCTGTAGCTTCATAGTCATTTACAACTGGTCGATACCCATATTCATATGAAAATGTATATTTCGCTCCGTAAGATTCCGTAATATGCTTCACAATCCGCTCAATCTTCTTCTCTGTTTCACCTCGTAATTCATGTCTTAAACTTCTCACTGTCCCTTCAATCTCGGCTTGCTCTGGTATTACATTATGAGTTGTCCCCGCATGAAATTGCGTAACAGATATTACGAGAGAATCTAATGGATTCGTGAGGCGAGATACAATTTGCTGAAGTTGCGAAACGACTTGTGTTCCGATTGCAATACTATCCACCGTTTCATGAGGGATTCCAGCATGTCCACCTTTTCCCTCTATCTTAATTTTAAAAACATCCGGTGCAGCCATTGCAGGACCATAAATAACACCTATTTTCCCAACCTCTAACGACGCCCAAAGGTGAGCACCAATAATATAATCCACACCTTCCATTACACCTGCAGCAACCATCTCCTCTGCACCACCAGGAAAATTCTCTTCAGCATGTTGGAATAGAAAACGAATCTCTCCTTTAATCTTCTCTCTTTCTTCTACTAACTTATGTACAACCCCAAGTAATATCGCTATATGTCCATCATGACCACATGCATGCATTACACCTTTATATATAGAAATAAAATCAAACTCATTTTCTTCATGAATAGGAAGAGCATCCATATCGGCTCGAATCGCAACTGTTTTGCCCGGATGTTTACCTACTAACTTTGCCATCACACTATATTTAGTCGGCCGTGACACTTCTAAATATGGGAATTTCCGAAGTATATCGAACACAAACTGCGATGTTTTCTCTTCTTGAAAAGATAACTCTGGATACTTATGAAAATGCCTTCTCCACTCAACTAACTGATTTTTTGACAAAACAAGTTCCTTTGCAACATCCATTTCTCTTCTCCCCTTCTTCACCAAGTTAAATGTTATTATAACGTGAATTGTTAACTTTTAAAAGAATCTTCTGAATTTTCAGTGATAATAAACTAAAAAGAAAAAGCCATCCAAAAGATGACTTTTTCATTATTATAAAATAGTAATTGCTTGTTTTCCCATTTGCTCCCAAGCTTTCTCAAATTCTGCTCGCGGAACAGCCAAGCGCGGATTATTTTTAAGAGGATCATTTACATATACAAAGTTTTGATCATATCCAATTACTACTGCACTATGCTCATAATATGTAATTTTCACTTCGCCTGAACTCGTATTCCATGTTTCAAAACTACTTTCAGCTAGCGGCTTAAACGTCGTATTAATAATGACCCATACCGGAGAACCAGAACTAATTACTTTATATATATCTTGCATGTCTCTACCTGTTAAATTAATTACTTTTTCAGGAACATATTTTTCTGCTAAATCAAAGATTGGTTTATTGTATACACCATATCCAGGCTCTGCCTTTGTATAAATATTTCCCACAAATCCCTCGTAAGGATTTCCACGCAAACCATTTTGTTCAAATGGAACACGATGAATTTCGCTAGCAAGTTGCATCTTATCTACTTGTACACCTTTATATTGCAGCAACATAGCTAAACTTGTCACTTCACATCCTCGAGGTAATTCTGGTAATTGTTTAATAAACGGAACATCTTCAATCATAGCTGCTTCTTTCATTTCAGATAGAAACTCTAAGCGTAGAACTTGCGCCTTTTGCATGATTTTATCTTTTCCTATAAAAAATGCAGCAGCAAGTATAATTCCAAAAACAAAAAGATATTTTAACTTTTTCATTATAAACAAAACTCCATTAATTATTATTTTACAGATACACCTCTTATCATTGTACCCTTCTTCTTACTAGTTTGCTAGAAAGATCATGTGAATTATCGCTTATAGAATTAATTATAAAAATTCTAATTATTTTTAATAAAAAGAAAAATAAATATACATTTACAGAATATTTTGCTAAAATCAAAATTGTTAACATAGTGAAGATATCACCATGTTAACAAACATTCTTAGAGTATTTAGTCATAGTTCGTTTTTTACATACTCCATTCATTTCATAGCAAATAAACCGAGTGTGTTTTGCATCCCCCACTAATGATTAAAAACTCAGAATAAAACGAAGTTTACACATTCAAGAAAATACGGGGTGAGGGGCATATGAATCAACAAATTGAACAAACAGATTTAAAACGAACAATGAAAAGTAGACACCTATTTATGATTGCACTCGGCGGTGTTATCGGAACCGGGCTATTTATGGGATCTGGTCAAATCGTCCATAATGCCGGACCTGGTGGTGCTATTCTTGCATTTTTAGTCGGTGGATTTGTTATGTATTTAACGATGTTATGTCTTGGTGAATTATCCGTTGCTATGCCAGAAGCAGGTTCATTCCAAAGTTATGCAAGCAAATTCATTTCACCTGGTTTTGGATTTGTTGTCGGTTGGATGTATTGGTTAAATTGGGCTGTTACAGTTGGCGTAGAGTTAACAACTGTAAGTATTTTAATGAAACGCTGGTTTCCAGACGTTTCTTCCTGGATTTGGTGCGTTACATTTGCAGCAGCACTCTTCCTCGTAAACGCTTTATCAGCAAAAGCATATGCAGAAGCAGAGTTTTGGTTCGCAAGTGTAAAAGTCGCGACAATTGTCATTTTCATCGTGCTTGGTGGCGCTGTTATGTTCGGTCTACTAGACTTTAATGGAAAGCCAGCTCCAATGCTTCATAATTTCACTGAAAATGGCGGGCTATTTCCAAACGGTGCATTAGCTGTTCTTCTTACGATGATTACAGTAAATTACTCCTTCCAAGGAACAGAATTAATTGGAATCGCTTCAGGAGAAAGTGAAAATCCTGAAAAAACAATTCCAAAAGCAATAAAAAATACAATTTGGCGAACTCTCTTCTTCTTCGTCTTAGCGATATCAGTTGTTGTAGGTTTACTCCCATGGCAAGAGGCTAATCTAGTTGAAAGTCCCTTTGTACTTGTATTTGATGTAGCCGGTGTCCCATATGCAGCAGATATTATGAACTTTGTTATTATTACAGCTGTATTATCCGTTGCTAACTCTGGTCTATATGCAAATTCTCGTATGCTGTGGGCGATGGCAAAACAAGGAATGGCAAGCCCAGCATTTACGAAATTAACTAAAAAAGGTGTACCGCTAAATGCATTAATTTTCAGCCTAATTTTCGCTAGCCTGTCCTTACTAACAAGTGTATTTGCGGCAGATACTGTCTTTCTAGTTTTAACATCTATTGCAGCAATGGCTGCCGTTGTCGTTTGGATGTCAATCGCCGCTTCACAGTTTTTCTTCCGTAGAAATTTCGTGAAAAATGGTGGCGACATAAATGATTTAAAATATCGTACACCGCTCTATCCACTCGTTCCAATCGTAGCGTTCTCGCTCAATTTCATTACATTTGTTAGTTTGGCTTTCATTCCAGATCAAAGAATTGCTCTTTATTGCGGCATTCCATTTATGATTATTTGTTACATTTTATACCAAGTTAAATATAAAAAAATTGTCACACTTGAACAGCCACGAACTGTCACACAAGAAATAAACTAAATATACAAAATATTCAGCTATCTTTCTTATCATAAGATAGCTTTTTTCTATTTCTTGGATATCCTGGTATAACTTTATTTATCTTAAAATTTTCACAATCACGTTTTTCTCTGGAAAATAGTTTACAATGTAATCAAGTTACAAATGATATTCACCTTAAAAAGTGTGCATTTGTGTCTATTTTTTAACAATATATCAAAAACTATTGCCTTCTATAAATTAATAGGTTTATATTGTTTTATTGGCATAGTTTCAATCCAAGGAGAAAGGAGATTTTCAATCGTGCAACTAAAGAAAGCGTTTTGGAAGTTGGCTTCGCTTCTTCCGTTATCATTACTTCTGTTCCTCGGTGGCTGTGATAAAAAACTCGCAGTATTAAATCCGCAAGGACCTGTTGCAAAAGCACAGTATGATTTAATTGTTTGGTCATTCTTGCTTATGTCATTAATTATCGCAATTGTATTCATCTTGTTTACAGTCATCTTGATTCGTTATCGTGAAAAACCAGAGAATATGGACTATGAGCCACCTGAACAACACGGTAACACATTATTAGAAATCATTTGGACGCTTGTTCCTGTTATTATCGTTATCGCATTATCGATTCCAACAGTAAAAGCAACTTATGCTTCGGAAGAGGTTCCGAAAGAGTCCGAACATATTAAACCAGTGGAGATTTATGTTACATCTGCAAACTGGAAATGGTTATTCAGTTACCCAGAGGAAAAAATTGAAACCGTTAACTATTTAAACATCCCAGCTGGTGTACCAATTCAATTCAAACTGACTTCTGTCGGCCCAATGAATGCTTTCTGGGTACCAGAACTTGGTGGTATGAAGTACACAATGGATGGCATGATTATGGACCTTTATTTACAAGCTGATAAGCCAGGTTCTTACCTAGGCCGTAGCGCGAACTTCTCTGGTGAAGGATTCACTCACATGGAGTTCGAAGTTGAAGCAAAAACTAAAGAGAAATATGACAAGTGGGTTAAAGAAGTACAAGAAACTGCTCCTAAACTAACAGAAGCTAAGTACAACGAAATTGTTAAACCTGGTGTAGTTGGTCGTATGACATTCTCTAGTCACCACTTAAGTTATGTTGATCCAAAATCACTTGAATATTGTGATTACAACTACTACAAAAACAAAAAATAATAGCTATAATTCCAACAGATTGGAGTGAACACAGTGAAGCTTGATGAATTCTTTGTCACAGGTGATCCGATTATTTACGGTGCAGACGCTTCTATCGTTCTTGTGACATTAGCAATCATTTTCGTACTAACAAAGTATAAAAAATGGAAATGGCTTTGGGACGAATGGTTAACAACTGTTGACCATAAAAAAATCGGAGCTATGTATATTATTTCTGCGGTTATCATGTTATTCCGTGGTGGTATGGATGGTTTAATGATCCGTGCACAATTAACATTCCCAGAAACAACTTATTTAAACGCTGAACACTATAACGGGATCTTTACAACACATGGTACAGTAATGATTCTTTTCATGGCAATGCCATTCGTTATGGGATTAATGAACCTTGTAGTACCATTACAAATTGGTGCTCGTGACGTTGCATATCCGTTCTTAAATGCTTTAAGTTTCTGGTTATTCTTTGTCGGAGCAATGTTATTCAACATCGCTTTCGTAATTGGTGGTTCTCCAGACGCTGGGTGGACTTCTTACTTCCCAATGGCAGGTACAGAGTTTACTTCGGGCGTAGGAAATAACTACTACGCAATTGCATTACAGATTTCAGGTCTCGGTACGCTAATGACCGGTATTAACTTCCTTGTTACTATCTTAAAAATGCGTACACCTGGTATGACTTTAATGAGAATGCCAATGTTTACTTGGTCAATCTTAATTACAACAATTATCATTATTTTCGCTTTCCCAGTATTAACAGTTGCTCTTGCATTAATGACATTTGACCGTCTATTCGATGCTCACTTCTTTACGATGGCGAGCGGCGGTATGCCGATGTTATGGGCCAACCTGTTCTGGGTATGGGGTCACCCTGAAGTATATATCGTTATTTTACCGGCATTCGGTATTTTCTCTGAAATCATTAGTACATTCTCACGTAAGCGTCTATTCGGTTACAGTGCGATGGTATACTCAATGGTTGCAATTTCTTTACTAAGTTTCGTCGTATGGCTTCACCACTTCTTCACGATGGGTGCAGGTCCAGCGGTTAACTCATTCTTCTCGATTTCGACAATGGCGATTTCGATTCCAACCGGGGTTAAGATCTTTAACTGGTTGTTTACACTGTATAAAGGACGTATTCGTTTTACAGTTCCAATGCTTTGGTCATTGGCATTTATTCCAAACTTCGTAGTCGGTGGGGTTACAGGGGTTATGCTTGGAATGGCAGCTGCTGATTATCAATACCATAACAGCTACTTCCTAATCGCTCACTTCCACTACGTATTAATCGCAGGTACAGTATTCGCTATGCTTGCTGGATTCACATTCTGGTATCCAAAAATGACTGGTCATATGTTAAATGAACGCCTAGGTAAATGGACATTCTGGATCTTTATGAGCGGATTCAACATCTGTTTCTTCCCAATGTACTTCTTAGGTTTAGACGGTATGACTCGTCGTATGTACACTTACTCTGAAAGTCTTGGATGGGGATGGCTAAACCAAATCGCATCTGTTGGTGCGGTAATGATGGGTATCGGCTTCCTACTTCTTTGCTACAACGTAATTTGGAGTGCACGTCACGGTGAACGTGACACAACTGGAGATCCATGGGATGGTCGTACACTTGAATGGGCAACTCACTCTCCTGTACAACATTACAACTTCGCGAAGCTTCCTGAAATTAAAGAAGCTGATGCTTTCTGGTACATGAAAAAACGCGGAGAAACAGTTACACCAGCAGCAGAAGATATCAAACCAATTCACATGCCAAGTAACTCTGGTGTGCCTATTATTGCGTCTGGATTCTTCGGTCTTGCAGGTTTCGCATTAGTATTTAGCTGGTTCTGGCTTGCAGCAATCGGTGGAGTTGGTATTTTAGCTTGCTTAATCTATCGTTCATTCGATTATGATGAAGGTTACTATATCAGTGTTGATGAAATTAAAAAAACAGAACATATAGCATGAGAGGTGAAATGACATGGCGGCTTTAGATAAAAGCTTACCTTTGGAATATCAATCCGAACAAAGCAGATTGAATATCCTAGGATTCTGGATTTTTCTTGGGGCTGAAATTATGCTGTTCGCAACACTTTTCGCCTCTTATCTAGTCCTTGCTGGTCGTACGGCAGATGGCCCAACACCAGCGCAATTGTTTGAACTTAAAACGCTTTTAATTCAAACATTACTACTTTTAACAAGTAGTTTTACATGCGGTATCGTAATTCATGAAATGCGTAAGCATAACCAAAAAGCGATGCTTGGATGGTTCGTCCTTACATTACTTTTAGGTGCAGGTTTCCTATTCTTTGAGATCGAAGAGTTCATTATGTACATTGGTGAAGGCGCAACAATTCAAACAAGTGCTTTCTTATCTGGATTCTTCGTTCTTCTTGGAACGCACGGAGCTCACGTAACAGGCGGTATCATTTGGGCAACTTGTGTTATTATCCAAATTTTAAAACGAGGTTTAACACCAGTTACAGCTCGTAAAGTATTCATTATCAGCTTATACTGGCATTTCCTTGATCTAGTTTGGGTCTTTATTTACACACTAGTTTACTTGAACGGGATGGTGGCGTAAATGGCTCAAAACAACAATCAAGCAAACGGGCATGCGCATAGCGGATTCCCTTGGTCACACGTTTTCGGATTTATTTTATCGCTTGCATTAACGTTTCTAGCGTTATACGTGGCACTTTACACAACATTGCCACTTTCAACAGTCTTAACAACTATTATCATAATGGCTGTTGCGCAAGCATTGTTACAATTAATTATGTTCATGCATTTAAAAGAAGGAGAAGGAAGAGTTCAAATTCTTACAATGATATACAGTTTCTTCGTTGCAACTGCAACAGTTGGTTTAACTGTATGGATCTTCTTCTCAATGTAATGTACATGAAAAAGACTGCTGAGATTCCTCAGCAGTCTTTTTTTATCCCCTCCCCTATTACATCCACATTACGGAATTAACAACAGAATCATGAAAAATATACTTATTATGACAAATGTTAAGAAAAATCTTTCTTTATGAAATCGAATCCATATGCGTTGCTTTTCTACCTATTATATGGCTAAATAGGTACTATATTTATTTGAAGGGAGAGAACGCAATGGAACATCATACTTCTGTTCTATCACTTATGGTTGTCGTTGCAATCGCGTTTTTCGTTCCCCTTTTGTTACAACGCTTTAAATTAAAAGCACTTCCTGTTGTCGTTGCAGAAATTATTGCAGGAATCTTTGTAGGTAAAAGTGGGTTTAATATTATTGAGCCAGATATATGGCTTCAAGTTTTATCAACATTAGGATTTATCTTCCTCATGTTCTTAAGCGGTTTAGAAATTGATTTTTCTATCTTTAAACAAAAAGGGAAAAAAAATACGACAAACGAGCCAAATACATTTCAAGTAGCAAGCATTATCTTCTTATTTATTTTCATCTTATCTTATGCCCTATCATTACTATTCGTATGGCTAGGATTTGTAGATAATGCAATGTTCATGACTTTAATTATTTCAACTATTTCTTTAGGTGTTGTTGTACCAACATTAAAAGAAAACAACCTAGGAAAAACTGCAATCGGACAAATCATTTTATTAGTTGCTGTTATCGCAGACTTAGTTACAATGATTTTACTCGCTGTTTTCGTCGGATTAAATTCCGAAAGCGGTCAAAGTATGTGGCTCTTACTTATTCTATTCGGTGCCGGTATTGTCATTTACTTTATTGCAAAACGCTTTAAAAACATTCCATACTTAGATAGTTTAAAAGCTGGTAGTGTACAAATTGATACACGAGCTGTTTTTGCACTCATTTTAATCTTAGTTGGGTTATCGGAATCTGTTGGAGCAGAAAATATTTTAGGTGCCTTCTTAGCAGGTGTACTTGTATCGTTATTATCACCAAATGAAGATATGGTGGAAAAACTTGATTCTATCGGCTATGGTTTCTTCATCCCTATTTTCTTCGTAATGGTTGGTGTAAATCTAGAGGTGTGGTCTATTTTCAAAGAACCTTCTAGCATGCTAATGATTCCAATCTTAATTGTAGGACTCTTTATTTCGAAACTCTTACCATCACTCGTCTTAAGAAAATGGTATCCACGTAATATCGTACTTGGAAGTGCAATCTTATTAACATCGACACTTTCTTTAGTTATTGCGGCTGCACAAATTGGTGAAAAACTGGAGATCATCAGTCCAAGTTTATCTGCCTCTCTTATTTTAAGCGCAGTTATTACTTGTATTTTTGCACCTATATTGTTTAAAAAAATGTTCCCAAAAGTAGAAACACCAAAACCAAAAGTAGCTATTATTGGCGCGAGCAGAATTACCCTTCCGTTATCACTAGATTTAAAACGAGAAGATTATGACGTAACGCTATATATGATGCGTCAAAACAAAATAAATGATGAAGAAGCGAAATCACATGACTTCCCTATCGTGAAATTAGATGACATCACAATCGCATCATTAACTGAACAAACAGCATTTGATGCAGATCGCGTCGTTGTTGCAACAAGCGATGATGAACAAAACTTATTATTGGCAGAACATGCAAAAGAGCTAGGTGTTGAACATGTTATTGCAAGTGTAGAAGATCCACTTCTACAAGAAAAAGCAACGCAAGAACATATCGCTGTATTCTCAACAATTAACTCTACACGTATTTTATTACGTGCACTTATTGATAAACCTAGTCTCGTTCGCTTAATTACAACAGCAAACGAAACAGTACGTGAAGTTGAACTGCGCAGCAATAAATATAACGGCGTTGCGCTTCGCCGCCTCCCGTTTTTAGGTGATGTACTTGTCATTCAAATCTACCGCGGTAACAAAGCATTAATACCACATGGTGATACAAGACTACAACACGGTGACACATTACTTGTAACAGGTTCAAAAGAACATATCGATACACTAAAAAACATATTAGAGTAAAAAAATGCCCCTCACATAATTGAGGGGCATTTTTTTAACTTCATATGGTAAAATGTTACTATCACATATTATGAGGATGGATCACATTATGTCTATTGTAACTTTAGCTCTTTTATTATTAGCAGAAATACTCGTTGCCATTATTCTCATCGGTGTTAGTATTGAGATTTGTAGTTACGGATGGAAAAAATCGAATGGAATAAAATATTCTTGCCTCCTACTTTCACTCCTTCTCGGAACTGCTAGCATACTCGGACTTCTCGCCGCACCTGCTTATTTCTTTATACAATTAACAGAAAAGGCCTTATAAGAAAGGATGTTAATATGATTATCGTGAAAAATATTGAGGGATCTGAAACTTACGTATTACGTCAAAAAATTTTACGCCCCAATCAAACATTAGCAGATTGTAAATATCCTTCCGATTATGAAACAGACACCTTCCACTTAGGCGCATTTATAAACGATGAACTAATTAGTATCGCTTCCTTCTCAAAAGAAATATACCCTGACCTACCAGCCGGTATTCATTATCGTCTACGAGGAATGGCCACATTACCTGAGTTTCGAAACAACCACGCTGGAAGCTCCTTAATTCAGAATGCAGAACAAATCTTACAAGAGCGTCAAGCAAATATGTTATGGTGTAATGGCCGAATTACTGTAGCTGACTATTACAAGCGATTAGGCTTTCAGGAGCATGGTGAAATTTTTGAAATTGAACCAATTGGCCTTCATAAAGTTTTGTATAAAAAGATATAAGAAAAGCTTTCCTCAATACGGGAAAGCCTTTCTTATATTTCAATCTTCTCTTTTTATTTTTTTCATATATATGTATATAAACAAACTAGGAACTAAAAAACAAGCAAACATAATAAGTCCTGTCATACTAATTTCCTTTATCGAAATATCTGGTGTTACAACGATACAAATAGCTAAAATCCCAATAATAATACCCACCGGAATGAATAATAGCTTCATAAAATAACGACGCGACACTCCGCCCGTATGCTCATACACTTCCACTGAATTTTTCAGATTTAAAAAGTTAATAATTATTATCCCGCCCATAAATACCATTAATAAATCCGAAACACTTTCATATCCTGCCCCTTGCAAGACATAGCGGTAAAAGACGATAGCTAGTATGACGATATTTTGTAAGATGAAAGCTAATCTAATATGTTTTAACCCTTCAATCATTAAACGTTCATCTTTCACGATTTTCATCCTACCACTCCTTTTCCTCCCAAAACAAATCATTCAACGTTTTATCTACTGCATAACAAATTTTTAAACATAAATCTAAAGATGGATTGTATTTCCCCTTCTCAATTAAACTAATCGTTTGCCTTGTAACGCCTACTTTTTCTGCTAATTGTTGCTGTGTTAAATCTAACTGAACACGCGCGACTTTTATTTTACTTACAGCCATTCATGTTCCTCCTCCACCTTTATTGTAACATATATATTGCATTATGTAATTTATATTTTACGAAACCAATTAAGTTTTCACCTTATCCCAATTGGTGCGGGCTAATACACAGTGAGGATATCCCCTACTGCCTATAGTTTCACTTTATTATACACAAAAAGGGAGCCTCCCATAAGAAGGCCCTCTCCTATATTTATATTATAAGAATAAATGACATCCAAATAAGAATGCAAATAAGTATAGTAATGGATGTACTTCCATCCCTTTACCCTTCACAATTTTCAAGACTGGATATACTAAAAATCCAATTGCGATTCCATTTGCAATACTAGATGTTAACGGAATACCTATAAAAATTAAAAATGCTGGTAACGCATCTTCAAATTCATTCCAATTAATATCTCGAATGCTTTGTGCCATTAAACTACCTACTATAATTAATGAAGGAGCTGTAATAGCGGCTACACTTGATAAAGAAGCAATAACAGGACTAAAAAATGCCGTTATAATTGTTAGACCAACAACTACAATCCCTGTTAATCCAGTTTTACCACCTGCAGCAATACCTGCTGACGATTCAATCGTCGCTGCTGTTGGGCTTGTTCCAAAGATAGAACCTGTAGTCCCGCCAATTGCATCTGCAATAAACGCTTTACCAAAACGCTTCTCTGTATTGTCTGTAATTAAACCTGCTTGTTTAATTAAACCGAGTAATGCACCTGTTGTATCGAATAAAAGTACAAGTAAAAATGAAAATACAACGCCGTATAATCCGTATTCAATTACATCTGAAAAGGCATTGATTGGGTTTGAAACGATGATACCCTCTGGTAAATGAGGCATCGCCACAATTTTATCAGCAAACTTCAATTGCCCTGTAAAGAAGGCAATAATTCCTGTCACAATCATACTAATAAATAATGCACCGCTCACACGCAATGTCATTAATACCGCCGCTAATATTAAACCAATTAAAGTTAAAATAACAGCTGGAGAATGAAAATCACCAATCGTAACTAAATTAGACGGATGACCCACGATAATTCCAGAAAGGCGCAATCCAATAAAAGCAATAAATAGTCCAATTCCACCTGCAATTGCATGCTTTAAACTATCAGGAATTGCTAAAATTAACTTTTGCCTAAACGAAGTAAAAGATAATAAAAGAAAAATAATCCCCGTTACAAATACAGCTGAAAAGGCAACTACATATGTAATCCCTTCTGCCTTCTGTACAACAGAATAAGCAAAATATGCATTCATTCCCATAGCTGGAGCAATAACAATCGGGTAATTCGCGAAAATCGCCATACCTACTGTTCCAACAACGGTTGCAATAATTGTTGCTGTAAACGCTTGGTCAAATGGTACACCTGCATCAGATAATATTTTTGGATTGATGACAAGAATATACGCAAATGTAAAAAAAGTTGTGATGCCAGCTAAAAACTCTTGCTTCACAGAAGTGTTATATTTTTGTAATTGAAACATGCTTATGTACCCTTCCTACACCTGAATTATTATCACACATTCTTTTTCTTACTAGTATGTGAGAAATTATAATACTTAATCTTAACAATCAATAAAAAGAAGAGTCAATATATTCCCTAATAGTTCGAATTTTAAGTTTAAGTCTGACAAGTACAGATGTAGTACAGTTCATTATGATTATTTTTGTAGCATAACAGATAGAAATGTTTTATAATTTGAAATAGTTAAATATTTAGTAAACGCATTCAAATATCGTTCACTCTACAAGGGGGATTCTTCTTATGCAGCACACAAACAAATCTGGAACTTTAAATCGTGGTTTAAAAGAACGACATATTACTTTAATGTCACTGGGCTCAGCTATTGGCGTTGGGCTATTTTTAGGATCCGCTTCCGCCATTAAACTAGCAGGTCCTTCTATTTTGCTAGGCTATATGATTGCCGGTCTCGTTATTTTTTTCATTATGCGAGCGCTTGGGGAAATGGCAATTGAACAACCTGTTGCTGGTTCTTTTAGTAAATATGCATATGATTATATTGGACCACTCGCTGGTTATATTACTGGTTGGAATTACTGGTTCTTATGGGTTGTTACTTGTATGGCTGAAATTACAGCAGCTGGCATTTACATGCAGTACTGGTTCCCTGATATCCCGCGCTGGACTTGGGCATTACTTGCTCTATTATTAATGAGCGCTTTTAACTTCTTATCGGTAAAAGTATTTGGAGAACTTGAGTTTTGGTTTGCTCTCATTAAAATTGTCACAATTATCTGTATGATAGTAGTCGGAGCTGGTATTATTTTATTCGGATTCGGAAACGGTGGTATCGCTACTGGTATTTCAAATCTTTGGTCACATGGTGGCTGGTTCCCAAATGGATTTTCTGGGTTACTACTCTCCATGCAGATGGTACTATTCGCTTATTTAGGCGTTGAATTAATCGGCGTTACAGCTGGTGAGGCTCAAAATCCGAAGAAAACACTCGCAAAGGCAATTGATAACGTATTTTGGAGAATTCTACTCTTTTACGTTGGGGCATTATTCGTTATGATGGCAATTTATCCATGGAACGAACTTGGTGAGAAAGGCAGTCCATTCGTATTAACATTCCAGCAAATTGGTATCGCAAAAGCAGCAGGTATTATTAACTTTGTCGTATTAACAGCAGCTCTTTCTTCTTGTAACGGTGGTTTATTTAGTACAGGCCGTATGCTATATACATTAGCTCAGCAGAAAAAAGCTCCTGAAAGATTTGGTCGTTTAAATAAAAATGGCATTCCAAGCCAAGGAATTGTAGCAACTGCTATCGTTTTACTAATTGGTGTTATATTAAACTATCTTGTACCTGCAAAGGTATTTACATGGCTTACTAGCATTTCAACTTTCGGTGCAATTTGGACTTGGGGCATTATATTAGTCGCTCAAATTAAATTCCGTAAAAGCTTGCCTACTCAAAATAAACAAAAGTTATCATATAAAATGCCTTTATACCCATTAAGCTCATATTTCTCACTTGCCTTCCTTGCACTAGTCTTATGTATAATGGCGTATTCAGAAGATACACGAATTGCATTGATTGTCGGCCCAATTTGGCTTATCGGCTTAGCAATCGTATATTACATGAAAGGGTTTCATAAGATTGATGAAACACCTAACTCAAAAATTAGTTAAGCAAAACATCCCTTCCTTATTACTTGGAAGGGATGTTTTTATATCTATATAAATATTTCTCAACAAAATTCACGGTATTTTTACAATTTTTTAATATTTTTTATGTTTTCCGTCTTTATTTTTACAGAAAAATAAATTACATTATTAAAGCACATATATTTATTATTAGGGGGATTCTTCTATGAAGAATAAAAAATGGATTACATTTTCTTTAGCAACAGCAATTACACTAAGTATAGGGACCTCGTTCATACCGTCTACTTATGCCGAAAGCTCTGTAGACCCAGCTCCTGAAATTGCTGCAAAAGTTGTAAATCAAAACAATGGGAAGAAAGTATTATTTGATAATACACACGGTCAAACTGCTGGGACAGCTGACTGGGTTATTGACGGCGGCTTTTCTGACTTCGGAAACGGCATTGCAAAAAACGGATATCACGTAAAGGAACTTCGTAAATCAACACCTATTACGTACGAAGATTTAAAAGATTACAATGTATTTATCGTTCCAGAAGCTAATATTCCTTACAAAAAATCTGAGCAGGACGCTATGTTACAATATGTAAAAAATGGTGGTAGTATCTTCTTTATTGCTGATCATTACAATGCAGATCGTAATAAAAATCGCTGGGACTCTTCTGAAGTATTTAATGGATATAGACGCGGTGCTTGGGATAATCCAGCAAAAGGAATGTCTAATGAAGAAGCAAATTCACAAGCTATGCAAGGAGTAGAAAGCTCTGATTGGCTCTCTGACAACTTCGGTATTCGCTTCCACTACAATGCACTTGGTGATGTTTCAGCGAAAACAATTGTATCACCTGAACAATCTTTCGGAATTACAAAAGGTGTTTCGTCTGTAGCAATGCATGCTGGTTCTACTCTAGCAATTACAAACCCAAAACTAGCAAAAGGACTTGTTTACCTTCCAGAAAATCCATCAAAATGGAATAACGCTGTTGATAGTGGCGTTTATAATGGCGGTGGTATTGCAGAAGGCCCATATGCTGCAATTGCAAAAGTAGGACTTGGAAAAGCTGCCTTTATTGGTGACTCTTCTCCTGTTGAAGATGCTACGCCAAAGTACGTTCGTGAAGATTCTGGCCAAACAAAGAAAACTTACGATGGTTATAAAGAAGAAAACGATGCTATCTTATTAGAAAACATCGTAAATTGGTTATCGAATAAAGAGACATTTACAAGTTTAGATCAAGTAAATGGTTTACAACTTGATTCACCTACAGCTCTACAGACATTTGAACAGCCAAGCTTATCAACAGAACCACAACCTGAACCTTGGGGTGCACCAAATGCAGGTTATCAATGGTTTAATACAAATACTTTCAAACCAGGTTCATACGGTTATAATGGTGCGGTAACAACAAGCGACTACGTCGTTACACACCCTAGCATTCTACCAAACAATGAAATTTTCCAAATGAAGATTCAAGTAAACAACTTACTACCTAATACAACTTATAACAACTATTCTTTAGGTATCTTCACTACTGGAGGAACACAAGTGGCTAAAGTACAAAATGCAAACGGCACTTGGCCATCTACTTTTGGATATAGCAGTGCATTTTCTTTCACAACAAACAGCTTAGGCTCTGCTGAGAAAGTTGTAAATGTACAGATTGATTCAAATACAATTGGACAAGCAACGCTTCGTCTACGCCAAAATACAACAACGAAATATAATGAAACTGTAACAATTAATAAGAAATAATAAAAAAGGCAATCCATACATGGATTGCCTTCTTCTCACTTCTCTTCCTTCGAGAAAAACATTCTTGAAATAACGATACCTATACTACCGACGATTAGGAATAACACTGCCCTAATCATCATCGATACCTCTGGTAAGTCAAGTAAGAATAACTTCCCTACCGTTACGACTAAAACGACTAAACCAGCATATAATATTTCATTCATATTTCTATTTCTTCCAAACCAAACCGCAAATAATGCATATACCATCCATAATAACGATACTGATACACTAATTACGCTTCCATCTGTAGATAAAACTTCACCGATTCTCGTAATTGTAATAAATACAATTATCATAAACCAATAGAGCACTATAGAATACATATATTTGCCGAAGCTCGCTAATACTTCTTTCGCTTCTCTCATGCAATAATAGAACGTTCCTATTAAAATAAGATGAGCAACAAAGCCTGCCGAAATAAATTGATCAAACGGGCTAAAAATAGTCTGTATCATTCCAATTGCGTAAACCGTCGCACTAACATACAATTTTATCTGTTGTTTTACTTTAATAGAAGTGACCATGCCGAGGAAACCTTGTAATAATAGTACAATCGCTGCATTCACTAAACTATACTCATATAAAATTGCTAAACTAAATGCTCCCATTGCGAAACCAAATAAGAGATTTGTAAATGTAGAATGTCTATTTTTCCTATATTCAAATACGAACATAGCGGCATGCACGATTGCACTAATAATTAATCCCCATGTTGTAAAATCATGTATTTTTGAAATAGCTAGTATAAAGAACACTGCATTTGCACTAAATATCGCTAAACGTGGTTCTAGTATAAAACTTCTCTCCGTAAACATATGCCAAAATAATAGTAAATGAATCAAACCATATACAATCGTTAACTGTATTTGCAAGTTCTCTACTAACATTGACATAACAGCAAAGAAAACGAAAAGGACAATGGCTGCAACAGCGTAAGAAATCATATATAAGTATTTATAACGATTTTTCAACGCATACCATAATAAACTAAGTGTTAATACTGTCTCATATCCAAAGAAAATATAAGGATTAGGAGTCGTACTATTTAACAAGAATGGTACGAAGAACGCTCCGACCGCTACGAAAATAGTGAGATATTCCGATTGATATCTTTTCGCTAAATAAATACCTAAAATAACCCATGCAATATTACAGAGAAACGCGACACTTGCCGGAATAAATCCATATAAATAATGTGCTGCAAACGTTGTTAGAACAATCCCGGTAATACTTCCTCCAGCTAATACTAACCCTAACGCCTGCCGCTCTCTTTTAATTTGAATATCTCCTATATAATACAATCCGATAGATAATACGATACCAAACACAATTCGTATCGCTGGTGTTAATAAGCCAGCATCTACCCCTGCTTTAAATAACCAGATCACTCCAAGCAACATAATACCGACAAATACACGCGGTAACCATGTTTGACAAAACTTAATAATATTAAATGGCTCTGGTTTAAAAGCAGATATATCTACTTGTTTTACCTGACGTTCTTGCAAAGGCTCTTTTATCTTAACTATTTCTTCTTTTGGCTTTTCCTCCATTACCGTTTCAATATATTCTTTCTTGTTCTTACTAACATGTTGCTGAGCGTTTTCTACTTCTATTTCCCTTTGCTTTACTTTTAATTCAGCAAGTGCTTCTTGAATTGTTTCAATTGCCGTTTCGAGTGCTTCTATTTTCTTATCCAAATCCTTCTTCATACGCTCCCCCCTCATTTGTAACTCTCATTAAACCTATATATTACCAATTATCTTTATCATACTCCTAGTCTATTCATTTTCAATAGTATTTTTTCCAAAAAAAGAAAGGCGTCTTCCAAAATCGGAAAACACCTTTTTACTCAGTTATTCTTATTTAAAACAATGCTAACGATGAAACCAAGACACATGCCTACAATAGCTGGAACAATCCACCCAACACCTTCTGTATAAAACGGAATGTATTTTAATGCTGACGTCCACTGATTCATCATTACATTTTTATTTAAAATATCAATTGCACTAAATATCGCTACAACCAAAACAGTTACTGCATATACGTATGCATACTTTCCAATATACTGATGGAATAACCCTAGAATAATAAGCGTTAACGCAATTGGATAAATAAATCCAAGAATTGGTACTGATACTTTTAAAATTTGCGTTAACCCTAAATTAGCTAAAATCATACTAACAACGCTTACTATAAATGCCCACAATTTATAAGATACTTTCGGAAATGCACTCGCAAAAAATTGACTACAAGACGTAACAAGTCCAATTGAAACACATAAACACGCGATAGTAAAAATAAGACCTAATAAAACGACTCCGCCCTGTCCAAATAATGTAATCATAACTTGTGCTAACACTTTCGCACCGTTATCGAATGTTCCTAATGAGCCACTAATTGCCCCCATATATCCAAGGATGACATAAATAATCGATAATAATAATCCTGCCCCAATGCCAGCAATACTCATATATTTCGCTAAACCTTTATCATCTTCAATACCCTTTGCACGTAATGCATTTGCAATAACAATTCCAAAGATTAAAGCAGCTAACGCATCCATTGTTAAATATCCATCTAAAAACCCTTGAAACATAGGAGCTTGTCCATAGTTCCCTATTGGTTCTTTCATATCTCCTACCGTTGTAAACATACTCTTTATAAAAATGAGTGCAATCATACATAATAATAACGGCGTCAAGACTTTTCCAAACAACCCCATTAATTTAGATGGGGATAAACTTAACCAGTAAACAATACTAAAGAAAATAACTGTGTAAAACAATAATAATCCGTTTCCTGCTTCAGGGAATAACTGACCTGGCCCCATTTCAAAAGCTAAACTTCCCGCACGTGGTATACCAAGCCCAGGTCCAATAAATACATACACGATACATGGAAAAATAATTGCAAATGAAGAATGAACCCTACCCGCTAACGTTTGAAAACTTCCTGCTTTTGCAATGGAGATAACACCTAATATAGGAAGACCTGTTGCTGATATAATAAATCCTACTAATGAAATCCAAACATGTTCTCCTGCTTCATATCCAAGGAAAGGTGGAAATATCAGATTCCCTGCTCCAAAGAACATAGAGAATAACATAAGGCTAATAAGTAAAATTTCTTTTTTCTGTAACAATTTCATTTCTTTCTCCTTCTTTAATTTCATCTTTTATGAAATCAATTTCACATATAAAAAAGTACAATAACCCGCTTCCTTACAAAGAAAACATAGTCCATAGTCTATCACAAAAGAAACACCCATTCTATAGCTATTCCTCTTTTCCAATTTCTTCTGAAAAATCAACCTTTATTGACTTATAATAGTTAATAAAGTAAAATATTAAATGTACAAAATTATTAACTTTGTTTTTGTTTGTGTCAGGAGGAAAATAACATGGAATCAGCGATACAACTAGAAAGAGAACAACAAAGAAAAAAGAAACATCCTCCAGGTTTATACTTACTCTTCTTTACAGAAATGTGGGAAAGATTTAGTTACTATGGATTACGAGGATTATTAACATTATATTTAACGACAGCTTTAGTAAGCGGTGGTCTTGGGTTTAGTCCCGCATGGGCACTCTCTATTTACGGATTTTATACTGGAGCCTGTTATTTCACACCAATGATTGGTGGATACTTAACAGACCGTTTTCTAGGTAGACGAAAAGCAATCACAATTGGTGGTATAACAATGGCAATCGGTAACCTTACACTATTTGCCTTGCAAAACCAATTAGGCCTATACCTCGGATTAGCGCTTATTATTATAGGTAACGGATTCTTCAAACCGAACATCTCTACACTGGTTGGAGAATTATACGAAGAGAACGATCCAAAACGTGATAGTGCATTTACCATTTTCTATATGGGTATTAACGTCGGGTCATTTTTAGCTCCACTCGTTTGCGGATTTTTATCAGAAAATTTATTCAAAACAACAGTTGATGGCGTTGTACATTACGGATTCCGTTACGGTTTCTTAGCCGCTTCAATCGGAATGATCATTGGACAAATTTTATTTACAACACTATCAAATCGCTTCCTTGGTAATATCGGTAAAAAACCAACTCGTGATTTACAAACAGCTGCTGGACAACCATCAGTAGGAGATACACCGTTAACAAAAAAAGAAAAACAACGTACCGCAGTTATCGTCATTTTAACATGCTTCGTTGTCTTCTTCTGGGCTGGCTTTGAACAAGCTGGTAGCTCATTAACATTATATACAAACAAATTTGTAGACCGCTCTGTGTTCGGATGGGAAGTTCCAACATCTTGGTTCCAATCGGTCAATCCATTATTTATTATTTTACTTGCTCCAGTCATTTCTGCATTATGGGCAAAACTTGCAACTCGCAAGCAAGGTGATTTAAAAATCCCAACTAAAATGGGACTTGGTATGATCTTGCTCGGTATCGGTTATATCATTCTCGTTATTGCTACATTAAAAACAGGTAGTGATGAACATAACATTACAGAAAAAGCAAACTTACTGTTTATCGTCTTTACGTATCTTTTCCATACGTTAGGTGAGCTATTCTTATCACCTGTCGGACTATCAATGGTTAGTGCGCTTGCTCCGGTAAAATTAGCATCTTTATTAATGGGTGTATGGCTAGCAAGTTCAGGTATCGCCAACATTTTAGGCGGACAACTTGCAAGCTTCACAACTTCACTTGGATACGCTGAAGTATTCACAGTTATTGGCGCTGTGGCAATTGTATTAGGCTGTGTTTTATTATTAATTTCTAAGAAATTAGTGAAATGGATGGATTAAAAAAGATGAGGAATTTCTCCTCATCTTTTTTTATACTGTTTTACCTTTTTCTATTGCTTGTTCGTACAGCTCTTTATGTTCTTTATATTCACTTGGTACGAAACTCTTATAGAAAAATGAGAACCAGCTATCTCCCTTTTTATACCCTTCTTCTCGAATTTCCGCTGCTTTTTTATTCGATTTAAATCCTTCAGTAAACCATTTCTTTAACAATTCATTTCGTTCATACTTAGCAGGAACTTTTAAATCATAGTTTTCAAATGCATACTTATAGCCAGCCTTTTCTACTGCCTTTTTTGTAGACTTATAGCCTTTTTCATACGCTTTTTCATATGCCTTCACGTATACTTCTTTCTCTCTATTTCCAGGATTCTTTTCAGCTAGTTCTTTCCCTGTCTTTTCCCCTAATTCAGCTTGCTCTTTTTCAATTTTTTCTGTTCTTTCTTTATTCCCTACTTTGAATCCGTCTGCAAAGTTTACCTTAAACTCTGGAGCAACTTGACTATCGTCCATTGTCTCTTGTGCTAAACCTTGTTCTTTTCCTTTTTCAAAATGCGTTTTCTTCTGCTCTTCTAAAGACCATGCGGCTGCATAAGTCGCTTTAAACGCTTGTTTATATGCATCAGATTTTCCAGCTACATGCACTTCTGCATCATTTTTTCCTGCTTTAAAATCAGTTTCTCCATTCTTTTGACCTTCAAGTTGACCTTTTTCCATATCAGCTTGGCGCTGCGCTTCCTCTTGCTTACGTGCCTCTTCAGCTTTTCTTTGTTCCTCGGCTACACGTTGTCTCTCTTCTTCAGCTTTACGCTGTGCTTCTGCAGCACGTTGTTTTTCAGCCTCAGTATTGCGCTGTGCTTCTGCTTGTCTCTCAGCTTCTACAGCACTATTATTATTCTGACTAGGAGCTGGGCTCGTTGCGCCACTACTAGAAGCTGGTTTATTGTGATAATGATATTCCCCGTACTGTAATCCCCACTTCTCACAATTTGTACGACACGTATGTCCGCCATTAGCATCTGTACGCCCTGGATGCGCATAAGCTGAAATTGGAGCTACCAATAACGCTATACTCGTTGTTAAAAGAAGTTTCTTCACCTGTTGTCTCACTCTTGTTCCTCCCAAAATATAGAATTCTAACTTTATTATACATAAATAGAAGAATACTTAAATACGAACCGAAATATTCTATTATTTCTCAACATTAGTAAAAAAGAAGGTGAACTCTTTAAAGAGTTCACCTTCTTTTTTACTTCTTCGCCTTCGTTCCTACTAAATCACCAGCAACAACATAACGCTTAGAATTATCCTTTACAGATACACATGTAATAAGCGTTATCTCATCTTTCCCATGATCCTCTACAACTTCCCACTTATCAGGAGTCACTTCAGATACACCAGTAACCGCATACTCATATTCATTTTCATTGTCATACAAATAAATTTTATCGCCTTTTTTCAAAGAAGCTATATCACTAAATAAAACACCTTTTTTAGACATATTATGTCCTGCTAATGCGTAATTTCCTTTTCCCATAACTTGATTCTCTTTTACTGTCGCTGCACCTGATAATAAGTTTTTTTCAGTAGAAGCTTTTAAAACAGGCAGTTCTACTGAAACACTTGGAATCGAAATACGACCAATTACTTGTTTCTTATCTAATGATGCATTCGCTACTTCCGCCAAGTCTGGTTGATTAATTTTGGAAGCATCTACAAATTCCGTCTCATGCTTTTCATAATCCATCTTTTGAACAGCCTGCACATTTTCAGTCTGTTTCTTTTCAGCCTGATATCCATCATAAAATGGCTTTCCAATTAACACGCCACCTACAACAAATAGCAGAATTGCTACTATACTATAAATTCTTTGCTTATTCATACACAGTTCCTTTCCCTTACAAAATCTTACTCTATATAAAATGATAAAATAATATCGTCATATGTACAAGTATTAGCTGAAAAGAAACCTTCTTGCCGGTGCAAGAAGGTTTCTTTTTAAGCTAATTTATTTCTGTATAGTGATACGTGAAATACTGTCATTTGAATAAAGAAAATAGAAAATAGAATATATAATGGGTATCCAGGAAGATATTCATTAATAATAGGCGAAAAAGTTAAAAATCCAACTGCACAAGGTAACACAAACCATAACGATACAAATGTTGTTCGGCAAGCTTTATCCGTAATCGCTTTTTCACGTTCATCTTCTAGCGGAAATAATAATGGATACATCCAAAAAGATAAATTCTTATATTTTTTCTTTTGAATTCTATAAAAAATTGTAACTATAATTGCTCCAATAAATAATAAAATGAATGGTACTCCATTAAACCATACTTCAAACGGGAATTTCTCGTTTTTAATTATATCTGCTAACTCTGTAATAACACTATAAAATTCAACAAATGTCCAACATGCTAGTGCAGTATAGAGTACATTTATAATATAAGAAAAAACAATTCTATTCATCCTCTTCTCCCTCCTTATTTAAAACAAACACATCTTCCATCTTTAACTGGAACACATCACAAATCGTAAGTGCTAATAACAACGAAGGAACGTAATCCCCTTTTTCAATTGCTGCAATTGTTTGTCTCGTTACTCCAACCTTTTCTGCTAATACGCTTTGCGTAAAGTTAAAACGAGCTCTTAATTCTTTTACTCTGTTTAAAATGGTCAAATTTACCACCTCTCACCATTATTGTATGCTATTCTTAACAAAATGTAAACTCAACTTAACATTATTATTATAAAAAAATCCAACTCTACGTATTGTAAAGTTGGATTACTTGTTAGTTTAAAATTGTAACTTTAACTGTTCTTCTGCCCCAGCTACTTGATGAACCTTTATCTGGCATTAAAACATCAATTCTATGCCCTTTAATAGCCCCACCAGTATCGGCTGCAATTGCTACTCCATAACCTTCAACATTTACAGTCTTACCTAATGGAATAACATTTGGATCTACAGCAATTAATTTCATTCCTGGGTTTGCAGTTAGATTATAACCTTTACCACCTGGTCCCCATGCAGAAAATACTTGTTGACCTGGTGCATAACCATTTTCCCCTGGATCAGCTGTATAAGCTGTAGCTTCTACATAAATTTCTTTCCCACCAGCAGTTGGCTTAGAAGATGGTTCAGGTTTTGCAGGTTCTACCTTCGAATTATTATTAGCAACTGGTTCAGCTGGTTTACTAGCTTTTTCCTGCTTTTGCTTTTCAGCAATTTCTGCTTGTGCTTTCGCTAAAGCTTCTTGCTCTGCTTTTGCAGCTGCTTCTGCTTTTGCACGCTCTTCCGCTGCGATTCTTGCTGCTTCTTGCTCACGAGCAATCGTTTCTTGTACTGTCTTCATATTTGATTCAATTTTAGCTTTTTCTTCCGCTGCTAAATTAAGTTGACTTGCAACTTCATTATATTTAGCTTGAACTGTTTGTAAGTTATCTTGACGCTTTTTTAAGTTATCTTGCAGTTCAGCTTGCGCTTTTGCTAATTTTTGTTTGTCTACTACTAAAGATGCTTCTTTTTCGTCAATTGTTTTCTTATCTTCTTCAATTTGACGAAGATCTTGTTCTTGTAGACGTAAAATTTCTTTATCAGCTTCTAGAATAGTAGAAACTGCGTTCATACGTTGTAAGAAGTCTGCAAAGTTTTTTGACTCTACTACAACTTCTACTACTAAACTTGTATTTGAACTGTTTTGAACAGAAACCATACGTTTTCTCATAATATCTTTACGAGCAAGGACTTTATCCTCCAAAACGACAATTTCTTGCTTTTTTTGCTCAATCTGCTTATGTGTTTCATCGATTTTACGTTGAATAGCAGCTTGATCCTCTTTATTTTTTGCAATTGTATTATTTAAATTATGTAGTTCGTTTTCAATACCTTTAATTTCTTTACTAACAGCTTGCTTCTCTTGCTCTTTCTTTTGCATTTCTGCATCGTTTTGTTGCAATTGCTGTTGCATGTTGTTAAGTTTCTCGTCGTTTGACTCTGCTTTAACAGCGACTGTACTAGAAAGACCGATAATTCCTGCTAATACTAGACAGCTGATTCGCTTAAAATAGTTCATAATCCGACTCCCTTCTTATACAGTTATACATGATTTATTTTACAGTTTGTTTACAAAACGATTAAATACAGTTTATTTTTCGTGACGAAAAAAAGAGAATTATGAATAAAATGTAATAGATTCTTAAATATTTAACAATTCCTATATTTAAAAAATACAAAAGATGCTAAAATCCAAATATAGAGAAAATATAACTTTCGAAGGCGGTTGAAATAAATACATGTTTACTCAAAAAAAATCACTCCAACATACAATTGCTCAATTAGAAGAGCGTATACAAGAATTAGAAGCAGAATTAAAACAAAAAGATATTGAAAAGCAAGAGACTATTTCTACTATCCACGATCGTGTACAAAGCGTTGTACAAGAGCATCAACTTGTAAATAACCAACACAATACACTTCAAAATTTAGTTCAACAGTTAAGTTCATGTTTCGAAAATGTTTCAACACGTACGACACATTCCAATGAGTTAAATAATGAAATGTTACAAAAGGAACAAAGCTTAATTCAGTCTATTGCAGAAATTATTGACTGCTCTAATGAAGGAAAAGAATCCGTTCACCGCTTACTTATTGTAATTAATAAATTAGGTGAACAATCTCAACGCACGTCTAATAGTATGAATCATCTAAGCGAACGCTCAAAGGAAATCGAGCAAATTGTAGAAGTCATTCAAAACATTGCAGCACAAACAAATTTACTTGCATTAAATGCGAGTATTGAAGCCGCGCGTGCTGGAGAGCACGGTAAAGGATTCGCTGTCGTTGCCAATGAAGTAAGAAAACTAGCGGAAAGTACAGCAGAAAGTACAAAAAACATCGGCAACTTAACGAAAAAAATTCAAGAAGAAATTGAAAAAGCATATGATAACACAAAAGATAATTTACATTTAGTCGATGAAGGTGTAGAAATGAGCGCCGATACAAATGCTAGAATTGAAAATATTTTAGTTATGATTCAAACGTTACAAAATGGTGCTACAAATGTTATTAAGGCTATCGAAAACCAAAAGTCTTGTAATGATGACATATTACGAGAATTTGCTAACACACAACAAATGTTCCAAAAATTAAATACTACTATTATGAATCATATTCATGATGCTGAAAAAGTCGATGTTCAATTGTCTAAAAGTCTTCAAGGAACAGTGACTTCTTAATTAAAAATAAAAATCCCTTATACTGCTATAAGGGATTTTTATTTTATTTCGAATATTTATTTCTTTTCAATATTCATCCATATCTTTGTTATAATGGAAAAGTTGTTTCTTTCAACTAATAAACAAGGAGGTTATTATGGAACAATTTTACTACGTTTTAAAATATTTAATTCTCGGTCTGTTCCAAGGATTAACAGAACCAATTCCGATTTCTTCAAGTGGTCATCTCGTTTTAGCACAACATTTGCTAGGACTAAAAATAGAAGGGTTTAGCTTCGAACTACTTGTTAATTCAGCTTCATTATTAGCTGTATTACTTATTTATAGAAATGATTTAATTCGTCTAACAAAGAATGGTCTCTCTTATATATTTACAAGAGCAGAAGACGCAAAATCAGATTTCTTCTTTATTATTTATCTTGTTATTGCAACCATTCCAGCAGGTGTTATTGGTGTTTTATTTAAAGATTACATCGATCAGTACTTAAAAGGTGTGAAGATGGTTGGGGTTTCCCTTCTTATTACTGCTGTCGGCCTTTGGATTATTAGAAATTTACGCGGTCGTAAAAATGATGGCGACCTTTCTATGAAAGATGCAATCATCGTCGGATTAGCACAAGCTTGCGCACTGATTCCCGGAATAAGCCGATCTGGTGCCACAATCGTAGCAGCAATGTTACTTGGTATGAAGCAAGAAACAGCTCTTCGCTTCTCATTCTTACTATACATTCCTGTTAGCTTAGGTGGCTTATTGTTAAGCATTACAGACATTGCAAATGACCCAAATCTAGACACATTATTCGTACCATATGTCGTTGCATTCATCGCAACATTTATCATGACGTATATTTCACTAAAATGGTTTATGAACATTATGGCAAAAGGAAATTTAAAATATTTCTCTTTCTATTGTATTATCGTAGGTGTACTTACTCTTATTTTCTTATAAAGTAAAACTTACAAATTAAAAGCGAGTCATCTAGTGTAATAGAATGGCTCGCTTTTTTATACCTTTATTAAGTTAAAACCTGTTATTTACTTATAATTTTCTGAATAGTATAATATTTATAAAATTCACTATTACAGTAATTCTATCTTTCCTACTATTATCGTAA
Organism: Bacillus sp. 007/AIA-02/001; assembly: GCF_004634455.1. Classification (NCBI taxonomy): domain Bacteria; kingdom Bacillati; phylum Bacillota; class Bacilli; order Caryophanales; family Bacillaceae; genus Bacillus; species Bacillus sp. 007/AIA-02/001. The sequence continues at coordinate 42,935 of NZ_SEIY01000027.1, forward strand.
AAGAGGTGTTTATATGTTTATAGTTACTAAACTCATTCACATTAAGTACGAATATGAAAATGAGCTACTTTATGGGCTTAAACAATATTATCCTTCCCCCGGAACGAACGGTTGTATTAACATAGAGTTTTCACCTGTTCATCGTACAAATGATAAGGCAGAGTATATGATTCGTATGTTATGGAAAACACAACAAGATTACCATACATGGCTTTCTCAAAAAGAAGGCAATGAAACTTTGAAGCACAAAATATAAGGCTATATCCTTTCTTCCAAATCAAATGCTACCTATGTGCATTAATCCTTCTCTTTTTATTCCTTACGAGGGCCAAAATGATAAAGTTAAATTAATCAGCCCTCATCAATTGGGCTGTTCACAAATAACGAGATAAGGACCCTCTTACTTTTCATACTGTAAGAGGGCTTCTCTTATGCATACACTTTCTTCTCTTGACAATACAAACGAATAACATGTTTATTTTGTTGAAATACATCATGCGTCAGCCGAATAATAATAAAGTTTCGTTTTGTTTGATCATCATGAACAAAAATCTGTTCTCCCTCCTGAAAACGCCATGCACTTTCAAAAGTCGTAATATGATCCCCACTTACAGAAAAAAGTTCATATCGCATCTCTTGTACCCTCTCTCAACTTATATAATCACAATATCCTTATATTAAATTTATTATAACTTAATCCCTATCAAATTAGTAATTTTTTCTATTTAGAAAGGTTTTAACTTTGTATTTAAATATTTTTAGCGCTATAATGATAAACGAATTTTTATTGAAAGGAGTTTTACTTTGACTGCATATTTATTTCCAGTGAAAACAGCATTTATTTTATTTCCTTTTTTAGCAATGTTTCTTTTAATCCCTTTTTTAATATTTAATTATCGAAAATACGGTTATTTAAATAAATGGCGCTCATTTATTTTATACTCATTATTACTTTACTTATTAAATGCCTATTTTCTTGTTATTTTGCCGTTGCCACAAACGTTTGATACTTGTAGCCTACAACCGGCTAATACACAACACATGCAACTCGCACCATTTTATTTCATACAAGAGATTAGTAGTCATACATCGGCAGTTTTAACGAAACCAGCTACTTATTTCTACTTATTAAAAGAGTCTGCGTTTTTACAAGTTGCCTTTAACGTTCTATTAACTGTTCCATTCGGTATTTACTTACGTTATTATTTCCGACGTAGTTTCTTACAAACAATTTGCATTTCCTTTTTCCTTTCACTATTTTTCGAGCTAACACAAGTGACTGGATTATACGGTATATACAATTGTGCATACCGATTATTTGATATCGATGATTTGTTTTTAAATACATTAGGTGGCGTAATTGGTTTTATCATTGCACCAATATTTACGTACTTCCTTCCGAAGACAAACGAGTTAGATAGTCATATTGATTTGGAAACGAAACCAGTCGGATTCATTCGTCGCCTTATCGCGATGCAAATTGATTGGATTTTCTTATCTATCGTCGTACCTGTCGTTAAAAACAAAGGAAATTCTTTCTTCGTTTCTAATATGCAATCTTACACCAATATGTATGAACTCATTTTCATTACGTGTTCAATCCTTATTTACTTTATTATTATTCCATACTTTACTAACGGAAAAACAATTGGGAAAGCATTGCTTCGCATTCACGTGAAAGGAAAATCAAATCGTATTACATTAAAAGAACTATTTATTCGCTACGGTATATTTTATTTTGCATTAGGTGGAATCAATTATATTCTTTCTAGTAGCTCTATTTTAAATCACACAGAGCCTTTAGTATTACTCGTTACATTATTATTCCTATTCATCATTAACGGCCTATTTATTATTCATGTTTTACTGCATGTATTTAGCCGTGATAAACTACTATTTTATGAACATATTAGTCATACAAGAAATGCAATTACACTAAAAAAAGGTGACAAATAATTATTTGTCACCTTTTTCATATACATAATGTGAAACTTTAATTAGCCCTCACCAACCGGGCGGTTATCTCCCACCGAATTTTGCGACGAGAGTGTTACTGCCCGACAAATAGCGGGATAAATAACTTTTCTGCATAAGGATTAAAAAACATTCCAAGTTCATCTAGAGATTTCCTCACCTGTAAAAACGAATGAAATTCTGGATATATATATTGTAATTGCTCATATGATAATGTATGCATTTTCCCCCAATGTGGACGCCCTTCATACTTTAGAAAAATCTTTTCCACTTCGCCAAAGTAAGCAGCATATTTCATACCTTTATACATATGAACAGCGATATATGCTGAATCTCTTCCATAGGCCGGACTAAGCCATATATCATCCCCTTTCACATAACGGCATTCGATTGGGAAGTGCACCTTATACTTTTTCTTTTCAATAAGATTTGAGATTTCTTCTACAACCGTCCTCATATACTTTGAAGGAATGCTATACTCCATTTCATAAAATGGCACCGTACGTGATGTAGCAAATACTTCATAGCTCGGGCCAATTATTTTTGTGTTTGGTACAGCTTTAGCTGATAACCGACTCACGCCTTTACTTATAGAAGGAAACCATTTACATCCTTTAGATAGTAAAGAGAACATCCTATTTTCAAGTAACTCCACCTTTAGTTTATGCCATTTCAAATCACTGCCTTTATTCGTTGTTTCGTTCGTAAGTTTCACTTGTACTTCATCAGAATAAGGAAAAACGAAAAATTCAAAATGACGATGCTTCTTATATTCTTCTAGTTTGTTCATTACAGTGGATAATGACTGTTTTTCACTTTCATAAACGAGTGAATACGCTGGAATAACCTTCAATTTTATCTTTACAATGATACCTAACATTCCAAGTGACAACTGAAACGCTCTCCAATATTCTACGTTCTCAGCTTCCGAACAAACTATACTCTCACCATTAGATAGAACTGCCGTAATCTCTATAACTTGTGTTGATAAACTCCCAAAGGTAATACCTGTTCCATGAGTCCCCGTACTAATCGCTCCTGCAATAGATTGCGAATCAATATCCCCTAAATTTTCTTGCGCATAACCTTTTTCCTCAAGTAACTTCCCTAAATCATATAACTTTGTTCCTGCCCATACTTCAGCAACCATCTTCTCTGCATCAATATTCACAATACCCTTCAATTCATCTAAAGAAACTAAAACTTCTTCCGTTTGCACAAGGGGGGTAAACGAGTGTCCTGAACCGACAACACGAATTTTCTTTCCCTTTTTTCGCGCAAGCCCCACAACTTCTACTACATCTTGTATACTTTCTGGATACATCGTATAATGCGGCGTTCCTTCTACATTCCCTGTCCAATTTCTCCACTTTTGTCCCTTTATAGAAAGCATTGGCCATCCCCCCGATATGTTGAATACTCCCCGACAATCTCTCCTTTTTTAACACGATACAAAAAAGGAAAGCGTTCACATAATTCACCAGCCTTACTATGACGAAACAAAATGGTCTCTCCTATATCCACTCGTTCCTCGCCGTTATAAAAAATTGGCGTTTGTACCTCGCCAGCACCTTCTAAAGCTAATAATTTTGCACCCTTCGGTCTCCAAACTTCAGGCTCTTTATCTTTTCCAACTGCTCCTGAAGCAATATATCCACCACCTAGGCAAGTGTAAATAAACGGGACTGGTTTACGTACAACTGGTAAGGCAAATCCGACCGCTGGATGAAATTTCACCTCTTTATAATAATCAAACAGCTTCGGAGAATAAAAAGCAGAACCTATTGTAATCTCTGAAACTGAATTATCTTTCTCGGTTGTTTTTATGCTTCCTGTTCCGCCTCCATTTACAAACCTTAGCTCAATACCAATGTTTTGTATTGCTTTTACAATATGTTCTCTTCTTTCTTTAACTTCTAGCACTGATTTCTGCTTTAAATACGAAATCACTTTACTTTTCAACCATTGATTCGGTATATAATCGCCCACCCCGGCAATTTGAGCTTCATATCCCATTACACCATCTAACATTAAATATGATGACCTTCTCACCTTTTCTACTACTTTCAACGCATCCTGCACATTTTTTACTGGGGACCTTTGTACACCAAAATGAAATTGAAAGAAGCGACTACTCATATCAATATCCAAACAAACACGAAAACATCCTTTAGATTGCTCAGCAATGTTTTCTAAATACACAATATGCTCTTCACAATCCACCATACAAGTTATAATGAAACCTTTCTTTGTTAACAAACTAATTTCATACAGAGCTCTTTCATCGTAAGCAGGATATCCAAGCAATAAATCATTAAATCCTTGTTCTATTAAAAATAAAATCTCTCTAGGTGAAAAGCACATAATACCTTGAAATCGATCATTTGCAGCTAGTATCTTTTGCATAATCGGAACAGAGCGTAACGATTTACTCGCTATACGAATCTTTTTATTTCCACTTAACTCTATAATCGATTGAATATTTCTATCTAAAGCCACTTCATCCAAAAATGCACACGGTAATGGAACTTCTTTAAAAATTCCTCGATCCACATTTTTCTCTCCTCTTCTCAATATGTCTTATACATATTGGAAAGAAAGTGTGATTTTCCTGTTTGCAAATAAAAAAAGTTTCTTCTTTACGAAGAAACTTTTTGAAACTACTTCATAGAAATAGTCGCCTCTACTGGATAATGATCAGAGTAATCATTATACGTATATTTTTGGAACCATGATGTAACAGTCCATTGTGGAGATTGCGGCTGTAACACCTTATTCTCTATATACGATGGGTTCGCATGGTCTTTACTTGCAATAATATAATCTAAATACTCAGCAGGACTATCAGGGAAATTATATTTTGCAATACTGTTTGTCGTTGCGTCCCAAGTCGCTGTATGTCCAGTATAAGATGGTTCAGAAGCGTTCAATGTTTTAAACATAGATGCATACTCTGAGTCATTCTTGTTCTCTGCATTTATTTTATTTACGTTCATATCACCACCAATTAACACATACTCATTATTTGGTATATTTTTATTTTTAATAAAGTCTTGAATTTCTTTTAATTGGTCTGTACGTACAGATGCAGGTGAAGTTTTTCCGCACATACTATCTTCCGCTTGCAAATGCGTACCAATTACATGAACAAAGCGATCATTTTTCTTAATTTTCGTGTATACAAATCCTTTATTCGATAAATTATCTGGCCCGCATCCTTTTGCAAATACATATTGAATCTTTTCAGCGATTGGCCATTTGCTCACAATCGCAACGCCACCATCTTCAGGAGTTGAAGATGAATAGTTTCCTAACGTTTTATCCCATTCACTTCCACTACTACGACCTAATACTGCTGTTTGATTTGGATATTCTTTCTTCAAATTCCCTAATAAACGATCTGATGCGCTATTATCAAACACTTCATTTAATATAACTACGTCTTGATTCTTTATATAATCTGCCGCCCCGATTAAATCAGCACGCTCAGTTTGTCCCCAGTTCGGATATAAGTTTGTTGATAGCATATATACATTATGCGTCATCACTTTTAATGTATCGTTTTGATTTGTAGACGCTTCTGCTTGAGCTGACGTTCCACTATATAAAGCTCCTAGACCAACACCTAAGCTAAGTACACCTTTTAGCAATTTACCTTTCACGTTTCATACCTCCATGTATTGTATAGTGATAAAAAGGCCAAATACTCTATTCTGAGATTTGACCTTTTTTAAATACTTAACGATTTCCGTACGTATCAAACCAAAGCTGAATATATCCAGCAGTAACACGTTGTGCATCCATTAAACGCTTACCTGTCATTGGTGTAACTTCAGCGCGCCATTTATCTGCATATTCTTGTGATACAGCAGCTCTCACGAACCAATCTTTCGTATTATCATTTACAATGCCAGCGTAATCTTGTTTCGCAACTACTGCCGCTCCATGAATCCAATCTTCTGGATTCGTACCTTTCCAGTTCCAATATCCATTTCCATCCGTTACTTTATAGTTATCTTTTATCGTATCTACAAAGTTTTCATATTTAGAATGGAACCCTTGTGGATACGAAAGGTTTGTAAAGTTTGCTGCATGCATCGGTTGGTTTACATCCCCTAGATAATGAAGAGATAATCCTAAATAGAAGAATGCTTGTTTCATATCTTTATTTTTGTAAGACTCACCAGCTAATTTAAAATACTTAGCTCCAGTTTCCTTTGCCTGCTTTGCATACGGAATATAAGTTTTCCCATTGTCAGGGTCATAGAAATGTGAAGCAAATGTGCTATTATCATAATAAGGATTTTCATAGTCAGCAGCATAAATACCGTTCTCTAACTCCGTACGCCATTCATTTAATAGTGCAACTCGATCTTGTTTTACAAGTGTTGTATTACGAGACATAATATCAATTGCACGGTTTACAATCCATAAATGAGAATTCACGCCTTCTTTATGTTTATCTTCAGCAGACCAGCGCGGAATAACTCCAAATCTCTGTCCCCCATCATTTTCATGAGCAAATGCAACACTTTGTAATGGAGCAACTAATGTAATAGCTGCCGCTAAAGCAAGTACTTTCTTTTTCATATAAAATCCTCCATTTTATAATTGAATTATTGTAAACATTTTGTTAGGATCCTATGATGTCGTCCGGTTAACCTATGACTAGAATATCCCACCTTTCACGAAATTTCTATCAATAAATTAAAATATGCAAATGTTCATATCATTATAACTTTATACACAGTGAATATAATGAATGAATACACTTTCATTTTAATAAACTATTATTAAGGCTTGTCTAAACTAATGTAAAAAAAGAGTAAAGCTGGTCATCTCCCTGTCAAGTAGACAGTAATAAAAAGAGTATTATGCCACGGCCTTTTCCCGATATTCTATCGGGGAAAGGCCGTGAAGTTTTTCTTGGAATCTT
>NZ_SEIY01000028.1:0-48563 GCF_004634455.1 Bacillus sp. 007/AIA-02/001
TTGCATGTATTAGGCACGCCGCCAGCGTTCATCCTGAGCCAGGATCAAACTCTCCAATAAAGTTAGTTTGTCTAGCATCTAAAATAAAAATTGACGTTTCACGTTGTTTGTTTCGTTCAGTTTTCAAAGAACTACTTTATCGCTCAGAAGCGACTTTATCAATATAACATTTCGTTATATTTTCGTCAACAACTTTTTTTAATAAGTTGTTTTTCGTTTGTTTTGTTTGTTACCTTTCGTGGCAACGAATATAAATATACCAGTTTGATTATTAAAATGCAATAGTTTTTCTAATAAAATTTTTAACTTAGTAAAAAAGTATAAAAACAGCACATTTCTTCTATATAAATATAATTTCTCGCACTATCAAGATTTACTATACCCACGCAACTCATGCTCAAATAAAAAAAGCTTTGGAGAAATCTCCAAAGCTTAGTCTTGTTTATGGCGCATAGCAGGGAATAATAATACATCACGAATAGATGGTGCATTTGTTAATAACATAACTAGACGATCAATACCGATTCCTAATCCACCCGTAGGAGGCATACCGTACTCAAGAGCTTCAATATAATCGTCATCCATCATGTGAGCTTCGTCATTACCTTGTTCGCGCTCTTTTAATTGCGCTTCAAAACGTTCTTTTTGATCGATTGGATCATTTAACTCAGTGAATGCATTTGCATGTTCACGCGCAACGATAAATAATTCGAAACGATCTGTAAATCTTGGATCTTCATCATTCTTTTTCGCAAGCGGCGAGATTTCTACCGGATGACCGTAAATAAATGTTGGTTGGATTAATTTATCTTCTACTTTTTGTTCGAAGAATTCATTTATAATATGACCAACTTCCATTGTATCTTTAATTTCTACATTATGTTCTTTTGCAAGTTCACGCGCTTCTTCTATACTCATCGGATTCCAGAAATCAGCTCCAGAGTATTGCTTAATCGCATCTACCATATGAAGACGTGTCCATTCTGGTTCTAGATTAATTTCATAATCACCATACTGGATTGTTGTTGTACCCAGTACTTTTTTCGCGATATGAGCAACCATATCTTCTGTTAACTTCATAATATCTTTATAATCAGCGTATGCTTCATATAATTCAATCATCGTAAACTCAGGGTTATGACGAGTTGATACACCCTCATTACGGAATACACGGCCGATCTCATATACTTTTTCTAAACCACCCACAATAAGACGCTTTAAATGTAGCTCAATTGCGATACGCATATATAATTCCATATCTAACGCATTATGGTGTGTAGTGAAAGGACGCGCAGAAGCTCCACCTGCAATTGCATGCATCATAGGTGTTTCCACTTCAAGATAACCGTTGTCATCTAGGTATCTTCTCATCTCACGAATAATTTTACTACGAGTAACGAACGTTTCACGACTTTCCATACTTGTAATTAAGTCTAAGTAACGTTGACGGTAGCGTTGTTCAACATCTTTTAATCCATGGTATTTATCTGGTAATGGACGAAGAGATTTCGTTAATAGCGTAAAGCCTGTTGCTTTTACTGAAAGTTCTCCAACGTTTGTTTTGAACACTTTACCTTCAATACCTACTAAATCACCTAAATCTGCTGTTTTAAATAATTCGTACTCGTCATCTCCAACAGCATCTTTACGAACATAAATTTGAACTTGTCCATGTAAATCTTGAACATGTGCAAATCCAGCTTTCCCTTTTCCGCGTTTTGTCATAATACGACCAGCGATAGAAACAGCGATTTCCTTCTCCTCTAATTCCTCTTTAGAGAACTCTCCATATAGACTCACTAAGTCAGTTGTTGAATTTGTGCGTTCAAATCTTTTACCGAACGGGTCAATTCCTTGTTCACGTAAATTATGTAGCTTTTCACGACGAACAATCAATTGGTCGTTTAATTCTTCGTGGTTCATGTTATCCATGATATTGATATCACTCCAGCTCTATTTAATTTTACAATATATACAGTATAGCATTTTCTACTCAACTAGAAAAACTGCCAGCAACTAACTGGCAGCTCTTCTTTCTTTCACGTAATTATAGGAAGTGTATAGAAGAATGTCAATCTCCTATGTCCATTATTAACCAACGTAAATTGTTTGTTGTTTCGCTTCCACTTCTTCTACAAATGTACCTAACACATTCGCAAGGTCTTCCCGTGTGTTACAAGCATTAATACCATTACGTACACTCGCATTACCACGAACACCTTTTAAATACCAAGCTGCATGTTTTCTCATCTCTCTTACAGCGACACTTTCATTCTTTAAGTCGATAAGACGATCTAGATGCAACATACATACATCAATTTTCTCGCGCACTGTTGGTTCCGGCATTAATTCACCTGTCTCCAAATACTTTACCGTACGATAAATCATCCACGGATCTCCAAGAGCAGCACGCCCAATCATAACACCATCTACACCAATTTCATCAAGCATACGCTTTGCATCTTGCGGCGTTGCGACATCACCATTTCCGATAACCGGGATATTTACAGATTGTTTTACTTGTTTAATAATATCCCAATCCGCTTTTCCTTCATACATTTGCACTCGTGTACGTCCGTGAACCGCCACAGCTTGGCCACCAGCACGCTCAACAGCCCTAGCATTTTCTATTGCGAAAATATGTTCTTCATCCCAACCGATACGCATTTTAACTGTAACCGGCTTTTCAACAGCATCTACAACCGCTGCTACCATTTCATATATTTTATTCGGGTCTAAAAGCCACCTTGCTCCAGCATCACATTTAACGATTTTCGGCACTGGACAACCCATATTAATATCAATTATGTCTGCTGTCGTATATTTATCTACATATTTCGCAGCATCTACAAGAGTTTCTTTCTCTCCACCAAAAATTTGTAAACTTAATGGCTTTTCTCTCTCGTCGATATATAACATATCTAATGTTCTTTTATTATTAAGTAATATTGCCTTATCACTTACCATTTCAGCACAAACTAATCCGGCACCAAATTCTTTTACTGTTAAACGGAATGCAGAGTTACACACTCCCGCCATCGGTGCTAGTACAACCGGATTTTTCATCTCGATATTTGCAATCTTTAACAATCAATCTACTCCTTCCTGTACAATCACTTTGGCATTAATTCCTCTATCGAAACATTTAATGCCTTAGCAACTTCTACTACAAAATCTTGAGAAGGCGATCTATTCCCTCTCTCAACCTCACCTAAAACAGATACAGATACCCCTAGTGCTTTAGCAAAACCTTCTTGTGTGTAACCTTTTAGCTTTCGAAAAGCACGAATGCGTCTTCCCCATTTTTCTGCTTCCATACCGTTACTCCCTCTCGCCTTTTCATTTCTTCTACTTGTGAACATGAAATGTTTTGTTTTATGTCTTGATTAATTTCTAACAACGGAACGATAACAAAAGCTCTTTCAAACATCCGCGGATGCGGAACAATAAGATTCTCTGCTTCAATATTCTCTTGATTATAAAGTAAAATGTCAAGGTCGATAGTCCTCGGCCCCCACCTAATTTCCCTTTTTCTCCCTAGGTCATTTTCTACTTTTTGTGTTACTTTCAATAATTCTTGTGGTGATAAATTGGTAGAAATTTTTATAACTAAATTTAAAAAGCAACTTTGGTCAGTATAGCCAACTGGCTCAGTTTCATATACAGATGAAATATCATCAACCTGAATATAAGGATTTTTATTTAAAAACTGAATCGCTTCGGTTAGATACGTATAACGCTCTCCAATATTTGACCCTAATGCAATGTAAGCTATATTGTTCATGGACGTTCTCTCGTAATTTCTACTGCTACAGCACGATAATGACCCGGTATCGGTGGATCCGGCTTAATTACCTTAATTGTACAGCGCGAAATACTTTCATATTGTTTTAATATATCTGCAGCAATATTTTCAGCGATACTCTCCACAAGCTTATACTTTCTATCCTCAACAACTTTTCTACATAATTCGAAAAGCTCGCCATAATTGACCGAATGCTCTAAGTCATCACTTTCCCCTGCACGCTTTAAATCCAACTCCACCGTTAAGTCAACTTTAAATCTCTGACCTAATTTATTCTCCTCTGGGAACACGCCATGATAACCATAAAACTCCATATCATGGATATAAATTTTATCCAATTACCTTACCCCCTTACCAATCATCGCATCCATCATTTTAGCCATACGCGCCATTTCTTTCACATCATGGACACGAACAAACTCACAGCCCTTTTCAATACCAAGACAAACAGTAGCTCCCGTTCCCTCAAGGCGTTCCTCTACTGGCAAATCTAATACGTGCCCAATAAAGGACTTTCTCGAAGTACCTAAGAGAACCGGATAACCTAGCACATTTAACTGTTCTAAATTACGCATCGCCTCTAAGTTCTGCTCAGGTGTTTTAGCAAAACCGATACCTGGATCTAAAATAATATTCTCATCTCGCACACCAGCATTTTTAGCAATTTTAATACTGTCATACAAATCAGCAATCATATCCGCCATTAAATTACGATAATTCATGTTATCGCGGTTATGCATTAAAATGATGGGTACATCGTAATGAGCTGCGACTTCAGCAATTTTCGGCTCCGCCTTCGCTCCCCAAATATCATTAATAATATGAGCACCAGCCTCAATTGCTTGCTTTGCAACTTCAGCTTTATATGTATCGATAGATATAGGCAATTTTACTTCTTTTGAAACTGCTTGAATCATCGGGACAACTCGCTTTATTTCTTCTTCTACTGATACTTTAGCAAAACCCGGGCGAGTAGATTCGCCACCAATATCAATAATATGAGCACCTTCACCTTGCATTTCTTTTGCGTGACGTACCGCAGCATCTACCTCGTTGTAACTCCCACCATCAGAAAACGAATCTGGTGTTACATTTAAAATCCCCATAATTAATGTCTTTTCATTTAAATTCAATGTATATTCGCCGCAGCGTAAATCATAATCCCACTTCAAACTACACATCTCCTCTTCGTAATTCATTTCTGCTCCATAATTTCTCTCTTTGCATTCCATAAAGGTACATTAAACTTTTTGTAACCACTCCTACTTTACCCGGGAAATCCTGCGCTTCTATACGATAAAGCGGAACAATTTCTTGAATGGAGTTTGTTACGAAGACTTCATCCGCTGAAAGTAGCTCATCTTTTGTAAAGAAACCTTCCTTTACTTCTATATTTAATTCTTCAGCACTCTTTATAATAAACGCACGAGTGATACCATTTAAAATCCCTGTCTCTAACGAAGGTGTATATAAAACATCACCTTTCACAAAAAATAGATTGGAAACAATACCCTCTGCAACATAACCTGCTTCAGTAAGAAAAATACCTTCCTTACTCACAACATTTCCAATTTCACGCTTCCCTAAAATATTATTTAAATAATGATGAGACTTCAGACGAAATGTTCCTTCCGGTGTATTTCGCACTTGCTTTAGAATAACACCTTCTTTTTCCACTACATCTCCTGGAGCTGTTAAAGGTTTTATAAAAACAATAACCGAAGGCTCTTCATACATTTCCGTTTGTAATCCTATTTCATCTATACCCGCTGATACATTAAAACGTACATATGCATGCTTCAATTCATTCTTAGCGAGTAAATCTTTCAAAATAAGCATCACGTCATTTTTTTTCATTGTCCATTTAATTTGCAATGTATCCAGCGCTTCTATTAAACGGTCATAATGATCATCCAATAAGAAAGGATGACCATTATAAATACGAAACGTTTCAAAAACTCCAAGACCATATAAATAACCATGATCATAAGGAGAAATTTTCGCTTCACTTGCTTCTACATACTGACCATTTACGTAAATTAACATAACGTTGCACTTGGACTGTATTTACAAATGAAATTCTGTAACAACTCTTTCCCATGAGAAGTCATAATAGATTCCGGATGGAATTGCACACCCTCTATCGGCAATGTCTTATGACGAAGTGCCATAATTTCTCCTTCCTCTGTCCAAGATGTTACCTCTAAGCAATCGGGTAACGTCTCTTTCTTAACAATAAGGGAATGATAGCGCGTCGCAGTAAACGGATTAGGAATATCCGAAAAAATCGTCTTTCCATCATGATGCATAAGCGACGTTTTCCCATGCATTAATCGTTCTGCACGGACAACCTCTCCACCAAACACTTGTGCAATGGATTGATGCCCTAGACAAACTCCAAAAATCGGAATCTTTCCAGCAAAGTATTTAATAACTTCCATACTAATCCCCGCTTCATTAGGACTACATGGACCTGGAGAAATCATTAGAAAATCTGGTTTCATATTCTCAATATCTGAAATGGTCACTTCATCGTTACGTTTAACAACGAGCTCTTGTCCAAGTTCTCCAAGAAACTGCACTAAATTAAATGTAAAAGAATCATAATTATCAATCATTAATATCATTTCTCTCACCTAACCGTTTCTTCGCTACGTTCTTTTGCACGCCATAAAGCAATCGCCTTTTTTAACGACTCTTTATATTCATTTTCTGGATTTGAATCAATTACAATTCCCGCCCCTGCTTGTACATGAGCTTTTCCATCTTTAGCAAGAAGCGTTCTAATTACAATATTCAATTCTGTATCTCCAGAATAACCAATCCAACCGATTGAACCTGTATAAATCCCTCTTCGAACAGGTTCTAATTCCTCAATAATTTCCATCGTACGTATTTTCGGGGCACCAGTAATTGTTCCCCCAGGGAATACAGCCTTCACTAAATCAAAAGCATCTTTATCTTCTTCCACCTCACCACGCACATTAGAAACAATATGCATAACATGTGAGTATTTCTCAATTACCATAAATTCATCTACTTCTACAGTGCCATATTTACAAACACGTCCTAAATCATTTCTTTCTAAATCCACAAGCATTACATGCTCTGCTCTTTCTTTTTCGTTCTCAATTAATTCTCTTGCTAATTCTTCATCCTCTTGCTCATCCGCGCCTCTAGATCTCGTTCCAGCAATTGGTCTTGTACTTACTTCAGTTCCTTGTTTCTTAATTAACAACTCTGGCGATCCACTAACAATTTGAAAATCCCCAAGCTCCAGGTAACCCATATATGGAGATGGATTAATTTCACGAAGACTTGTATAAATTTCTAGTGGGTGTGTCTGTAACGTTCTTTCTTGTCTCGTCGACAAGTTTACTTGGAACACATCACCCGCCCCAATATATTCTTGAATACATTCAACTGCCTTCATAAAGCCGGCTTCAGTAAAAGCAACTGCTTCACTTTTCTTTTCAGGACTTTCAAAGGGCACAGTCACTTCAGGCGCTTCTGTCATCCAAAGACTCTTCCACTCATTTAGCCGTTCTTTTGCCTCTTCATATTTATCTACATAATGCGTAATAACCCATAACACTTGTTCTTTTTGATCATAGACAAATACGTCATCAAATAATAAAAAGAAGATGTCAGGTATATTAATATCATCTTCCGCAAGAGAAGGCAGCTTTTCAATATAACGGATACAGTCATAACTGAAATAGCCAATTGCACCACCTTGAAAAGGCGGATACTCTGGGTTATAGTCCGTCTTCCATTGTTCCATATATTCTTGCATTAAATCTAACGGATTCCCTCGTTTTATTGTTTCCTTACCACTCTCACTTATATGTAACGTTTCATCCTTCCCTCGGATTACCGCTACTGGGTTCAGCCCTACAATGTTATAACGACCGCCACGGCCGCTTTCTAACAAAATATGTTGCGATTTACCCTGAGAAAGAAATTTATATTGCTTAAAGAAATCTAACTGATATGGAATAGAAAGCGCTAAAGATTTTCTTCGTTGCATATCAACACCCCGTCTTCTTTTATCCCACCCTCTTAGATTAACCAGCTCAAACTACATAAGTTATTTATATAGAGATTGATTATACTCGAAGGCTAGTGAAAATAATTTAATTATACTACCTCTTATTTTACATGAAGTTTTCTAGTCATTCACTCTTTTCCTATTTCCAATCCCAAAAGAAAAAGCACCCTTTTTCAAGGATGCTTTTTCAATCGCGTTTAATTATGATTCAAATTGATAAAGTGGTGTACTTAAATAACGTTCACCGTTACTCGGGATAATAACAAGTACCTTTTTCCCTTTACCTAACTTTTTCGCAACTTCTGTTGCTGCATAAATAACTGCGCCTGAAGAGATACCAACTAAAATACCTTCCTCTTTAGCCACTCTTCTCGCATATTCAAATGCTTGCTCTGTTTTCACTTGAATAATTTCATCATATACTTCTACATCCAACGTCTCCGGAACAAATCCCGCCCCAATTCCTTGGATTTTATGTGGACCTGGTTTCCCACCAGATAATACTGGTGAATCTGCAGGTTCTACTGCATAAATTTTAATATCTTTATACGCTTCCTTCAGTACTTCACCAGCACCAGTAATCGTTCCACCTGTACCAATACCTGCAATAAACGCATCTAATTGGTCACCCATTTGTTCAATAATTTCTGGACCTGTTGTTAAACGGTGAATTTCTGGATTCGATTGGTTTTTGAACTGTTGTGGTATAAAGTAGCCATGCTCTTTTGCTAATTCAGTCGCTTTACGAATTGCTCCACCCATTCCTTCAGGCCCTGGAGTCAATACTAATTCCGCACCGTAAGCACGTAATAAATTACGACGCTCAATACTCATTGTTTCTGGCATTACTAAGATTGCATTATATCCTTTAGCAGCCGCTACCATCGCTAAACCAATTCCTGTGTTACCACTTGTCGGCTCAATGATTGTATCGCCCTCTTTTAATAATCCATTTTTTTCAGCATCTTCAATCATAGCTAATGCGATACGATCTTTAACGCTACTCCCCGGATTCATAAATTCTAATTTTAAGTATATATCTGCGCTGTCTGATTCTACGATGCGGTTCAACTTAACGATCGGCGTTTTCCCGATTAATTCTGAAACTGATTGTGCCACTCGCATTCCTGTCACTCCTAACACCGAGTATTTTTATTGGTTTTATCTATATTTAGATTTTGTCAGAAAATTCCCTGTTTGTCAATTCATTTGGAGGATTGCTCCTCTTAATTCCCTTATTACAAATTCTCGATTAAATTTGTAATATCTTCTTTAGAGAACTTGTATCGTTCATTACAGAAATGACAGTGAACTTCTGTCTCTTCCTCTTCTTCACGAACTTGCTCTAACTCTGTTTTACCTAAACTAATTAATACACTCTCAATACGCTCGCGTGAGCATGTGCAATTAAATTGAACATCCATTGTTTCTAATACTTTTACTTTATCTTCTCCAAGAACTGCATATAGTAGCTCTTCCGGAGAAAGTCCTTGTTCAATCAACGTTGATACAGGTGGAATCTTTTGTAAACGGTCTTCAATAAATGAAATCGTTTCATCTTGCGCACCCGGCATAATTTGAAGGATGAATCCACCTGCCGCTAATATGCTATCATCTCCATTTACAAGAACACCAACACCTACAGAAGAAGGCGTTTGTTCAGAAACTGCAAAATAATACGTAAAGTCTTCTCCTAATTCTCCTGAAACGATTGGAGATTGACCAATAAACGGCTCACGCATTCCAATATCTTTAATTACAGTTACAAACCCCTCTGTACCTACCGCTTGATATACACGTAACTTCCCTTGTTCTGTTCCTTCAAAATCAACATGCGGATTCGTTACATAACCACGTACATCTCCATTTGCATGAGCATCTACTAAGATAGGACCAATCGGACCGTTACCTTCTACCTTAATCGTTAACTTTTGCTCACCTTTTAACATTGCGCCCATCATTGTACCCGCAGTTAAAGAACGCCCTAGTGCCGCTGAAGCTGTTCTCCATGTATCATGACGTCTTTGCGCCTCACTTACTGTATTTGTTGTACGTACACTATACGCACGCACTTCTCCATCAAACGCTAACGCTTTTACTAAATAATCTTTCATACGTATTTATTCACCTTTCTCATGCTGTAAATTTGCATTACGTTCATATAACATGTATAAACCTTTTAACGTTAAAAATGGATCTACAATATCAATTACATTCGATTCTTCGGAAATTAATTTTGCTAATCCACCTGTTGCAATAACTTTAGGTTCTTGTCTAGCTTCTTCTTTCATACGCTTAACAATACCTTCCACTTGTCCAACATAACCATAAAGAATACCCGATTGCATCGCACTTACTGTATTTTTCCCAACTACACTGCTTGGTTTTGTAATTTCGATACGAGGAAGTTTTGCTGCTCTGCTATATAAAGCCTCTGCTGAAATCATAATTCCTGGCGTAATAACTCCACCCATATAATGCTTTTCTTCGTTAATATAACAATATGTAGTAGCCGTACCAAAATCAACAATAATAAGCGGACTTCCATATAAGTGGATTCCTGCTACTGCATTTACAATTCGGTCTGCGCCTACTTCACGCGGATTTTCATATTTAATATTTAGCCCTGTTTTTATCCCAGGCCCTACTACAAGCGGTTTAATTTTAAAATATTTTTCACACATGCGCTCTAAAGCAAACATAATTGGTGGTACGACTGAAGACACAATAATACCTTTCACATCTTCAAACGAAAGACCTTCATGCTCAAGCAATTGCTTTACAAGCATTCCATATTCATCTTCTGTCTTATGACGATCTGTTTCCATGCGCCAATGCTGACGAAGTTCCCCCTCTTCAAACACACCTAGTACAGCATTTGTGTTCCCTACATCCAATACAAAAATCATATTCTCACCACTTATCTTATTTAATCTATATTTGTGCAGTATGTATAAAACTTATAAAAACATCATATCACACATACTTATATAATCAGCTTTCCTATCCTCATCATTTTACAAAAAGATTGCTCTCTATTTCAATTTTTAATACTAGTTTTACTTAAATTACTTTATCCACTAAGTTCTCAATAGTAATTAACAAAGGTTTTAACAAACAAAAAAGGAGTGACGATAGTCACTCCTTCGTTTCTTACTTATCTTCTTTATCTTCATCGTCTTTCTTCATGTTGATGTTTACTTTCACATCATCTGAAGATGTTGGACGTTCTGGCAATCTGCCGTAATCACATAAATGATTGATTTGCTCAGCATCTAACGTTTCTACTTCAAGTAACGTTTTTGCAATAAGATCTAGCTTATCACGATTTTCAGTAAGAATGTCTTTTGCACGAGCATAACATTCTTTCATAATCGTTTGCATTTCTACATCGATATCGTGTGCAATTGCATCACTGTAGTTTTGCTCTGAATGGAAGTCTCTTCCTAAGAACACTTGACCACCTTGCGAACTACCAAATTGCATTGGTCCAAGCTTATCACTCATACCGAATTCTGTAACCATACGTCTTGCAATGCCCGTCGCACGTTGGAAGTCGTTGTGAGCACCTGTACTCACTTCACCAAATACAATCTCCTCAGCTACTCGACCACCAAGTAAACCAGTGATTTTATCAAGTAACTCTGGCTTTGTCATGAAGTAACGATCTTCTTTCGGAAGCATTACTGCATATCCACCAGCTTGACCACGAGGGACAATTGTTACTTTATGAACGACATCAGCTTCATCAAGAACAACACCAATTACAGTATGACCCGCTTCATGGAAAGCAACGATATTACGTTCTTTTTCAGAGATAACACGACTTTTCTTAGCCGGACCTGCAATAACGCGATCCGTTGCTTCATCAATGTCACTCATATCAATTTTCTTCTTATCTTGACGCGCAGCTACTAAAGCAGCTTCGTTTAATAAGTTTTCAAGATCAGCACCAGAGAATCCTGGCGTACGAGTTGCAATTGCTCTTAAGTTGATATTCTCATCAAGCGGTTTATTACGAGCATGCACCTTCAGTACAGCTTCACGGCCATTTACATCTGGACGATCTACTGTAATTTGACGGTCAAAACGACCTGGACGTAATAATGCTGGATCAAGAATATCAGGACGGTTTGTCGCAGCGATGATAATAATACCTTCGTTTGCACCGAATCCATCCATTTCAACAAGTAATTGGTTCAACGTTTGCTCACGCTCATCATGGCCACCACCAAGACCTGCGCCACGTTGACGCCCTACTGCATCAATTTCATCAATGAAAATGATACAAGGAGCATTTTTCTTTGCATTTTCAAATAAATCACGTACACGTGATGCACCGACACCCACAAACATCTCTACGAAGTCAGAACCACTGATAGAGAAGAATGGAACGCCAGCCTCACCTGCAACAGCACGTGCTAATAAAGTTTTACCTGTACCTGGAGGTCCAACTAATAGGACACCCTTTGGAATACGAGCACCAACTTCAGAGAACTTACGAGGGTCTTTCAAGAATTCAACTACCTCAACAAGTTCTTGTTTCTCTTCATCCGCACCAGCAACATCTCTGAAACGAACTTTTTTCTTTTCATCATTATATAACTTCGCCTTACTTTTCCCGAAGTTCATAACACGGCTACCGCCGCCTTGAGCTTGGTTTAATAAGAAGAAGAATAAAATGAAGATGATGACAAATGGAATGATTGAAGTAAAGAATGTTACCCAGGCACTTGTTTCTTCTGCTGGTTGATACTTAACTTCGGCACCTTTCGCTTTATCATTAATTTTCTTTTGTAATTCCTCAGTATTTGGTGCATAAGTAACAAATTGTTCTCCTTGGCTAGAGTTATTGAATTGTCCTTTTACCTCAAATACACCATTTTTCGGTTGAAGTTGCACATTACGCACTTCACCGCTTTCTAGTTTAGTAATGAATTTGTCGTAGCTAACTGATGTCGTTTTTTGTGTCGAACCATTAAAATAGCTCACGATTCCAATTACTACTAAGAATATCAGTAAATAAAAGATGGTATTACGGAAGATACGATTCATTCCTAACCTCCTCTCACGGCATAAACACTATAGTAAATCGTAACATAGAAAAACTTTCCTATACAATTGTGAAGCCTATATTTAATTAATTTGAGTAAACGCTTGGTTTTAATACGCCTACATAAGGAAGATTACGGTACTGCTCTTTATAATCTAATCCATATCCTACTACAAATTCATGTGGAACAGTAAATCCAACATAATCCGCTTTCAGATCAACCTTACGGCCTGTTGGCTTATCTAATAATGTAACAATTTTTACAGACTTCGCTTTACGATATTTGAATAAGTCTACTAAGTAGCTTAGTGTAAGACCACTATCAATAATATCTTCGACGATTAAAATATCGCGACCTTCTACAGAAGTATCAAGATCTTTTAAAATTTTCACTTCGCCTGTTGAAACTGTAGAGTGACCGTAACTAGATACAGCCATAAAATCCATTTCAAGATATGTATCTGTTCTCTTTAATAAATCTGCCATGAATGGCATTGCGCCTTTTAATACACCAATTGCAAGAGGTACTGTGTTTTTATAATCCTCTGCAACAATTGCACCTAGTTCGCGCACCTTTTCTTGTATTTGCTCTTCAGAAATTAATACTTTTTCGATATCTTGATTCATCATTTCATTATCCTCCCGGAAGACTCCTTGCTTTTGTAGTGAATAATCATATATTTATCCTTCTTTGCCATCTCTTTCGAAATTGCAAATGCAGACCGCTTCAACAAGGGTACCCAAATAATGGTCCCACTTGCATCACAAACGACCGGCCATTCTTCTCTTTTTTCTTTCGGTACTTTTGCTTCGATAAAAATAGCTTTTATCTTTTTCGTGCCATTCATACCTTGTATTGACATGCGATCTCCATTTTCCCTAGAACGAATACGAAGTGGATATGATATATCATTATACTTAGCAACAAATACTGTTTCATTCATGTTACTTGGTATATCTTCGCTCACCTCTGTTACAAATTCATCCCCGTTCAATAGCGTAATGGTCCCGGGTACTGATAAATCTTGTAAAAAAGGAGAAACAATTTCTTGTTTAAATCTAAAGCTACACTCCTCGTATGTACGAACAATTTTCAAATCACCTGGAAAATCAAGTGAACCTGAAGGTTGTGTCCGCTTAAAAAACTCAATCACCTTGTCAATATGTATGGAAGAAAGAGAAGATGGAATCTTATATTCATAAAGATAGTTTAATATTAGTTGAATCCCTCTTCTTTGTAAAGGCATAGACATGGATTCAAAGGCAGGAATTGATAAGCTAATTTGTTTATCACTTTTTTTTGTAATTACTTTATTCATTTTCTCAAAAGCTAATTCCTGCAAATAAGCCTCATCCTCTTGCATCTGCACGCTAAATTTTTGGAATTTCTCATGCACTTGTGGATTTTCTTCTTTCAAATGAGGAAGGACATATTTACGTAATCGATTCCTTGTATATACTTCCTTTTTATTACTCGGATCTATACGTGGCATTAAATTTAGCTTATTACAGTAATCAACAATTTCTTCCTTCGTTACCCCAAGTAACGGCCTAATTAAATACCCATTATGAAAAGGACGCTTCACTGCAATTCCTGCATATCCTTTCGGAGTACTCCCTCTTACAAGACGCATTAAAATTGTCTCGACTTGATCATCTCCATGATGTCCAAGAGCAACATATCTTGCATCATATTTCTTCATTATTCTTTCCAAAAATGCATATCTGCATTCTCTAGCAGCAACCTGTGCATTCATTCCGTATTGCTGTTGATATTGTGATACATTAATCCTTATCGTTTCACAAATAATTCCCAGTTCTTCACAAAGGCCCTGCACAAACCGTAAATCCTCATGAGATTCATCACCTCTAAACATATGATCCACATGAGCTACTACAATTTCCAACTGTTTTTCCGCTCTTTTTTCTAATAAATAATATAAAAGCGCTAACGAGTCAGGACCACCAGAAACTCCCACAACAATTGTTGAATCATTCTTTAATACATCATGCTGCTTTACAAAGTCATCTACTTTTTCAACAAATGTATCTTTCAACTTCGTAATCACCTTTCATTAAACAAGAACAGCAACGTTAGTTGCCTTGTCTACAATGGTACAACTTTTACAAACATTGTGCAAAAAAAAGATATACAAAAATTACATTTTTATCTTACATCCTCCGTGTATATTCACAAAATTAATAACATTACCTTTTTCCACAAAAAAACCTAGGTATTCACCTAGGTTTTTAAAATCAAATTATAGATAAACATTCCACTTACATTTTACTGCGCCTGCATTCCTACAATCGGAATCGTAGCCCACTTCGGCATATTTTTCTTCACTTTTGCCACTACAATAGTCATATCATCATTTATATAACCATCACAAGAGCGAATCACTTCTTCCATAATGATATCAGCAATTTCTTGCGGGTCTTCGGTTTGCAATTCTTTAATTTTTCGTTTCATCCACAATTCATGATTCTCCACATGCTGTGCTCCTTCAAAAATCCCATCGCTCATCATAATAAGAATATCGCCCGTTTTTAATTGTTCACCCACCACATCAACTTCAACATCTTCAATGATTCCCATCGGCAAATTACTTGCTTCAATTTTCAAAATATTATTTGCGCGTTTAACAAAACTCGGCGTTGATCCAATCTTTAAAAACCTTGCACTCGCATCCCGCAAATCTACCATAGCTAAATCTAACGTCGTAAACATCTCTTCTGTCGTTCTCAAAGAAAGAATTGAATTGATAGACTTAATTGCTATTTCTTCATCAATGCCCGATTGGAGTATTTTTTGTAATAATTTCACCGTTTCCTTACTTTCCATATGAGCCCTTTGCCCATTCCCCATACCATCACTAATTGCAAGTGCATATTTACCAACACTTAAATCCATCATCGCATAAGAGTCACCCGAAACAAATCCACCGCCTTTTGCAGCTGTAGCCAATCCTGTATCAAGAGAATACGTCTTCGCCGAACCAAATGATATTAAACTATGGCCATTTGGATAAGAAGACTTTTCTTCATGTTTAACGACAATATTTTCTTTAAGGATATCCGAAAGCATCGGTGCAACTAACTTTTCACATTCACCATGTTCATTAGATGCAACTGGAATTAACATTTCAATATCAATACTTCCTCTATCTAAACAATAAATATCAACATGCTCTACTTCGACACCAAAATCACGGAATGCTTGCATAATCTGTTCTTCCTGCACTTGATGATTTTCACGCTCTCGTTGTATCTCCTTAGCAAAATCCTCCATAACCTTTGATACACCTAATAGTTGCTCCGCTACTATTCTACGATTTTCCTTCATTTGTTTTCGTAATTTTTGTCCCTCATAGAAGTGATCTAATTCACCCGCTACTAAATCCGTCACTTTTTTCCCTCTCACACAATGCTTGTCCCACTCACGAACTAATTTACGATTATGTTGCAGGGTTCCTTCTTCCGTTTCATTCATTATTTGTTTCATATAATCGTACGTTTTATCAAAATTCACTACCCAGCATTGATCCTTTTTAAAGCATGTTTGACATGTTTTCGCAGTAATTGTACTCAAAAACAAATCTGCTTCTGTCTCTTTATCTTCTTCCTCTACATACCCATATACAGAAAAGCTATTAGATAAAGCAGCAAATACATTTGCAAATTGGTTGATTTTATTTGCTGTAACATCACGCATCCTTCTTAAATATTGTTGTTGGTCTTGCGAATGCTCTTGTGTACCTGGCATAAATTTAGCAATACGATCCAAAACAAGCTTCGGTGTTAATAAGAAGATAACAATCGCTACACCTGACTCAATTAAAGTTGTTACAATATTTGTCTGTTTGTCCACATATAATGTAATTAAGCTTGTCCCAATTAATAAACCTAAACTAACACCTAAACGCTTCCCTTCTTTTAACAATCCACCAAGCAATCCAGAGAAAGCAAGAAGGCTAAGCTGAGACAAGCTAGACACATTTGCTAAACTTAATATTAGTCCTGTTACAACCCCTACTGTGGATCCTGTGGCAGCACCTGCAATAAATGCAAATACTAGCACTAAATACCTTGTAAAAATATGTTGAATAGAAGCATCATATACAAACCAATCTGTTGTACCCGTTAAAACAGATGCTAGTAATATAATCAAACAAACAATTTCTTCCGTCTCTAATGCCTGTTGTTTTCCTTTCCTTTCCACTAAAAGCGGGACGCTTTGTAAAAATATCATAGTTAATACGAAACTAAGCCCAGCCTCAATGGTACTAACGAGTAAATCGTACATGGTGACAGTTTGTTGCGCAAAATATACAACAACTAAGTGTGCGGTTAATGCGGAGATAAATACTTGAAATGGAACAAGTCCAACAGTTTTACGTGTAAATCGACTAAAGAAGATATTATAAATGAAGAAGGTAAAGATAGATGCAAAGGTAAAAAACAAATTATCTATCGATACCGAAAGAGCTCCTCCCATTAGAGCTAAAAATGCTAGCGGCATCTTATCCCGCTTCATAACATAAACAGCAGCAAAAAATGGCAGTGCAAACGGTAAAATATTTGTTAATATATATGCTCGTCCCAAAAGAAAACCAATAACAACAATAATAAATCCCCATCTAAAGAAAACTTGCTCAAATTTCATTCGCAACTTACTCGTCCACTTTATTCCTCCAAGCTGACTCTCATTCATTGCCAATGCACTTGTATTCATAGTATTCCTTCCTGCTTTAGGCATATTTTTAACACCACCTGCATAGTTTAATTACTGTCATTATAAAAGATGATTGTTGGTTTTTTTGTCAAAACAACAGTTTTCACTTTTATAATCGTTCGACTTTTTATTCGAAATAACTCTACAGATATACACGGTATGTAAGTTATTTTTGAGATTTTAATTAAATATTCAGAAAATATAGGGTGATTTTGTAGAAGTGTTGTATATCTTAATTTATTTAACAAAAAAAGATCATGCAAATTTGCATGATCTTTTTAGATGACCCGTACGGGATTCGAACCCGTGTTACCGCCGTGAAAGGGCGGTGTCTTAACCACTTGACCAACGGGCCGTTAAATTAAATATAGCGGCGGAGGGGATCGAACCCCCGACCTCACGGGTATGAACCGTACGCTCTAGCCAGCTGAGCTACACCGCCATGTCGTCTTATTTAACGGACAATTAGTATCTTACATCAGATACTAATTAAAGTCAACACATCTCAAAAACTTTTTTAAAAATATTTTTAACATATAAAAAAGCACCCTGAGCCATCACTCTGGGTACCTCTCTATATGTTAAAAACTAAACGTCCTTATTATCCGCGACGCGCGCCACGGCCACCACGTTTAGACTCTGTGTTACGCTTTAAAGAAGTTAAACGATCTTCGCTATCTTTTAAGAAGCGTGCCATCTTTTGCTCAAATGTTTCTTTCGGAGCTCGGTCGTTACCGCCACCGCGATTATCTCTGTTGAAAGAGCGATTATTACGTTGTGGACGTCCAGAACGTTGTTGATCACCACCGCGTTGGTATTCACCGCGTGGACGATCTCCTTCTGTTTTTTCACGTTCTTTCGCTTTTTTGATAGATAAACCAATCTTTCCATCTTTTTCAACATTAATAACTTTTACTTCTACTTGGTCGCCCACTTTTAAGTGATCGTTAATATCTTTTACATAGTTATCAGCAACTTCACTAATATGAACAAGACCCGTTAAGCCCTCTGGCAGCTCCACAAAAGCCCCAAAATTTGTAATACCTGTTACTTTACCCTGTAACTTGCTGCCTACCTCGATTGACATAAAAAAAATGCTCCTCCTTAGTGGTTAAAAAGTCAAATTTTACTTTATTATATATAATCCTAAAATATAGTGTCAATAAGACATACTCTACTTAGAAACAGGAAAAATTATCTCCCCTTTACCAGAGAAGAAATAATCCCTTCTAGCAATCTTTAATACGTACTCTTCATCATTTAACTTTTGAACTTCGTCTTTTAGACTTTTTTCTTTATTCGTTAATGAATCCAGTTCTTTTTTCATGTCCTTAACTTTTGCTTCTTTTGCTTTAATGGAACTGTTTTGTTGATAAAACGTTACACTAATACTCGCAATAATTGTAAAAGTAAAGACAAGAAAAACCGCTAAACGGCGATAAAGTCGCTTCCTGTTCTCATCCGTTTGTATTATATGCTCTTTAACAGGATTTGGACTCTGTTTTTCGATTGTTCTTTGTCTCAGTTCCCTCATTTCCGAGGTCCCCCTAACTTCTTTTTTATATGCTCCCATAGTTGGAAGATATGTCCCTTCAATTTTGCTATATATTGCAGGAACCCTATATGTTTCACTATAAAAAGTTTAACACGATTAGGGAGAAGTTTCCATATGAGCGAAGCAATAAATCGAACAGGCCAGAAAAAAACTTTCCATATGAAAAGTAATATCCAAATCACCATTTTCCATAACACATGTCCAATTGAAAGCAGTATACGAAATAAGAATAATATAAATGCAATAAATAGCTGCGCTATAATAATAACAGGTTTTATCATGAGTAGCTGTATAATTCGAACAAAAAAATATGTTGTTTGCATAAAAATATAGATGAGAAAATTTAACAGCTTCATGTATAGTGCCTTCAGTAAGCTTTGATATGCCGCAAAACCACATAATAATGCCAAAAACACATATATACGTAGCTCAGCTTCATTTACGAGAAGCAATACATAAAAGACGGATAATGCTTGGACAATCCAAAATAATATATCATGTATAAATACAAGCCAACGTTTACGTTCTTGGCGCTTTAAAAAACGTTGATATGTATCTAAAGACGCTCCAATCCAAGCACCCATTCCAATCATTGAAAGCATTGTATACAACTGAATTGTTAAGCTCATTTAAACAACTTACTAAAGAAACCTTTAGTTTTTTCCCCTTGATTTTCATCAATATACAGCATCTCATTAACTTTCCCTTTAATCGACACAATACCTTTTTCCACATCTAAATTTTTCATTTGTAAATTTTGACCACGAATTGTTAAAAAACCCATTACGGTCTCTAGTAAAAACTCTTCGCTATCAAAACTCTCTACCTGCTTCACACCGGTAATATCAATTATACGCCTGCCACGCATAATAATGTCATGCTCTACAGAAACATTTTGTTGATTAGAAGACGTAGGTGAGTAACCATTATTCACGTAAATCCCCCCATAGGTTTTTACTAGCTAATAGTAATGTATGAGGGGATAAATGATTTTAGAACAAGCCTTCTTCCGCTTTTACTTTTTCTTCACGAACTAAGCTATACATATTTGCTGCATCTTCTTTTTTAGTTGTTTCTTTTAATTCATTTATTTTCACAGTCACTATTTTTTGACCAAAACGAATTGTTAATTCGTCAGCTACTTTCACATCAGAACTTGCTTTTGCCACTTGACCATTAATAGATATTCTTCCTTGATCAGCTACTTCTTTCGCTAATGTTCTTCTTTTAATTAAACGTGATACTTTTAAAAACTTATCTAGACGCATATCAAATCCCCCTATTAGCGCTCTGTCTGTTTCGCTTCTTCCCATAAAACATCTAACTGTTCTAATGATAAATCTTTCATCTCTTTATTCATTTCAGCTACTTTTGCCTCCATGTATAAAAAACGACCAGTAAATTTCTCATTAGTTGAACGTAACGCCTCTTCTGGATCTATTTTGTAATGACGAGCTATATTAACAAATGCAAATAGTAAATCACCAAACTCACCCAGCATCTTTTTCTCATCCATATTTGTAACCTCTTGTTGGAACTCTTGCCATTCTTCCAAAGCTTTCTCTATCATCGGTTGCACATCAACCCAATCAAATCCAACCTTACCAGCTTTCTTCTGAATTTCATAGGCGCGTAGTAACTGCGGCAAACTTTTGGGAACGCCATTTAAAACAGATTCTTTCACGAATCCTTTTTCTTGTTTTTTAATTTCTTCCCAATTTGCAATCACTTCATCAGCGCTGTTTACATCCGTATTTCCAAACACATGCGGATGGCGACGAACCATTTTCTCAGATAGAGTTCGAATGATATCATCTATAGAGAACCAACCTTCATCTTCTCCGATTTGAGCATGAAGCATAACTTGTAATAATATATCACCTAATTCTTCTACTAAGTGATCATCATCCTCTTCATCGATTGCTTCCAACACTTCATAAGCTTCCTCAATTAAATATTTCTTTAATGATTGATGTGTTTGCTTTTTATCCCACGGACAACCATTTGGACCACGAAGTTCCGCAATAATTTCTCTAAGAACATCAAACTGTTGATACAAGGACGCACGCTCCTGAACTGGCGGCACGTACACACTCGTTAAATTATTCAATTCCGTTTCATGATCTAACATGTACAACGGTACCTTCTTTACTTGTTCAAATGAAGTTCCTGCAGCTGTTACGATATACACTTCATAATCATCTGGTAACATCTCCATTAATGTTAATTTCACATCAGATGCAACGAATGCATCATATACTTGGCAAAAGATTAAATGTTGACGCAGTTCTAATTGCCCTCTTTCAAATGATGTAGCATCAAGTAATTGGAATCCTTCAATCGGATCAATCTTTAGACTTGCAAACATAGGATCAAGGAAACTTTGTCCACCCTCAATTCGCACTTCAACATTTGAAACTTCTCCTTTTTCCAACAGTAGCTGAACTGTTCTTTCTGCTACAAGTGGATGCCCGGGAACAGCATAGATAATTTCTGTACCTTCAGCTTGTTCTAGCAATTTATTCGCAATTGTTTCATATACAATTTCAAACGTATCATGTGCTTCATATACAGCATCAAAAGACGTATATTGTACGCCTTCTTTCTCCAATTCTTCTATAACTGGATGTTCTTTCGTTCTAACAAACAGATGGTCTGCTTCTTTTATTTTTCGATATACACCCATCGTTAGCTGATCTAATTCACCAGCTCCTAAACCTAAAATAGTAATGATTCCACTCACAACCAGTCACCTCTATCCACTCTTCTTCAATGAACCTTCTTTTTTCTCTTGTTTCATAACGGTTCCTAATTCTTTTTTTGTAAATACACGTAATTTCAAAATAAAAAACATATATGTCAATCCGCCAATGGCTACACCTAACAACGCTTCAAGTGTCGCGCTTCCTCTATGTTCCGTATCAATTACTAATCCAGACATCTGTAACACACGTGTGAATATCATTAATACAAATCCCATACAGATACCACTAATTACTATCCCTAACATATTTCGCTTATTGATAAGTGACCCTGATACAGCTCTCGTAAGCAACAAAGTATTTAGTCCAGAGATTATAATTAACGCACATAAAGTCGCAAAGGCTGCACCTTTCACACCAAAATAAGGCATGAATATATAATTTAACGCTAACTTTAAGCAACCTCCAAATACAACAAATAATGCTGGCTTAAACGTTTGCCCCAATCCTTGTAAAATAGAAGCTGTCGTAATTGACAATGAACTAAATAAAATAGATAACGATAAAATAGATAAAACATCTGATCCATCACTGTTTTCAAACAACATAATATTCGTAGGTTGAATAATACAAGTTAGTCCAATAGCTGCTGCAAGTCCAATAACACATGTTATTTTCACTGCTAACTTTACCTTTTCTTGAATAAAGGAAAGATCTCCTCTTTCCTTCGCCGCTGTAATAATCGGAATAAGTGACAACGAGAAAGAAGTCGTCACAACAGTACCTAATTGCATTAGCGGAATACTTCTATCATAAACACCCTTTAATACCTTTGCATTTTCAGCCTGTTCTCCCGCACCAATAAGTAAGCTGTAAAAGGACACTGAATCAGCCATCTGTATAAAAATAAGCACTAAATTACTAACACAAATCGCTAACCCCTGCCAAAAAAGGATTTTAACTATCTTCCTTTTACCCTTAATTCTCGCTGCACTTTTGAAGAATATAGAACGAAAATCTTGACGCATATACAATATAAGTACAATAATCCCAATAAGACCACCCGCAATTGAGCCTAACATAGCCCCTGCACCAACTGTATATAAATCAAATCCGTGAGCAATTAGGAATAGCGATAAAAATACAATAATAGAAACTCGAATTGTTTGTTCTATTACTTGCGAAACAGCCGTTGGCATCATATTATTAAATCCTTGAAAATACCCTCTTGCTACAGACAAAAATGGCATCAATAAGAATGAAAATGAAATAACACGTAGTAACTTATCTAAGTGTATATCGCCCATAGCTACCGCAATTGTTTCGGCCCCAAAAAACAATGTAAAGAAGCCTATAAAACCAATTCCTAATAAGAACCAAAAAGATACACAAATAACTTCTTCTGCTTCTTTTTGTTTTCCCCGCTCTAATCGTTCTGCAACCATTTTCGAAATGATAACAGGAAATCCATAAGTAGCTACAATTAAACAAAATCCATAAAACGGGTAAATTTGTTGGTAAATATAAAACCCAATATCCCCCGCTATATTTTGATATGGAATACGGTAAAAAGCGCTTAATACTTTTGTAACGAAACTTGCAATCGTTAATATAATAGCCCCACGCCAAAAGGCTTGATACTTCTTCGCTTCCATACAAGAAAACTCCTTTTTCTATTCTCACCTCTCGTATTATATCATAAAGAAAAGAACAAACTCCCTTCCCAACACGGGTAATAATGAGTTCCTACACGTTAAAAATATTCAACGAAAAAAGGTAGCAAAGTGCTACCTTCATTCAATATACATATATCTCCAAATAATTGATTTCTCAAAAAGAAAGATCATAATTAGGAAAGATTGCTACTTCTAAAATCAATATACCCTTACTGTTCCATTTGTTTCGCTAAGAAACTGGCAGCAGTATTAACCGCTTTATGCTCGATCTCGCTTATAATAGCTTCTTTTGAAAAAATAATGACGGCTCCAATCGGATCTCCGTTTGCAACAATTGGTCCAACTGTATAAGAATGAACCTTTTCTGTTACACCATCAATAATGGAAATATCACTTTCATCCGTCATAATAACAGACTTTCGTTCTTCCATCGTTTTTTCAATTAAATCGCCAACACTTTTATTTAAGTATTCTTTTTTCGATACGCCTGATACTGCGATGATAGAATCTCGATCACACACAAGCACATTATGTCCTAAGCTGTCATATAAAGCATCAGCATATTCTTTTGCAAAATCACCTAGCTCACTAATTGGAGAATACTTCTTTAAAATTACCTCTCCATCGCGATCAACAAATATTTCTAGTGGGTCTCCTTCTCGAATACGTAAAGTTCTACGAATTTCCTTCGGGATTACGACCCTGCCTAAATCATCAATTCGACGTACGATTCCAGTTGCTTTCATTCTAATGCTGCCTCACTTTCTACTGATGATCAAAGTGGTGAATTTACCTGTTCATGTAAAAATCACCAACTGTTAGATATAGTATTTTACACATTAGTTCTTCTATGCACGTCGAATTGTATTTTTTTATCTTATTTTAGGCATTTATTACTTCTTTTTTTACATCTGGTAAGCCTTTTAATAAATTTTCAGCAATCGTTAACCACTTCGATGTCTCTAAGCCATTTGTTTTCATAACAATTTTCAATTGTGATCCTTCCATTCCTAAACCAATCATACGTCCAAAACTATTTCCGAGCATGAATAATTTTCCACCATCAATATTTTGACTTGCTTGTTCAGAAAACAGGAATGTTACTTCAAATTTATTCTGCTTAATTAATTCAATTTGTTCTTTCATTGCCAACACTTTAATATTTGCAATTTGTAATAAATAACCAACTTC
Source organism: Bacillus sp. 007/AIA-02/001 (assembly GCF_004634455.1). Taxonomy (NCBI): domain Bacteria; kingdom Bacillati; phylum Bacillota; class Bacilli; order Caryophanales; family Bacillaceae; genus Bacillus; species Bacillus sp. 007/AIA-02/001. The sequence goes on from NZ_SEIY01000028.1 coordinate 24,769, forward strand.
TTGTGGATAATCGCCAAATCTATCGATCATTTCTTCCTGCAATTCTTCAATATCCTCAATTGCAGAAACACCTCTAAATTGTTTATACATCATAATTTTTTGCTTACTATCTGAAATATAAGCATCTGGTAAGTATGCATCTACCTCTAAGTCAATTTCAACATTAACTATATTTTCAGCCCCATCTGTTCCTCTACGCTGTTCAATTGCATCTTTTAACATTTGAGAATATAGATCAAATCCGACAGAATCAATAAATCCATGCTGTTCTGCCCCTAACAAATTACCTGCTCCACGAATAGATAAATCTCTCATCGCAATTTTGAAACCAGATCCAAGTTCCGTGAACTCTTTAATTGCTTGTAGACGCTTCTCTGCAACCTCTGACAGCACTTTGTCACGTTTATATGCAAAGTATGCATATGCAACACGATTAGAACGTCCAACACGCCCACGAAGCTGATACAATTGTGATAATCCCATACGATCTGCATCAAATACAATTAACGTATTTACATTCGGAATATCTACACCCGTCTCAATAATTGTTGTACTTACAAGAACATCATGCTGTCCTTCTAAAAATGATAGCATAACAGACTCTAATTCGCTTTCGTTCATTTTCCCATGTGCGTACGTTACGCGGGCATCTGGAACTAACATCGAAATTTCATCTGCTTTTCTTTCAATATCCTCTACACGGTTATATAGGAAGTAAACTTGACCACCTCTTGCAAGCTCTCGCTCTATCGCCTCTCGCATTAACGCTGGATTATACTCGACTACATACGTTTGGACTGGGAAACGATTTTCTGGTGGTGTCTCAATAACAGATAAGTCGCGCACACCAAGCATAGACATATGAAGCGTCCGCGGAATCGGAGTTGCCGTTAATGTTAATACGTCAACATTCGCCTTCAATTGTTTAATTTTTTCTTTATGTGTCACACCAAATCTTTGTTCTTCATCAATAATAAGAAGCCCTAAATCTTTATAAGTAACATCTTTAGATAAAATACGATGTGTTCCGATTACAATATCTACTGTTCCATCCTTTAAGCCCTTAATTGTTTCATTTTGTTGTTTCCTCGTACGGAATCTACTTAATAAGCCTATATTGATTGGATAATCTTGAAAACGCTCTCGAATTGTTTCATAGTGTTGCTGCGCAAGAATCGTTGTCGGTACTAAAATTGCAACTTGTTTTTCATCCATAATCGCTTTAAATGCCGCACGAATAGCCACTTCGGTCTTTCCATACCCTACATCACCACAAAGGAGCCTATCCATCGGGCGTCCGCGTTCCATATCTTTTTTAATCTCGTCAATAGAACGTAACTGATCCTCTGTCTCTTGGTATGGGAAAGATGATTCGAACTCTTGTTGTTCTGCCGTATCTGGCGTATATGCATAGCCTTTTGAAGCTTCGCGCTCAGCATATAGTTTAATTAGGTCATCCGCAATGTCTTGTACAGATTTTTCAACTTTCGTTTTAACCTTTTTCCAATCATTCCCACCTAATTTGTAAACTTTCGGATCCTTACCTTCAGATCCTACATATTTTTGAACCTGATCAATTTGTTCAATTGGAACGTATAGCTTATCATTACCTTGATATTTAATATTTAAATAATCTTTATGAACACCATTAATCTCTAATGTCTCAATACCTAAAAATTTACCTATACCATGATTTACATGAACTACATAATCTCCAACTTTTAATTCCGAATAACTTTTAATACGTTCAGCATTCGATAGCTTTTGTTTACGTTGTGATTTTTTAACTTTCTTATGAAAAAGCTCCTTTTCAGTAATGACAACAAGCTTTTGCATCGGCATTTCAAATCCTGCATGTAAATCACCTACAGCAATTTGTAACCTTCCAGGCAATAAAATATCTGTACCTTCTACAATATCTGCCTCAATATCATAATCACTTAAAATATGTTGTAATTTTTTCACACGTTCATCATCTGTTCCGAGTACAACAGTCGTAAAATGCCCTTCATTCCATCTATCAATTTCTGTTTTTAACAAATTCATCTGTCCATGGAAATCTTGCATTGTTTTACATGTTACATTAACAATATTTTGCGGATGTGTGTGTGCGATATGACGCAAGAATAACGTTAAATATACAAAACTTCTTTTTTTATGATGAAGAAACCCCTCGAATGGGTGAGAGAAAGATAAATCTTGAATAATTGTTCCTTCACCAAGAAGTGATATATACCATTCCGCCTCTTCTGTTTCAAGATGTGATGCTGTTTCTTGAATACGGGAAATCTCATCTAAAATTACAACACCATCTTCTGGTAAATAATCTATCAGACTAGCAGGTTCTTTATAGAAAATAGATAAGTATTTAAACATCTGTTCTATACTTTGCCCGTTTTTCAACATCTCAATTTCATGACTTACCGTCTCAAGCACTTTAGTCTTTAGTTTATCATCAGAAAGTTTTTGCATCGTCTTAGTCAAGCCTTCTTCAAGATGCTGAATTCCTGATTTTAATTCTTCCTGTGAAAATAAAAACTCTGTTGCCGGACCAAACCTAACGTTTTCTTTTTTACCTTGAGAACGCTGTTCATCCACATCAAATAATCGAATAGAATCGACTTCTGTATCAAAGAATTCAATACGAAATGGTAGTTCTTCAGTTAAAGGATAAATATCTAATATTCCCCCACGCAAACTGAACTCCCCTGGAGCTTCTACCATCGACTTACGTTCATAGCCAATATGATGTAAAGTATGCAAGAGCGCATCTAAATCAATCTCTTGCCCTAGATTGATTTCAACTTGCTTTTGCTTCCACAATTCTTTTATTGGTAAAAATCTACGCAATCCTGCCACTGGCGCTACAATGATTCCATTCTCTCCCGCAGCCAAGCGATTTAACACTTCTATACGTTGCGCCTTCAATTCTGGACTTGCAACTCCAATTTCCGATGCTATCAGTTCATTCACTGGATATAACCACACATCTTTTTCACCAAGTAACGCCACTAAATCTTCATGTACTTTTTGTGCTTGGTATAAGTTATGTGTCACGATTAATTGTGATTTTTTTGTTTTTTTATATAAAGCCGCCATTAATAATGAACGAGAAGACGTTGCCATCCCTGATATAAGTTGTTCTTTTAACCCATCTTCTAACCCATTAATAACCGATTGTATCTCTTCATTTTTATAAAATTGCTCTAATAAACCTATCATTTTTAAAACTCCTCTCAACATAAAGAGCAAGTCATTCTATTTTATGCAAATATTTTGGAAAAGGAAAACAGAAAAATGCTTTGGACATGCCAAAGCGACAACATTTTATTGCAGAAATTTTTCATACTCATAATACTCAGGATAAGATGCGAGCGTTTCTTGACACGATTCACAAATCGTTTTTATATATATATTTCCATTCTCATGAAAATGAATCATTTCTACTACTTCTTGCTCCGTTAGTTGAAATAAAACGTCGCTATATACTTTTTCTGCGTTAATGGAGCCTACATTACCTCCGCAGTGTCTGCAATAATAATACCCTTCCATACTAGCCTCCTAAAAATTCAATTACTACTAGTATGGGTAAAACAAAAGAGAAATATTCCCAATCTCATTTTTAACTATTGAAAGTATTCATGATTTGAAGAAAAGGCTTATTTAGCCACTCTTCACATGCATCCGCTGCTTTTTCAATAGAATGGTTAACATCCGGAATCTCTTCAGATGTAAAGCGTCCTAATACATAATCGACTACCTTCATTCCATTTTTCGGGCGATCAATTCCCATACGGATACGTTGAAATTCTTGTGTTCCTAAGTGCGAAATCGTTGACTTTACACCATTATGTCCACCAGCACTACCTTTCATGCGAAGACGCAATTTACCTACAGGAATGTCTAAATCGTCGTACATAACAACGAAGTCCTCAACATCAATTTTATAATAATCCATAAGTGGACGAATACTTTCCCCAGATAAATTCATGTATGTTAGCGGCTTTAATAAGATTACCTTTTCTCCATTAACAAACCCTGCACCAAATACACCTTTAAATTTTTGTTCATTCAAAGAAATGTTCCAACGCTTCGCAAGTTCATCAATGGCCATAAATCCAATATTATGCCTTGTTAATTCATATTCTCTACCTGGGTTCCCAAGTCCTACTATCAATTTCATTCTTGTACCACTACTTTCTTTTTTCGATACGAAAAGACGTAACCAATTTTGGTTACGTCTCATTCTATCCAATTAATTGAATAATACACTCACAGATTCTTCTTCGTATACACGAATGATTGCTTCTCCGATTAATGGAGCAACTGAAAGTTCATGTACTTTGTCGATTTTCTTCTCTTCTGGTAATACGATAGAGTTCGTTACAACTAACTCTTTAATGTTTGAATTTTGAATACGCTCAATTGCTGGACCAGATAATACTGGGTGTGTACAGCAAGCATATACTTCAGAAGCACCGTTCTCAACAAGAGCGTTTGCTGCTAATGTAATTGTACCAGCTGTATCAATGATGTCATCAATTAAAATCGCTGTTTTGCCTTCAATATTACCGATAATGTTCATTACCTCTGAAACGTTCGGGCGAGGACGACGCTTATCAATAATAGCGATTGGCGCTTTTAGACGATCTGCCATTTTTCTCGCACGAGTTACACCACCATGATCAGGAGACACGATTACGATATCTTTAAGACCTTTTGTTTCAAAGTAATCAGAAAGAATCGGTACACCCATTAAGTGGTCGATTGGGATATCAAAGAACCCTTGAATTTGTGGAGCATGTAAATCTAGAGTGATTACACGAGTTGCACCTGCTGTTTCAAGCAAGTTTGCTACAAGTTTCGATGTAATTGGTTCACGAGAACGCGCTTTACGGTCTTGACGCGCATAACCATAGTAAGGAATAACAATATTAATTGTTTTCGCAGATGCACGTTTTAATGCATCGATCATAATAAGTAATTCCATGATATGTTCGTTTACTGGGAAGCTTGTAGATTGAATAATGAATACATCGCAACCACGGATACTTTCTTCAATGTTAATTTGAACTTCTCCATCACTAAAACGATCAACAGAACATTTTCCTAGTCCTACTCCAATATGCTTTGCAATCTGCTCAGCAAGTTCCTTATTAGAGTTTAAAGAGAATACTTTCAAATTAGAATTTAGATATTGAGTCGACATCTAGATTAACCCTCCACATTATTATGATTTTTTCTTATTCAGCAATTGATCAACATAGTCTTCTTTGTTAACTTGACGTGCACGTGCTACCGATAATGCTTTTGATGGAACATTCTCTGTAATTGTAGAGCCTGCCGCCACATAAGCACCATCTTCAACTGTTACTGGAGCAACAAGGTTTGAATTACATCCAATAAATACCCCATTACCAATCACAGTTTTGAATTTATTCTTACCGTCATAGTTCACCGTAATTGAACCACAACCAAGATTCACGTCTTCTCCAACTTGTGCATCCCCGATATAACTCAAGTGTGAAGCTTTACTTCTATTACCAAAGACAGTTTTTTTGATTTCCACGAAGTTTCCAACGCGTACTTCGTCTCCAATAACTGAATCTGGGCGAATATGTGCAAATGGACCAACCGATACTTCTGTACCAAGCTTACTATCATGTACAGTAGATTGTCGAATTGTCGTACGATCTCCAATTTCACTATCGCGAATTACTGTATGCGGTCCAATTTCACAATCAGAACCAATTACAGTGTTCCCCTCAATAATTGTTCCTGGATGAAGAACTGTATCGCTACCGATAATTGCATCAGCAGAAATATAAGTGTTACTTGGATCAATAATTGTAACACCATTTACCATGTTCTTTCGGTTGATACGGTTTTTCATAATAATTTCCGCTTGCGATAGAGCGACTCTGTCGTTAACACCTAACGTTTCATCGAACTGCTCTGTTTGATAAGCTGATACGATATGACCTTCATTTTTTAAAATCTCAATAACATCTGGAAGGTAATATTCACCTTGCACGTTATCATTTGAAACTTTAGAAAGTGAAGCAAATAAAGCCTTATTATCAAAACAATACGTACCTGTATTGATTTCTTTAATAGCTAATTCTTTCTCATTTGCATCTTTATGCTCAACAATCTTTTCAACATGACCATTCTCATTACGAACAATACGGCCATATCCAGCAGGCTCTTCTATGTATGCTGTTAGCACCGTCGCCATTGCTCCTGCTTCTTTATGTTGCTGAAGTAATGCTTCCATTGTTTCAGCAGTTATTAGAGGCGTATCACCACAAATAACTAAAGTTGTTCCTTCTTCATTTGCAAGTACACTTGCAGCTTGATCTACAGCATGTGCTGTACCAAGTTGTTCTGCTTGTAATGCAAATTCACTTACGTTCCCTAGCTGTTCTTGTACCATTTCAGCACCATGTCCAACAACCGTTACAAGTTTCTGCAATCCTAATTGAGATACTTGATCGACTACGTGTTGTACCATAGGTTTTCCACATACAGGATGCAGCACTTTGTATAGCTTAGACTTCATACGTGTGCCTTTACCTGCAGCTAGAATCACTGCAAATCTGTTTGACATATAGACCCTCCATCGCAACCTATTTATCCATTAAAGATATTATCCTAAATCATCATATATTTCAAGAAACACATTTTAACTATTAAATTTTACCATAATTCTTATAAGATGTTTTACTCTTTAGTATCTTTTTTAAGAAATAAGCTATACTATTTAAAATGATTTTGAAAAAATTAGTAGTTTCTTCTTTTTATGTTAATAAATTATACAGTTTCCAAATATAAAGCAAAAAAAACAAACCCCTGTAAATGCTTACAGGAGTTTGCTACAAAATTATAAGGCTTTTTGTCAAAAGCCCTTTTCATTCGAATTTTACGAAGCACCTGCTTCTTCAAACTCAACCTCTTCTAACTCGCCTAAACGATGATACTCTGTTAAAACCGCATCTTGAATTTTAGAGCGTGTACCAGAATTAATTGGATGTGCAATGTCACGGAACTCTCCATCTGGAGTACGTTTACTTGGCATTGCTACAAATAATCCATTATTACCATCAATTACACGAATATCATGAACAACAAATTCATGGTCTAGAGTAATAGAGGCAATTGCTCTCATGCGGCCTTCTGTGTTTACGCGGCGTAATCTTACGTCAGTCACTTCCATCTTGTGTTCACCACCCTTTTCTAAATAAGCGATATATTTGTATAAATTCCACAAATTTTCTATTTTCCCTTTAATTTTTTAAAAATTTTTAAGATAAAAATTTTTAAAGTAGTTGAATATAGAGATTAGTGGAGGTTATCGCTTACAAAAGGTTACTTAACTAGGGCGATTACTTCAATTTCAACGGAAACATCTTTCGGTAATTTTGCTACTTGCACACAAGATCGAGCTGGTTTATGAGTAGAGAAATAAGAGCTATACACTTCATTCACAGCATTAAAATCATCCATGTCCTTTAAAAATACTGTTGTTTTTACGACTGTATCAAATGAAGCACCTGCTTCCTCTAATACCGCTTGTAAATTTTGAAATACTTGTTCTGTTTGTACTGTTACATCTCCTGTTACAAGCTCCCCATTTGCCATCAATGGAATTTGTCCTGAGCTATAGAACATGTTATTTACAATAATCCCCTGTGAATAAGGTCCAATTGCTTGTGGTGCCTTGCTTGTTTGAACAACTTTCATACTTTTCACCCTTTTATTATTTATTTTACTCTTTAAAAATAGTGTACGAAAGGCAGTTTGTCCATCTATTTTATAATCTATAAATAAAATAAAAAAGATAGAGCTATCTGCTCTATCTTTTATTCCGCCTCTACAAGCCCTTCATCAAATGGTGCAAGAGAATAATTCCCTTTTTCCACTTGAATCGTTTTTTCTTTCACATCAACTTCCGATAGACGAATTAATGATACAAAATTATTAATTAGTCGTTCTTCAATATCTGTGGATTCTACTAATACACCAATACCAACAACATTAGCCTTGAATTCTTCTAGCATACTCATCATACCTTGAATTGTTCCGCCAGCTTTCATGAAGTCATCAATAATTAAAACATTCGACCCTTCTGGAAGACTGCGTTTTGCTAACGTCATTGTTTGAATTCGTTTAGAAGAACCCGACACATAGTTAATACTAACAGTCGGACCTTCTGTTACCTTATTATCTTTCCTTGCAATTACAACTGGTACATCTAAGTAATTTGCCACTGCATAAGCAAGTGGAATCCCCTTCGTTGCCACCGTCATAACTGCATCAATTGGTTGCCTAGCAAAAACAGAAGCAAACAAACGACCTGCGCCATTAATATGGCGAGGATTACTCAATAAATCTGTCATGTATAAGTAACCGCCAGGCAAAATACGATCTGGGTTTTCAAATAAGCCACAAAGCTCATCAATAATTAGATCTGCCTCTTCTTCACTTATATACGGTATATATTTCACTCCTCCTGCTGCTCCTGGTATCGTTTGCAATGTGCCGACCCCTTGTTGTTCAAACGTTTGCTTAATAATAACTAAATCTTCACTAATGGAAGACTTAGCCGATTGATACCTTTCAGCAAAAAAAGTGAGAGATACTAGCTGACGAGGGTTTTGTAGCAAGTAATAAGTCATATCGACTAATCTTGTACTTCTTCTAATTTTCATACTCTCACCTCAAATCACGAATATTCTAAACAAATCATAACGTATTATACGTCTTTATTCAAGCGTTTCTCGCTCTCCTAATAAACGTACCGCATAGACTTGTTCACAAAATCCTTTTAATCCGTTATAAATGCGATGCATTCGTGAATCATGGTGTACAAGTCCAAATACAGTTGGACCACTTCCACTCATTAATACAGCATCCGCTCCAAATCGCTTCATCTGTGATTTAATACGGGCAACTTCAGGATGCATTCCAAATGTTACATCTTCTAAAACGTTACCAACAGTATCACAAATTCCTTTATAATCACCAGAATTTATGACATTAACCATTTTATCTACATTTGGATGTGTAACTCGATTTAACTTTAAATTTCCATACACATCAGCAGTAGATACACCTATATGTGGTTTCGCTAAAATAACCCAACAAGAAGGCGGAGTCTTTATATGCTCAATTTTCTCTCCTCTTCCAGTGGCAATTGCTGTGCCTCCGTATACACAGAACGATACATCTGATCCAATTTCTGCACCAAGCTCTGCTAACTCATCAATTGTAAGCCCTAAATTCCATAATTTATTAAGACCACGTAATGTCGCTGCTGCATCACTACTTCCACCTGCTAATCCAGCTGCTACTGGAATCGTTTTTTCAATAGTAATAGATACACCTTTTTTTACATTAAACTTCTCTTTTAATAATTTCGCTGCCTGATAAGCTAAATTTCGTTGGTCGTCTGGGACATACCGATTATGGGATAAAATTTCAATACGGTCTTCTGCTAATTCCGTTAGTTCTAGACGATCTGCTAAATCAATGGTTGTCATAATCATTTTCACTTCATGATATCCGTCTTGTCTTTTTCCCAGTACATCTAACGACAGATTAATCTTTGCTGGTGCTTTCACTAGTAGCTTCAATCTATTCACCCACTCTATGTACTCAATCTTTTATCGTTTATTTTACCATAAATTTATAGTAAGACGATGACACTTCCCTAATTATAACGAAAAGCATTCAGAATGAAACTACTTATGTAAAATGATGGCACCTTTTAGAGTACAAAAAGCCGAGGAATGTCTCCTCGGCTACCGTAGCACAGAAAGTATCTTACAACTACTGGTTTCGTTTCATTAATTGCTGTTCTGCAATTTCTATAGCACGTTTCACCATGTTACCAGCATCTTTCGCACGAATTCCGCCCCATCCTTCTTTCTGAACAACATCATAAAAGCCAAGCTCTTTTGCTAGCTCTTCTTTAAATTGGTTTGACATGACACCTCTTCGTCTACTCAATGCAGAGTCCCTCCTTATTTTGCTACGGTATAGTTAGTATGCAAAATAATATAGCTTTTCATTTATGGGAATATATGTAATGATATATGGATTATAAAATGACCTCATTATGAGGGTCTCCATAAAATGTTAACTCTACTGTCTCTGTTAAAACATCTGCATAACTATAAGATACACGTTGCAACGCATCTTCTTGTTGATCCAATTGTACAACAAAAACGGAACGGTATGTTTCTGCTAGTACACCTGATTGCTCCACAGTTTTTCTTCTTCCACTATTTGCTTTTAACATAAGTCGCTGTCCAAGATGGTGATCTAATTCGCTTTTAATTTCATCTAAACGTTTTGACATATACTTCGCTACACCTCGCTGTAATTTAGATTGAACACTTAAAGCACGATATATCTATCCTAATTATTAACCGCGATTCACAGCTAATATCATCCTGCGTTTGAATAGATAGAAGAAATACTATATTGTAAAAGTATCATTACGTAGTCTTTACGTTCTTACCTCTTTTTATCCAAATTCATTTAAATCCTTCCATACAAAAAAGCAAGATACATATGTACCCTGCTTACTCTTCGTAATGTTGAAAAGGTAATCCCGTTCGTAAAATCCCTCTCGTTTCAATTCCACCTAGTCCCTTTTCACCAGTAATTGTATTACGTACGACATCCCATACATTGACTCTCTCCATAAATGAAGTAAAACTAATTTTACCAACTACATATACAGGATCTAGTGCATGAATATTAATTCTAGATGGTGAACTAGCGAAATTGGCCCCTGCACGAATTAGTGCCTCAAAATGTGATTGACATGCCCCAGCAAAAATAACAAGTTGATCCAATGATGGATATTTTTTTCGCACTTCACGAACAGCCTGTACAAAATGCCTTGAATGCCTATATGCCGCTAAATCTCCCTTCACTCCTTTTGATTTTGTATATGCATCATGTCCTGTAATAACGAGAATGTCTGGGCGAAAGTGATCTATTAAGTCTACTACTTTTTCATGCATCTCCGTTTCTTTACAATGAATACCTTGAACAGGAACGCCAATTTTATTATATAAATCTAAGCACTTGCGCAAATATAAAGGGTCTCCATCTATATGCAATACACGTCCCGGCATTTGAAAATAATTTACCTCACTTGTGTATCCACCAGTTGAAGTATGTTCATGCCTTTGTTTCATCAGTACATAATCTTGTTGAAACAAACGATACGTGCGCTCCATTGTTTCTTTCTCACGCTTCACCCTTTTTTTATGTTCTCTTTGATCTATACTAATTAAATCTTCAAGTGGCGCATCCGCCACCAGTCTAATTTCTTCTCCAAACAATATAGCTATCTCGCCTTTTATTTCTATAATACGAAAAAGAATATCCCTCTTATGAGAATATCGTTCCACTAATTCTCCAACATGTAAAACCATTCTCCTACCTCCAAACTCATTAGGCCATCTTACCTGTTTTTAAAGTATGAATTTAGAGAGAGAAAGGTGACAAAAGGGACAGTTCAACTTGAACTGTCCCTTTCATATTCTTATGATAATTTATGAAGAACTAATGCATTACTTAATGTTGCAAACTCTTCAATAGATAGCGTTTCGCCTCTTCGCTTTGGATCAATTCCTACTTCTGTTAAAATTCGATCCAATAACTCCTTATCTTTCGGGAAACCATTTAAATTATTTGATAAATTATTCATTAAAGTTTTACGGCGCTGTGCGAAACTTGCTCGTACTACTTCAAAGAAGAACGTTTCATCTGTCACCTCTACAACCGGTTTAGGACGCTTTAGAAGGCGGATAATTGCAGAATCAACGTTTGGCTGTGGTACAAACACTGTACGCGGTACAGTCATAACTGTTTCAACCTCTGTATAGTACTGAATGGCAATCGATAAAGAACCATACTCTTTTGTTCCAGGTTTAGCAGCTAAACGATCTCCAACTTCTTTTTGCATCATAACAACAAATCCACGAACTGGTAACTTTTCTTCAAGCAATTTAAATAAAATTGGCGTTGTAATATAGTATGGTAAGTTAGCTACTACCATTACATCTTGCCCTTCTTCAAATTGCTCATTAAATACTTCATGTACATCTGCTTTTAGTACGTCTTTATTAATAACTGTAACATTACCATATGGCGCTAACGTCTCATCTAAAATTGGTAATAGTCTTTGATCAATTTCAAAAGCCACTACTTTTTTAGCACGCTTCGCTAATTGCTCTGTTAATGCACCAATACCTGGTCCAATTTCAATTGCACCACTTTCTGAACCAATTTCTGCATGATCGACAATACGATTTAATACATTTGTATCAATTAAAAAGTTTTGTCCTAAACTTTTTTTGAATGAAAATCCATACTTTTCAACAATGTCTTTTGTACGATTTGGCGTTGCGATATCCTTCATTTTTTTTCCTCCTGTATTACTTGCTTATAAGCTTCTGCAAATGATTCCTTTGAAACTTGAAACATCTGTAATCGTTTATGTAACTGTTTTGCATTTGTATAACCAATCTTTAATAGCTTACCCATTCTTTCTCTGCGGCTCTTTGCCATTTCTCCGCCCACTAAGCCTGCATCGACTAAATCACTCCAACTAATTTCACTTGTGTAAGCTTCCATTTCTTCATGTATATTCTCTAGAGCACGGCGAATCGACTCATTAGAAGCATGTTCAATCCCAACACCCTTTTTCCTTTTAGCAAGCGCTTCTTCCTTCGGTAAAAAAGCATGCTTACAGCCAGGAACCTTGTCAGAAATAATTTTTCGAATACGCTCTCCAGGATAATCCGGATCTGTGAAAATAATAACGCCCCTTTTTTGCTGCGCTAATTTAACTTGCTCAATAACATGATCACCGATTGCTGAACCGTTCGTTTCAATTGTATCCGCATCAACAGCACGCTTAATCGCAACTGTATCATCTTTACCTTCTACAACGATAATCTCTTTTATTTTCATGCTTGCCTCCACACTCATTTCGTCTCTACTTAGTAAAACAAAAAAATGACGACTTTTCCATTATTATTTTCCCCATTCTTATATTTTAAAAAATAGAATAGAAAAATCTTTGTTCTCTGTCCTTATTGTAACACTTCATCATTCACATTTATTTTCTTGATTACTTCTACTAGTGTTTCTCAAAATAAAAAAGAACAGGTTTCACCCGTTCTTTTTATTCAACTCCAAATAAAACTTTTGCATTTTTAGTTGTCATTTCTGCTACTTCCTCATAAGAAATTCCTTTTAAATTCGCAATTTCTTCTGCTACGAGTTTTACATAACTCGGTTCATTTCGTTTCCCGCGAAATGGATGCGGCGTTAAATAGGGACAATCCGTCTCTATTAACAATTTCTCTAATGGAATCTCCGTAGCAACTTCTTTCGGTTTCTTAGCGTTTTTAAATGTAACTGGTCCACCTAACGAAATTAAAAAGTTCATATCAACACATCGCTCTGCTACTTCTACGCTACCGCTAAAGCAATGCATAATGCCTCCTACTTCAGCTGCATTCTCTTCTTCTAGAATATCGACAATATCTTGAGTTGCATCGCGGTTATGTATAATAATCGGCAAATTTACTTTTTTCGCTAATGCAATTTGTTTACGAAATACTTCTTTCTGTATTTCTTTTGGAGACTTATCCCAGTGATAATCTAAGCCCATTTCTCCAAGTGCAACGACTTTAGGATGAGAAGCAAGTTCTTCTAACCAAGCTAAATGTTCTTCTGTCATGTCGATTGCATCAACTGGATGCCAGCCAACCGCAGCGTAAATAAAATCATAGGCTTCAGCTAATTCCATCGCCTTTTTTATCGTTACTTCATCAAAACCAACAACAACTGTATAAGTAACTCCCGCTTCTTTCATTCGGGCAATAACCTCTTGCAAATCTTCTTCGAATTGCTCTGCATTCAAATGTGAATGTGTATCAAACAACATAATACATAACTCCTTTTATATTGAAATCAAGTTTATTCTACAAAAATAAGTTCTTTAATAACTTAACGATAACAATACTACAATCTTAATGCAAAAATAGAGAGTGTAAAAAGAAAAAAGACGCTTCACACATGTTACACGTGAAACATCTCTTTTCTTGTCTTAATTACTTGATTTTTGTACCATTTGGTAGATTTTGGTCAATTGATGCTAATGACAATACGCCATTCTCTTCACCCGCTAAAATCATACCTTGCGATAATTCACCGCGTAATTTTACAGGTTTTAAGTTTGTTACACAAATAACCTTTTTACCTTTTAAGTCTTCCGGCGAATAGAATTTTGCAATTCCAGAAACAACTTGACGCTTTTCTGTGCCTAAGTCTAGTTGAATTTTTAACAACTTGTCTGCTTTTTTCACAGGTTCAGCAGATAGTACTTCAGCTACGCGTAATTCTACTTTAAAGAAATCATCAATTGTAATTTCTTCTGCCTTCGGTTCTTCTTCTTTTTTCTCTTCTACTTTAGGAGCAGAGCTTTTCATTTGTTCTTTAATGTACTCTACTTCCACTTCCATTTCTAAACGAGGGAAAATTGGGTTTCCTTTTTCTACTTTTGTTCCAGCTGGAATGCAGCCAATTGTAGATAGACTTTCCCAAGATTTATGAGCTTCATCAGTAAGGCCAAGCTGAGCAAACATCTTGCTTGGTGCTACTGTTAAGAATGGCATAAGCATAATACCTGTTTGACGAAGTACTTCTGCTAAATGAGCCATTACAGAAGCTAACTTTTCACGATCATTCTCATCTTTTGCTAATACCCATGGTTGTGTTTCATCAATATATTTATTCGTACGACTAACTAGTTGCCAAATAGATCCTAACGCTACAGAGAACTCCATATTCTCCATTGCTTCTTCTACTTTTTTCAAAGTATCTTGTGCAAACGCTACTAACGTTTCATCAAATTCCGTCACATTTTCTTTAAATGCAGGGATTTCTCCGTTAAAATACTTATCAATCATAGCTACTGTACGATTTAATAAATTACCTAAGTCATTTGCTAAGTCGAAATTAATACGCTCCACAAATCCTTCTGGTGTGAATACACCATCAGATCCAAATGGAACTTCACGAAGTAGGTAATAACGTAATGCATCTAATCCGTAACGATCGATTAATGTAACTGGATCTACTACGTTTCCTTTTGACTTACTCATCTTTCCATCCTTCATTAAAATCCAGCCATGAGCAAAGACTTTCTTCGGAAGAGGTAAATCTAATGCCATTAAAATTATCGGCCAATAAATTGTATGGAAACGAACAATTTCTTTCCCAACTAAATGCACATCTGCAGGCCAGAATTTTTTATATTTCTCTTCATTTGCTGTTCCATAACCTAACGCCGTAATATAATTAGATAATGCGTCAACCCATACGTAAATAACATGTTTTGGGTTACCAGGAACACGAACTCCCCAGTCAAATGAAGTACGAGAAACCGCTAAATCTTCTAATCCTGGTTTAATAAAATTATTAATCATTTCATTTTTACGAGACTCCGGCTGAATGAAATGTGGATTATCTTCATAGAACTTTAATAGTCTGTCGACATATTTACCCATTCTAAAGAAATAAGATTCTTCACGAACAAGTTCTACATCATGACCACTATCTGGGCTTTTTCCTCCAACTACTTTGTCGCCTTCCATAATTGGATCTACTAATTGATGCTCTGTATAGAACGTCTCATCTTGTACAGAATACCAACCTTCATATTCATCAAGATAAATGTCACCTTGATCTACTAATTGCTTAAAGATTTTTTCGACAACATCTTTATGACGATCTTCAGTTGTACGAATAAAATCATCATAAGAAATATCCATCTTCTCCCAAAGCTCTTTAATTCCTGCAACAATGTTATCAACATATGCCTGTGGCGTAATATTTAACTCTTCTGCTTTCTTTTGGATCTTCTGTCCATGCTCATCAGTTCCTGTTAAATAATGCACATTATAACCTTGCATACGCTTATATCGTGCCATCGCATCTCCTGCTACTGTCGTATAAGCATGTCCAATGTGTAATTTTCCACTTGGATAATAAATTGGGGTAGTAATATAAAAGGACTTATTTTCCTCTGTCATTGTTTTGGACCTCCCGAATAACCTCATATGTATTTATAAACAGTATATCAAAAACTCATATATAAAGTGAAACTTTAATCAGTAGGGTTTTTGTTCCTCCCCACTAATTATTAGCCCACATTAATTGGGCTTTTACGAGCAGCCCAAATCTAACTTATCTTCTTTACGCCAACCTAATTTTAAATTTAGGTCTTAATGCTCGATATCTTTATCATCTATTGCTCATATTTCACAAAAATATACAATCTCCACTTTTAATTTATTATTTTTTCAGAAAATAATGTAAATAATTGTGGAATTTCCTCTCAATCTATTATATATAAGAAATAAGAAATCTATAAATCTTTTTAAAAAATATAGAATTTAAGAATTGACGGAAATGTAAATGATTGGTATCATATGTCCATAGGGTATTTTGTCGAAAAATGACGAATCTAAAAATAGACTCGAAACTTATAAACTATTTATTTAGGAGGAAAAAAATTATGAAATCTACTGGTATTGTTCGTAAAGTTGATGAATTAGGTCGTGTAGTAATTCCAATCGAATTACGCCGTACTTTAGGTATTGCAGAAAAGGACGCTCTTGAAATCTATGTTGATGACGAAAAAATCATCTTAAAGAAATATAAACCAAACATGACTTGCCAAGTAACTGGTGAAGTATCTGACGGTAACCTTTCTTTAGCTGAAGGTAAAATCATCTTAAGCAAAGAAGGCGCTGAGCAAATCTTAAACGAACTTCAAGATTATATCGAAACAGCAAAATAAGCTTCTCAATTATGAGAAGCTTATTTTTTATCGACATGATAGATTTGATATACATCTCTTTTCGACAAATCTCGATCTTTAGCGACTGTTTTAATCGCTTCTTTTGAATTCATACTTTTTTCATTTATATAATATTCAATATGATCATATACCGAAAGAGATTCCCACCATTGTTCTTCTGGAGCAGGTTCTTCTGTTGAACCAGCTACTAAAATACAAAACTCACCACGTACTTCATTTTGCTTCGTCCACTCAATTGCTTCTTCGATTGTCCCTCGAATAAATTCCTCAAATTTTTTAGTTAACTCTCGACATAATACAATCTCTCTATTTCCCAACACTTCCTGCATCGAAATTAAAGTATCGTCTAAACGATGAGGCGCTTCATAAAACATCATTGTAGTTTGTACATAACGAAGCTTTTCTAACTCCATCTTTCGTTCCTTTTTGTTTCTCTGCAAGAAACCATAGAAATAAAACTGCTTTGTTTCAAGACCGGATGCAATTAATGCTGTAAGGGCTGCATTTGCTCCAGGAAGCGGAATTACATGATATTGCTCAGCTACTGCCTCAACGACAATATCGTAACCTGGATCAGAAATACACGGCATACCAGCGTCGCTAACAAGTGCTACATTCTTTCCATCCTCTAATTTCTCTAATAGTTTCTTCCCACTTACTTCTTTATTGTGCTCATGATAACTCGTAACAGGTGTTTCAATTTCAAAATAATTACAAAGTTTTTTCGTTTGTCTCGTATCTTCAGCAGCAATTAAATCAACTTCTTTTAAAATTCGGATTGCACGAAATGTCATATCTTCTAGGTTTCCAATAGGAGTTGGTACTAAATATAAAACTCCCTTTTCATTTTGTTGAAAGCTTTTTTGTTGCCACATAGCGTTCTCCTTTTTGCATATATGCCTCTTTTTGTTTTCTCGTTAATTGCTTAAAGTAATACTCCGCTTGCATAGCTGTACGCTTATCATCGTGGGTCTCTACATATTTTAAAACAACAGGAAGCCTGACGCGTGTATACTTAGCCCCTTTGCCGCTATTATGAGTCTGAATTCTCTTTTCTATATGGTTTGTATATCCAGCATAATAACTTCCATCAGAGCACTCTACCACATAAAAAAAGTGCTTATTCTTCTCCATATAAAATCGAACGTAGCTCCTTTGTATATTCGTTATTGTTCTCATATACAACGAGAGGCGGTAAAATTTTCAAATCTGCATTTCCATCCTTAATTCCTTCAATTAACAATGTATTTGCTTCTTTTCCAACCTTAGGATAAACAAATTGCACGCGCTTTGGTTCAATTTTATATTTACGCATTAATGTGACAATGTCTAGTAATCGCCCTGGACGATGTACAAACGCTACTTTCCCACCTTGTTTTACTAACTGACTACTTACAGATACAACATCTTCTAATGTACACATAATTTCATGACGAGCTATCGCTAAATGTTCATTCATATTTTTCTCTGAAGTTTGAGGTGTTTGAAAATATGGTGGATTACATGTAACAACATCATATTGATGACGCCCAAGTTTCTCTGGCATATCTTTCAAATCTCCATGTATGAGGTGAATTCTTTCCTCCAACCCATTGTATTGAACGCTTCTTACTCCCATATCATATAAGCGTTCTTGAATTTCCACCCCAGTAATATTTCCTTTTGTTCTTGTACTTAATAGAAGGGGAACAACCGCGTTACCTGTACACAAATCAAGTAAATTCCCCTTTTGAATTGGTACCCATGCAAAATCTGCAAGTAAAACGGCATCTAAAGAAAAATTAAATACTGATGGGCTTTGTATAATCTTCATGTCTTGTGCTAATAAGTAATCTAAACGTTCATCTTCATATAAATTCATATACTGCTCCTTTTCTTACCCTTAACCTACCCTATTTCATGTATAAAAAATTACCTTTCCAATTATAATTGGAAAGGTAATTTCACTTTTTATTTAAGAATGACAGACAGAATAAACAATCTCCCTCTTTACGTACACTTCCATAATGTAGATTGCAAATATGAAAACCTTCTTGATACAGTCTCGCTAAATTGTCATAGCCTTCACCAATATCTGTTTTCGGCTTCACTTCTTTACGTTTTTGAGTTTTTTGTTTTTCTTTATTCTGCACTTCTTCAAAACGGTGTCGCAAATTGTTATTTTCCATTTTTATATGCTGGTTTTCTTCCAACAACTCTGCAAGATGCTGTTTTAACTCTCCCAACTGTTTATATAAATGTCCAATTTGCTCTTCCATACTAGAAACCGATTCAAAAATATCTTTTTTCTCCACAAGCACCCACCTCATTAATCTGTGGTTTGACTCGAAACGACCCCTTTATTCACTAACTCATCTAACGTATATTCTACTATCCGTTCCTTGTCTACTAGTTCCACTTGAATTAATCTTTCTAAAATATTTAATCCGATAACACGGCCAGTACCATGCGGGGTTTGTATACGTTGATCTAAATCAGGAAGTTGTTCCTTTGCTGCCTCATATTCATCATTCTCATATTTTAAGCAACACATTAAGCGACCACATAAACCAGAGATTTTTGCAGGATTTAATGATAAATTTTGATCCTTTGCCATTTTAATGGATACAGGTTCAAAATCCCCTAAAAAAGTAGAACAACAAAGCATACGACCACATGGACCAATACCACCTAGCATCTTCGCTTCATCACGAACACCAATTTGTCTTAGTTCAATTCTTGTTCTAAAAATTGCGGCTAAGTCCTTCACTAGTTCGCGGAAATCGATCCGACCATCCGCAGTAAAATAGAAAATAATCTTATTACGATCGAATGTATACTCTACATCTACAAGTTTCATATCAAGATTATGCTCTACTACCTTTTGTTGACAGACTTGATATGCTTCTTTGGCAGCATGTTTGTTCTCTTCAACAATGGTACGATCATTTTCATTTGCAATACGAATAACCTTTTTTAGCGGTAATACAACGTCGTTTTCATCAACTTGTTTTTTGGTAATAACTACTTTTCCGTATTCAATACCTCTTACCGTTTCTACAATGACAAACTCATTTTCAGAGATATCGAACTGGTTTGGATCAAAGTAATATACCTTTCCGGCCTTCTTAAAGCGAACACCTACTACATCATACAAAACGGTCATCCCTCCTGCAACCGCAACACTAACTGTTCGAACACAAGCTGCGCATTTACATTAGCGTTGATTCTATTTTTTGCCTCTAATATATTAAAGAGAGCTGATACAATGCGCTTCTGAGCATAGGAAAACGATTCAAACATCTCTTTCTGATCATGAAAAACAAGACGATCTTCTTCTCCAAGTTGAACATATAATAAATCCTTATAAATAAGGAGTAACATATCTAAACCTTGCTGTAATTGTTCTTTCTCTCCAAAGTGTTTTCCCCATTTTTCTTGTACAAAAAAAATAGAGGTTTTATCTTTTTCGAGCGCTTCACATAATTTTATCACTAAAGCTCGTGCTTGTGCAAACCATTCATCACTACATAAAACTAAAGCTTCATCAAAACTATTTGTAAGTTGAGCAGCAAGTGTCGATAAAGATGCTGTAATCCCTTCATCCTGTAATCTTCTAATTAAAGATTCCGTAGGTAACGGTCTAAACGTAACGACTTGACAACGAGATAAAATCGTATTTAAAATTTGATGACTTTGTTCAGTAAGTAAAATAGCAGTTGTATCACTACTTGGTTCTTCTAAAAATTTCAAAAGTGTATTTGCCGCATTTGCTGTCATACGATCTGCGTGCTCAATAATATATAATTTTTTATTTGCCTCTAATCCTGTTTTTGAAAACTCTTCTTGTAAATCATGAATTTGCTGCTTTTTAATAGATAATCCGTCTGGTTTTACAATATGTAAGTTAGGGTGGTTACCTGAATCAATTCGCTTACAGTTTGTACATACATGGCAGGGCTCTACCCCATTCCGCTCAGAACAGAGGAAACTCTTTGCCATTTGAATTGCTGTCGCAAACTTTCCTGTCCCTTTCCCTCCCTCTAACAAGTAAGCGTGGGATATACGCTCTTTTGCAATGCTATTCATCAACATTTTTACACCGATGGGTTGTATAGCAGAAAGCTGCTCCCACGTCTTCGTCATAATGCATACCTCACTTATTTCATTCTTTCCTTCTATTATAACAATTTATCTTCTATAATCTGAACAACTTCTTCTATAAGTTTTTCCATCGGCTGATCAGCATTTACCAATACAATACGATCCGAGAAACGTTCTACAACTTGTAAATACCCTTCGCGCACACGTTTATGGAAAGAGATATCTTCCATATCTAGTCGATTTACTTCACGTCCTGCATCTTTTTCAATCCGAGCCAAACCAACCTCAGGCTCAATGTCTAGATAAATTGTTAAACTAGGCATACAGTCCTCTGTTGCGAAACGATTTATTTCAAATACCTTATCCATACCCAATCCTCTTGCATAGCCTTGGTATGCTAAAGAGCTATCTATAAAACGATCACATAACACGAGGTAGTTCTCATTAAGTGCTGGCATAACTTTTTCTACTAAATGTTGTCTGCGCGCAGCAGCATAAAGAAGCGCTTCTGTACGTGCTTCCATCATCGTATATTCTTGTTTATGTAAAATCGTCCTAATGTCCTCAGAAATTGCAATACCGCCTGGTTCCCTTGTCGCCATTACCTTTTGTGCTTTTTTTTCAAAATATGGCAATAAGCTTTTAATTAACGTTGTTTTACCTGAACCTTCTGGGCCCTCAATTGTTACAAATAATCCCTTCATCCTAAAACCTACTTTCTATATCATACACTTTCATATATTTCGTATTACCTTGAAAACGAGCTCCTGCTCTCTCTAAATACATAATTTGCTCTTTATGCTCTGAAGTAATTCTCTCTCCATACATAATCAATGGAATTCCAGGTGGATACGGAATCACCATTTCCGCCGCTATCATTCCAACAGCCTCTTCTATAGATACTATCTTTGTTTCATATCCGTCTAGTTGTTTATACGTATACGGTAAAAGAGAGAATTCACCTTTATAAGTATAACGAATAGATTCCCTCTTGTCTTTCACCTCATAATGTTGCAATGCTACTCGGATCATCTCTATAACCTTCATATATCCCTCATTTACTTGTAAGGGTAAAATAAATAGGACATTGTACGGATCAGCCATCTCTGTATATATACCGACCTTTTCAAATACAGACTGTAATTCGTACCCTGATAACTGACAACGAGTTTGTACGGTGACCTTTAACTCATCTTGCAACGGATATTCTAAAATGGCGATTTGGGGAATAGAACGTAATTGTTCCTTAAATCTTCGTAAAAACTCAACAATTTCACTGTGACCTTCTTCTTTTATACGCGCCATTGTAAAGCGTGCTATATCCAAGGAAGCCATAATTGGATACGATGGACTACTAGATTGTAGCATACTTAAATAAGTAGTAACCTTCTCTTCGTCTACTAAGTGACTATTTATATGTAAATAGGAACCCATTGTCATTGCGGGTAATGTTTTATGTGCAGAATGAACTACAATATCTGCACCATATGTTAATGCTGACTTTGGGAATGGTTCTCCCAAGCACAGATGTGCCCCATGTGCCTCATCTACCAAAACAGGGATTTTATGTGCATGTGCAAAAGCGATGCTTGCCTCTAGATCCATACCCATACCATAATAATTAGGATGCGTTAAAATGAGTGCTTTCGCATTTGGATACTTTTCAATTGCTTTCTTAATAATTTCGTTACGAACTCCCACCGGTACGTTATAAGCTTCATCAATCCATGGATCTAAAAAAATGGGATTTGCTCCCGCAAGTTTTAAAGCATTAATAATTGATTTATGGCAATTTCTTTGTACAAGAACAATATCATGTTCCCCACAACAAGACAAAATCATTGCTAAGTTCCCGACTGTTGAACCATTAATTAAAAAATAGCTCCTCTTTGTATTATAAACTTCAGCCAATAATTGTTGTGCCTCATCTATACATTCAAACGGACTATGCAAATCATCTAGTCCTGCTAACTCAGTTACATCAATAGATAGAATATCTTTAAACTCTCTTATTGCCTCCTGAGGGAAGTTTAAACCATTCTTATGACCTGGAACATGAAAGGATAACGGCCCTCTTTCTTTAAACTCTATTAACGCCTCATATAAAGGCATACGATTTTGATTCATCTACATCTCTTCCTTATTATTCATTCTCTATCTATTATACAGAACAAAAAAAATAATAGGCATATGCCTATTTAAAAATATGATACTTCTAATTTTCGAAGCTGCTTTAAATAATGTATATATTTCGGATCATCTGTCTCTGTATTCACCATATCCTTTTCACATTCATAGCATATTAAATTATTATAAACATATATACCTTCTTTTCTTTTTGTCTCACAAACAATACAAACTTCACTTTGTAATTTCATAGCCTTCCCTCCCTATTTTAGTGAACCTATTTTATACTTCTAATCCTTAACAATTTACAGAAAAATATACACCCATCTCTTATATAATATGATTAACTCTTGGGCAACGTGTTTGTATCACCCTTACTTCTTTCCCGTTCTTTTTAACAATACAAAAAAACACAAGTCAAATGACTTGTGTTTTTAGTTGCTTGGCGACGTCCTACTCTCACAGGGACAAGGTCCCAACTACCATCGGCGCTAGAGAGCTTAACTTCCGTGTTCGGTATGGGAACGGGTGTGACCTCTCTGCCATCATCACCAAACTATGAAGGCATATTCCTTCAAAACTAGATAACATTGCTACATATTATATGGTTAAGTCCTCGATCTATTAGTATTCGTCAGCTCCACATGTCACCATGCTTCCACCTCGA
>NZ_SEIY01000029.1:0-43388 GCF_004634455.1 Bacillus sp. 007/AIA-02/001
TCTTTTGAAGAAAATTTAGCCATAAAAAATGCACCTCCAATTGTTAATTATGTGTCTAACAATTGGGGTGCACTTCAATTTAGGTGCCTTTTTGCTTTGCAATTTTTGAAATGAACAAGCATGCACTTTCGAATTAAAGTTTAATTTAGAAATATTTTATATGAAGCAAGGTAATGAAGATAAACCATAATATTTCTCAAGTGAGAAGGGAATAAGTCATGGTATACAGATAATGTTGGTTATCTAATTGAAATTTATGGATTTATATACGGACATTCAAACTAAAGGTAGTTTTTCAAATCTTTTATTAATATTTTTCATCACTCATATCCCAAACAAAGGGATAGATAAACTATGTATTTTTTACATAATAAAATTAAAAATAACAATGAATAATAAAAAGCTCAGCTATATTGCTGAACCTTTTATTATTTTTCTTTACCTATTCTGCCTAAACTATCTTTAATAGTTGTTTCCCCAAGTTGAGTGTATAACAAAGCTGTATCTTGACTGGTATGCCCAAGTTGCTGCATTACTTGTAATGAATCTTTTTCTTCCATATATAATTTATTTGCCAATGTATGTCTTAATTTATGAGGAGACATTCTTTTTCCATAGGACTTAGTATATTTTTCTACTATATCTTGGATAGCTCTAACTGAAAGAGGTTGTGCAGTATGTTTATATTTCGATAAAAACACATTTTTCAATTCTTTCCCTGGAGCATATTTTTTATCTCTAATCTCCATATATTTTTCAAGATCATTTAATGCAATTGGGGTAATCCAAACAGAATCTTCTTTGTTTCCTTTTCGGATTACATCAATTAGTCTTTCCTTTAAGTTTATATCTTCCATGCGGAGATCGGCCAATTCACTTACACGAATACCGCTACCAAGAAAGAGGGAGAGGATAGCTACATCACGCTCCTTATCTCTTAGGAAATAGAATAACTGATGTTTTGTTAAAGATTTTTCATGTTCATACTTAACATAATTCAGAAATTCTTGATCATCATCATTATGGAATATTTTAGATCTCATACGTTTTGCACGAGCATTTAATGTTTCTTTATCTTTATGTATTTCAATTTTAGCCATCACATTTCTATAAAAATAGCATTCTCCATCTTCATTCTCTGATAGGGAGGTGAGGTACTTAAATAAAGACTTTAAGGCCGAAATCTTTCTGTTAACAGAGGAATTCTGCATGTTTTGTTGTAGTTTTAAAAACCTCATAAAGTTCTCAACATCTTTTTTCTTTAAATTCTCCAAATCAGAAAATGATATGTCTTTAATGGGCTTAAATTCAATAATTTGTTCAGATAATAGCCAATTAAAGAAGACTCTAAAATCATATACATAATTCAGTAGGGTGGAGGGAGAGGCATCATGCAATTCTTTGTACTCCACAAATTCTTCTATGTAAAAGGGCATTTCATTTAAATTCTCGTATAATTTCTTACGATGTACAGATTTTTGACGTTGTTTGCTGTAATCCATAAAAATCACCTCATATATACTATAACAGAAAAACAATACGAACACAAGTTCGCATTAAATTCAATTTTTACACAAACTTATTTACATAATTAAATTATGGGATTCTAAAATATACTCAAAACTGAATGGTATAGTGTAGTTAATTAATTGGGAATTATAGCTAACCAAGTGATAAATTTGTATTAGACTATAAAAATTTGTGCAAAAACTAAATATAAATGTATGTGAAATAAAACAAACCGGATATATAAATTTATATAAGAAATCAATCCGTAAAAATTTTTATCAAGCGTAAATTGATTAATTTAATCATGTTTATGGGGAGTTAATTAAATCAACTCAAGAAGAAATCTTATAAATTATAATTTAATTTACTATAAAAAATATTAATGACTAACTTAGCATTTAATGATTTCTATATAAAGCATGAATTATATAGACACATACCAATATACAAAGATCCATGCAATTGAGCTCGAAATCCCTAAATACTGTAATAGATTTTTATTTATACATCTTACTGTTCGTAAAATTGGTATTTCGTGCGAAGTTGTTGGTGATTATTTTTCTACGCTTTTATAAAGGCATCATATACCCTACCTTTCATCAGTATAAATTTCTTTTAGTTTCTGGTACGTTCAGCTATACATATTAATATTATAAATGATTGCTTATAGAACATATCCAATATACAACATTTTAATGCGAAACAGCTTACTTTAACTGCTTAAGACTAAATAGATGGTGTATTTTACAAAATTTAATTGTTGTGATGTCGAAATAGAGCATTTCCTTTAATTCTTTTTATTATAGCTGGTTTAGCTAAGCATTCTGCTAAATCTTATTTAAATGCAAATTTCAAAATGTAACTACTAAATTTCTCTTTCCGTCTCAATGATATAAGTATTCTTTTCGTTTTGAGATTTATTCACTTGTTTTTTATAAATCCCTATTAGATATGTTATGTAAACTGATTAAAAGTAATTTATTGTAAATCCCTTTATATAGCCGTTTTTCAAGTCACATCCCCCCCGCCACATTCTGTGTACTTTCTGCTTCATGTAAGTGCAAATCCTTATATCAGTATTCGTATTCATCATAATAATACGATGAAGATTTAATTCCTCAAATCTAAATGTAACCAGCAACTTTGCGACTCCCGTTGCAAGTCCCTTTCCCCAATAATCTGGATTTATGTTATACCCTATTTCTCCCTCCCTATTAGTAAAATCTCGAATCGTAATCGCACCTGCCCCTACCACTCTTTCGTACTCCAATTCAACCAATGCAAAAGAAAATCGACTTCTCGGGACCTTACTTGCATCTTGAAGAACTAGGTTTACAAATTCTTTTGTTTCTGTTTCCGTTTCCGAATTAGGGCCCCATGCTTGGTATCGGCACACAATGGACTGTGATGTGTATATATCCTTCCAATCATTTTCTTCGATTTCTCGTAGTTTGAATCTATTATGTATTATGTTATGAACCATCCAATTCCCTCCATTCACTTATGCCCTTTATCACACTAAATTTCATCATAGTATTCCATTAACTTATCTTAATTACAACATGAAAAAAATCTTAAATCCACTGATACTATTTATCTAGTAAAAGAGAATCAGTACATATAACCTTTGTACGTTTCTTCAAACATCTTACTCGAAATTGATCCCACATATTCGAATGTTCCATACCAGAAAATAAGTTCTTGTAGAGATTTGTCAAACACTGTACACTGAATACGTGCCGTATTTGCCCTTCTCTTTTTAGAGGAGGTGACAATAGAACGTGGAGAATACTAGAACCACCCGTAAACGTTCAGAGAGAGAAAAGAAACGTAAGTGTCTTTTTTCTTTTGGCACAATCGTTACAGCATTCAGTTTCCTTAGAAATATACATTACTTTTTCACCAAAAGTGAAATAGGTAAGGGTATAACTGAATATGTAAGACATCTTCTTAAATAAAAAAGTGCCGCTATAAGTAGCGACACTAAGACCAGTTTGTAGTTATGATTGGGTTCCAAGGTGAAGTACTGACCATACTTTCATTGCACACGACCAATGCAGCATCATTTTGAAGTGCAAAGACGTTGAAACCCAGCTTACTACTCTATATAGTATTGCGACATACAGTGCTTTTATTCCTGTCTGCGTACGAAAAAAGCCTTGGTGACCAAACCAAGACTTTTCAAAAAGCTTACGACCTATCAATAGAACGAGAATCAGAACCACCCGACTTCTTGTTCGTTATAATCTAGCTTACACCCTTATTGTACTATACGTTTTTTATATTTTCAACAGTCTGCATTCCTTTCACGCAATATTCATACTTCTAATACTGAAAGTTACCTTACACGACCTCTATCCATTGAAGATTCACGTCACACTTTACATACTTCATAGAGAAGATACGATAACATTACTATTTTTAGAGTCTTTAGCTTGGTATACAACAATAATATCCATATACTAGGAGTGAACAGGATGACAAGCACTTTGCTACTATTAGCTCTTACTTTGTTCGGAATAAGTGGGCTATTCTCCCTAATTAGGAAGCTAACTACGCCAAAACAAGATGAGGCTAAACGTTTAATTATTATCGAATCATTGTCTATATTAGGAGTTGCATGGATAGGTATTGGACTATTCTTGTAACATACTTACACATTACTTTCGTTATAAATGAATAAAACTTATTATTCATTCAATAATACGGATAGGCATTAGCCAAAACTCATTTAAAGTCCTTAGTCTTTCTCCTTTCCCCTTGGAGATTCCTTGAGCTGGAGCAGTTAGCTTTACTAACAGCTCCTTTTTTGTATCTGTAAATGCATGATTTGATTTGCATTTGTTTGAATTGCATACAGAATGCTTTCCTAAAGTAATAGGTACATAAAATTCAATTCTATATGAAGACTACCTGTGTAATGTACCAGCAACTCCTACTCATACATTTACTCTTTTAAACTAGAATCTGTTTTCACTTCACCTTCACTACGAAGCTCATGCCAATTCTCTATACAATCCAGCTTCCAGGCATTCGGATTTTCTTCATTATGTAGCTTTTTTAGTATGTATTTATTTATTTTTTCTTTCTTCTTTCTTTACCTTTAATTCTAAGTCCATAAGTCGACTCTCCCAGTTATACGTATTGAATGTTTCCTGCCTAAAATCAATATACTACTTTGAACTCATTTGAGTGCTAATTCTTTTTATCTATTATCTATTCCCTATGTGATAATTATAAGTTGTAATTAGCTATAAGCATTCCATTTATCACTTTGATATAACGGTTGACCTGTATTCCAGTCGCACATAATCCATTCCACCGTTCCACTCCCAGCTTCTTTTGGATATTTCTTCATCATTTTTTGTATGGCTACTCTTGCCATTTCCTCATTATATGGTGAAGCATGATCATTATCCTTTACTTTATCGTTTTCTACTTGACCGACAGATTCTTCATTTGTGTTTGCACGACTCTCTGATCTACCCTTTAATTTGTCTTCGTTTGAGCATGCTGTTAACAGTATTCCTAAACTAACAATATATGACACTACTTTTTTCACTATTTAAACACCCTTTCATTATTAGTATGTTTCTATTATTAAAATCTATTTAATAGTATATTAATATATAATTATATATAGTATAATCGTATCAATCAACATATCTGTAGGAGGAAATTATGAAAAGAAATATACTTAAAGCAAGTAAGAACATATTATTAGCAGGTTGTACGTTTAGCTTATTGGTAAGTTGCTCTTCCAACAATTCAGAACCAAAAGAAGGAAGTAAAACAACTGCATCTGCGAATGAAAGTACAACTAAAGACCAAGTGGCCAGCGGGTCAAAAATAGGAGATACTAGTAATTCTGATTCGTCTAAAAAGAAGGAAAATGCCAAAGACCATAAAGAAATTACTATAGATCAATTCGGCGGAGAAAGCTTTTCTAATTTATTAGACGATAGAAAAGTGAAAGAACTTGGTGTTGCTCGAAAGGGTGATTACATTTACGTCATGTTCCAAAAATACATCCAAGAAGAGCAAAAAGATAAGACTTTTGTATCAATCGGCAAAATAGACGATAAAGAAGGAAAATGGATTATAAAAGATCAACATTTTTATAATGGAGAAGACGGCGTATCTTCTACACTCTTTGGAGATGCACACATCATTTCAAATGGTTTAGTAGCAAGAACCTCTCTTATGGATGAACAAGCTAAAATGGTAGAGATTGATACCAACCTAGAGAGTTCCTCTTTTAATAATATCAGTAATAGCCAAAATACAGCCAATACATATCATTATGTACAAACCTCGAACGGTAGCGCTCTTTTAGTACAAGAGGGAGAAAAGGTCTTCCTGCATTTAGATGACAGTTCGAAAAAGGAGATACAAAATCTGAAATTAAAGGATTATGGCACTAACAATATCTATATTGATTTAAAACAAAACTTACTATATGATGGCTCTGGAAAAACAGTATTTGATATAAACAAGGGCGATTATGTGTATGATAAACAAGGTCAAAAATTAAAGTATGGGATAAACTACGGTCAAACCCTTATCGCTGCAAATGCAAAATACGTCATTGCTAACACAAACAATGGTTCAAAATTAAAGTTTGACGTGTATAATACTACTACTGGCGGTAAAGCAATGAGAAGTATTGAATCAGAAGCAATTACACGCGCAGGTGTAGGGGGACTATTAGGTGGTTCTGAAAAGCATTTATACCACTTCAGTTTGACAGGCGACTATATTCACTATGTAGGGCTAATCGAATACAAAGGTAAGCCAAGCATTCAATATAAAAAGATATACGCTGGAGAATAACCATTTCTAAATGCATTACTTATTGGCTCCTGCCTCTTTACCATTACTTTAATTAGTAATTATTCCAACTCTAGTTATCCTAGCACGATTAAAAAGAGAACCTGATGAGGGTTCTTTTTTATTTTTAAGTACTTTTATACAATACCCACTATCATATAGAAACGATTCCAAAAGGGACCTGCCAAGCCCTATCGTATAAAATATGTAAAATGAAGTAAAAAGGAGGATGTCAAATGGATTTTTTGAACAAGATAGATTCTTTCGTACGTCAACTTTTTCTTGTGCCAGTTTTCGTTATCGGACTCGGCGTTTATGTTTCATACGTCACAAAACGCATATGGGTTGCGCCTGTTCTTACACTTCTGTTAAATAACCTATTGGAGCCCTAGTCTTGGATGATGTACTTCAGTCGTATCTTAATACATAGAAATCTCACATCCTCTACCTTACCGTTTGCTAACTTCACTCGAAACGTATCACCATCGATATGATCCAGTATCGTAGCTTTGATGATTCTATTAGCATTTTGTTTCTTACTCTCCCCAGGTACTGGGTTTATTGCTTGCTCGACCAATTCTGGATACTGCAGTTTACCCGTAAACTCTTCTTTTTTTACAGGTACGGACACTGCTGCCTCATAACTATTCTCTTCTTTCTAATTTTGCTTTGTTTCTCTTTGTTTCGCTTCCTTTCTGCTGGTCTTTCTCCGCTACATTTCTTGTAACGGGAATTTCAGTGTCATCTTTGCTACTACACCCTGTTACCAATCCTAAAATCATGCACAATGTAGAAATGAACCATAAAAATCTCTTCATCGTATGCCTCCTTCTCTTCTTGTTTTCTTCCCTGACATCATAACGAGATTGGAATCATTGTTGGAAAAACGATGGATTTCTATGATGTAGCAAAGGTTTTTGTATACATCCATTGCTGGACTCTTCTACTCTTTCATACGGACTTTTTATGATATGTATGCAGGATTCACCCATACATATACCGAAACCCCAATAGGGAATCATTCCACTAATTACCATCCCCATTTCATACCATTACATTTTGGAGGTTAAACAGGATGAAAAAAAAGAAGTTACAAAAATCAGCACTTTCTTTTACCCTACTCTTTTCTTTAGGTATTTCTTCTTTTCCGCTTACAACAACCATTCATGCGGATACACAAGGGGCACAAACTGCAGAAAAGAAACAAGTCTCTTTAACGGAGCGTACGTCATTATTTTTTGACTATCTCCAGCAAGGTAAATATGTAGAAGCACTTCAGTTGACGTCTGCTGCTTTTCAATCCAAGTTTACGGCAAACATATTACAAAACTGGTGGACACAAAGTGGCGGGAGCAGGATTACAAACATGGGAACACCTGTTATTAAAGAACGAAACTTAGTCCATCAAACGGTTGAAATTCCAGGAGCTATCGAAGGAACTACTATTCCACTACTCCTTAAATTCACGCCTGGCGGCAAAGTTGATGAAGTTGGCGTAAGGACGATGCAACAGAAATCTTATACCATCCCGCATCCTAGTTATGACCAACCTGATTCCTACCAAGAACGTGAAATCGTAATTGGAAATACTACATACCCGTTACCAGCCACATTAACGGTTCCAAAACATAAACCTGGCGAAAAAGTGCCTGTTGTTGTTCTTGTTCACGGTTCGGGTCCGCAAGATCGTGACAGTACAATTATGGGAGCTAAAATCTTTAGAGACCTTGCAGCCGGTCTTTCATCAAGCGGTATCGCAGTGTTACGTTACGAGAAACGTTCCTTAGAACACGGTTTTAAAATGAGTGCAGAACCTGCTACATTAGACCAAGATACTACAGATGATGCCATATATGCAGCGAAATCAGCAGCGCAGCAGGAAGGTATTGACCCAGGTAACATTTTCATTCTCGGACATAGCCAAGGAGCTGGCACCATGCCGCGTATACTAAGCAAAGCATCTTCATCACTTGTAAGAGGAAGTATTTTAATGGCACCTCCTGCACGTCCTTTTACTGACATGCTCCTTGATCAGTATCAGTACCTCGGGGCACCTAAGGATTTTATTGATGAACTAAAAAAACAATTCGCTTATATTAAGGATCCTACTTTTGATCCAGATCACCCACCAGCTGGTTATAATTATCCTTCTCCACATTTCATGTATGATGTGACTCGTTGGCGTCCAGTTGAGGAAACGAAATCACGAAAAGAGCCATTACTGATTCTGCAAGGCGCACGTGATTATCAAGTAACTGTAAAAGACGATTTTACGAGATGGCAAGAAGGGCTTTCAAGCCGCAGTAATGTTCAGTTCAAAGAATATCCGAAATTGAATCACATCTTCACGGAGGGCGACGGGGAATTCAGTCACCCTAGTGAATACGAAGTCCCTTCTAATGTTCCTGCGTATGTCATCCAGGACATCGTTACATGGGTCAATGAGACAAAGAAATAAGAAAACAACAAAAGCCATCATGCAATCATCATTTCGTGATGGCTTTTGTGATATTAAAACATGTTATATCAGAAATTAATCGCTTCTATGAATTGATATTTTTACAGCGCTTATTTGCTTCATATCTTGCTATTCCTAGTCCGTCAGTGCAAGAATACAAAATTTATTTTGATATGTAATAATGCATATTATTTCTCTTGGATGTTATGATATACTCTGTTTGTGAGCTGATACAATATTTCTTTAGATTGGAAAACTAAAACCTCATTAACCCAAGTTGGGGGCGCCATTTGGCGTCTTTTTTTAGTTTTGCTCCATAGGCATTTAGCTTAGATATTGAAGTAACCCTAAAACAAAAAATAAGCTGCCCATTCGGAAAACTTATGTACATCATTTTCGAATGCGGGAGTTCCATCTTTCAAAACTAACCTATTAAATAGGGTTAGATGTATAAACTATATTAGCATCGGAATATTCTCGACTTGGGGTTACCGTAAATGCTTTCTCCTAATCATCCATTTCGATAAATGACTTACTTCTGATCAATTTGCCTTTGTTGTTCTTCGTTTAAAAGGGGCTAGTTTTACATACGATAAAGCACTAAAAAACTGTGCACAAAAACCTGCATGGTAACAAGTTTTTGGCACAGTTCTATTATTTAATCCCTTTCATAAGTACCTGAATCTTTGGAGCCATGAAATATAAAATAACACTTAAAACAATGGATACTCCGCCAATTACACCGAAATAAATAATCTCTGTTTCAGGATTATATAATCGCACAAGCTGCGCATTGATAGCTTGTGCAGATGCACTCGTTAAAAACCATAGACTCATTGTTTGAGCAGAGAACGCTGCTGGAGCTAGTTTTGTAGTAATAGATAAACCTACAGGTGATAAACAAAGTTCCCCGATTACGACTAGAAGGAAACTAATGACTAACCAAATTGGGCTAACAAGGGATTCGGTACCATGGATATATGCAGGAATAATCATCACTAAGAATGATAAACCAGCAAATAATAAACCGATAGCAAATTTATTTGCTGTACTTGGTTGGCGTGAATTCAGCTTTACCCAAAGCCAAGCAAATACTGGTGCTAGTAAAACAATATAAATAGGGTTTAATGATTGGAACCATGAAGATTGAACCTCCAATCCTGCAAAGTTTAACTGCGTACGTTGATCAGCATAACTAGCTAAAATGATTGCTCCCTGCTCTTGAATCGCCCAGAACATTGTAGCAGCGATAAATAGTGGTATGTAAGCAATTAAGCGAGATTTTTCAACTTCTGTCGTCTTTGGACTACGATACATAAAGACAAAGTAGCCTGTTGGAATTAGAATACCTAAGATACTTACAAGTAAAGTAAATCGATCAATCGTTAAAATACCTGTTGGAATTGTTAACACACAAACTAGTGCAATTGCGATAATACCAATACTAAACTGTATAAGGACCTTTTTTCTTTCCTTGTCTGTTAAAGGATTTGGTACTTGCGTTCCTGCTAATCCTAGATTTTTCTTTTTCGTAAGAACATACATAATTAATCCAAATAGCATACCAATTGCTGCCACACCAAAACCTAAGTGGAAGTTATACTTTTGACCAAGTGTTCCAATCACAAACGGAGATAATAGTGCTCCTAAATTAATACCCATATAGAAAATACTGAAACCTGAATCACGACGAGTATCTGTTTCACTATATAAATCACCAACAATACTAGATACATTCGGTTTTAATAACCCTGTTCCAAGTACTAAAAATACCATTGAGATAAATAGTGTACTAACCGTTCCTGGTAGAGCTAATATGAGATGACCGATCATTATTAAAACGCCACCCCAAAATATTGTTCTACTTGAACCTAATAGGCGGTCAGCAATCCACCCACCAATAATGCCTGACATGTAAACTAACGAACCATAGATAGCCATAATGGATGCAGCTGTGGCATGATCCATCCCTAAGCCACCTTTTGAAATGGAATAGTACATATAGTAAAGTAATATTGCTCTCATTCCGTAGTAAGAAAATCGCTCCCAAAATTCTGTAAAGAATAAAGTAAATAGTCCTTTGGGATGTCCAAAGAAACCATTTTGCGGAACGCTGCGAATAATATCGCTTTTGTTAAGCTTCTCCATAAAAAAACACTCCTAATATACAGATATAATGATTCTAATTAAGTATATAACAAAAAATAGAAAATTTAAACAAATATTAATTCGTTAAATGATTAGATTTTTTAGAAAAAACTAAATTATATATTGTTTTTAATGTTGATTTCATTTAAATTATATAATATAGATATAATAATTCGAATGTTAATACTGTATAAATATAAATACAAATGTAGGAGGATTTACATATTGTCAATGAAAGTCATTACCATAGAAGATATTTATCAAGAAATATTGGATGGAAAACGGAAACGATTCCCTCCGAATACTTGGAAAGAAGATATGGATAATAAGCTCGCCCGCAGAGTAATCACATATTTATTACACAATATCTTAAAATGGGATAAGGAAGATATCAGAAAAAAATGGAACACTCAATTACTTGTAAAGTATAAATTACGAGGATTACTTAAACATAGATACGAAAATAGCCCTTTTAAAGCAATAAATGATTTATACCCAAGTGAGTTTAAAGAATGGGAGTTTGGTATGACTCCTTTAAATTTTTGGACGAAAGAAAAGGCATTAAAGATTTTGAGATGGATGATTGAAGAAAAAAAAGGTTTATCGAACGAAAAGCTCCTACGCGCATACGGCAAAAAATGGTTGGAGAAAAACAAATTAAGTGCCCCTCTGGCTATGTACTGGAATAGTAGTCCGTTTGCAATGATTAACGATTTGTACCCTAATCGTTTTAAAGAATGGGAATTTCTCATGACGCCCAATAACTTCTGGACAAAAGAAAAAGCATTAGAAGCATTGAAATGGACTATTGAAGAAAAAGAAAAATTATCGCCCGAACAAATACTGGATGTATACAGTATAAAATGGCTAAAGACTCACAGATTAGCGTCTCCATGTCAATTAATGTGGGGAAATAGTCCATTTAAAATGATAAACGACTTATATCCAGGTCGCTTTAAAGAATGGGAATTTAAAGTTACACCAGTTGGCTTTTGGTCCAAATGTAAAGCACTAGAAGCATTAAGATGGACCATTGAAGAGAAAGAAAAACTGGATGAAAAACAGCTATTAAACGTATTTAATCAACGATGGCTCATAAAACAAAAATTACGGACACCCTTACAACGCTATTGGAAAGGAAGCCCCTACGGGATGCTTATTGCTTTATATCCAAATCGTTTTTCTAAAGGTATGTTAAAAGGGTATTTTAATAATTAAAGTGGAAATGTAAGTATGCAGAGACGCCCTTTGGTGTCTCTTTTTGAAATCCTATGTAAGTACATTCTTATGTGCCTATCGCTTTATTTATTGAAGAAAGTGAACCTGTTATATTATTTCCCAATACATCTCGTCAAAGCCATACCAAGAAACCCAGCGCCCATCCCTATCAGCCACCCAGCTTGGGCGCTCCCAAACATAGATCCCACTCCCGCGCCAAGAAACGTAGCCCACGAATACTAACCCCTAGATGCCCCAGTTCGGTCGTTCCATACTTCATCCCCACCCTGTCCTTACAACATATGCTATATGCAAGCTAAACTTTCTAGCTTATGAACTGTTCATTTTCTCGACTATAAATATATGTTTCATATCCATTACTTACGGGTCCAAATGTCCTTTTTACATCAATTCTTCACTTAACTTCATTGGTTACTTTTTTCATCTCATAGGAGATTATTTCTCAACACATAATACATGGAATAACATTACCATTAATGGTAATATAAAGGTATCTTCAGTTGTTAACTGTTGTTCCCTTTTTGAAAGTCCTGTCAAAATACAGGACTTTTTAAATTTACTTCCTACTAAATTGGCTTTTTCGTTCATATTCTTTCACCTTTACATTGGACAATTAAACGATATTGGTGGAGATTCATCAGATTTTAAGTTCCTCTTTTCTTATTAAACTACATGCTTAAATATGTGGTTTTCAACTTAGATTCGAATAACAAAATGTTCACTTTTTTGATACATTTATGAAACATTCTTATAATATATTAATTATATTCTTTTTATAAATCGTATCGTTCAGTAGAAAAGTCCTAGTCCCCTCTAGGACTTTTTCTTTGCTTTTAGGACTCTTACTCAATTGAAGGGTCATTTTTTTGTTCAAATAAAATATCTATATAGAGATAACGACATTCAACTAAGTATTTAATAAATTCCGAAGAGGATATGCTGAAAAATAACGACTGTATATCCTTTTCATTAGTTTCTATACCTGATAAACCTTACAAATTTGTAATACTATTGTCACCTTAATTGATAGTAAATTGGTTAATGTTGGTTTATTATACAGACTATTGACCATATTTAATACAACATCATTGGTAGGTGTCACTTAATGGGAAGAAACTTATTACGCTATGGAATTATAAGTATAGCTTTTATTACCATCCCTATTGTATTTATACTTTTGGCGTCAGCTCATTTCATTCCAAAAGAATACAATGAGGAATGGCCAGAAGTAAAAAAGACTGCTGAACTAATAACTATCGGTTACTTCAAAAAAGAAAGAAATCTCGATATTGTAATCGAAACAATTAAACCATCAGAAGAATATAGAACACATGAAATTTATCTGCATGGACATGTCATAAACAATAAACATCAAAAATTTTCTGTTATTGTTAATTTTAGTGATAACTATTCCATTAGAGATATAACTGAAAATAGTCTTAAAACAAGGAGTATTTAACTTATGTTAGATGCTCTTTTTTGCTTAACACTTTTGTTCAATTAAGTAATTACTTGGATTCTTCAGTGGATCACTCTCCCTTTTTCAAATAAATCGGCACTTCTAAAAAACAACTTCCTACGAACGTTGATTTTTGTCGAAAATATTTTTTAGAAAACTCTAGTTTTAAGAAGGTTTTACAAAATCTTACACAGAATTAGTCATACACCGTATAAAATTGGTAATTTTTTACGATTCGTTTCATTTTATCTACCACGTTTAGACAAAATAGAAAAAACAAAGCAAAAAGGAGAGGTATAGTTTGAAAGGAAAACTTGGATTAACGATTGTAGGATTATCTGTCTTTATTTTTGGTCTTTTTGGTGTAAACATTGGAGATGGCGGAGTTGTAAAAGCTGCACATGGAGAAACTTTTGCTCCGAAATTAGAGTCGCATGGGGATTCATGGGCTCCTGCTTATGATCACGGAAGACCTCCTATTTCATCATAC
This sequence comes from Bacillus sp. 007/AIA-02/001, assembly GCF_004634455.1. NCBI lineage: Bacteria > Bacillati > Bacillota > Bacilli > Caryophanales > Bacillaceae > Bacillus > Bacillus sp. 007/AIA-02/001. The sequence continues at coordinate 14,134 of NZ_SEIY01000029.1, forward strand.
AACAAAGGAGATACTTGGGCTCCTTCCTTTACAAATACACATGGGGAAGGAATGGCTCCTAAAAAAGAGACTCATGCAGATTTAATCGCTCCTTCGCTAGAATCTCATGGTCATACTGGTGGTGCTCCTGCTTTAAACTGTGGAGAAACACCTGTTCCGATACAAGATACGCATGGACATTATCCAGCTCCAAAACTAGAAGCAGATGGGGACCATGGCGGGGCTCCTTCTAATACAGAACCTGGCGAAGGTATCTAAGTTCCCAAAAGGGGATCAAATTAAATTTTAAATGAATCGTATACCAAAAGAAATCTATTTTACGTAACAAATATGATGTATACGCATGTTTTCTAATGTGATACACTGTACTCGAGAGAAATCTCTACTACATAAGTGGTTTTCAAGTCTAAAAAATACACCTATTAACTAGGTGTATTTTTACAGAGTGTTTGGAAACCCTTTAGGGTTCCCAACACTCTGACAAAAATACCTTATATAATATATGGTACTTTTGTATTTTATGTTTTAGAATTCCTCGATTTGAACTGTAAAATTGAAATATAATACAGATTACAAACCGTTTTATACATATCTCAGTTGAACCTCAGAAGCACATCTTGTTTTAACTACTACTATTCTTCTCTAATTACATCTATAACGTTATCCTTTTTAATTTTCCGAAGCGGAATTAGTACCGATAGATAACTAATCAACAGTGCAGTTATAAATGTGATAAAACTAGATTGATAAGGAATAATCCATTCAAACGATACCGTATTTGACAGTGCTACATAAAGAATATACGACAGCATACAGCCGAAAAAGATTCCTTGTATGCTTCCAAAGAAACCGTACAGGAGTCCTTCATATATAACCATCTTTTTTAAATCCTTTTGCGACATACCAATCGATTTTAAAGCAGCTAATTCTTTTCTTCTCATAATGACGCTGACTGTAATGGTATTTAAAATATTTACACAACCAATTAGTGTAATAACAGCTATAAATCCGTACCCTAATATTTTTATATAAAGTATATTGTCTGTATGGAAATTACTTTGAACAATATTATTTTTTACATCTATAGATGCATCTCCACCCAGTTTCTTTTGTATATCTAAAATTGTAGCATCAGCCTGAGATTGATTCTCTAAATCAATTTCAAAACCTGTTAATTTTTGTGGAGATGGTGTAATATATTCGGCTATTTGTTCACTAGTAATAAAAGTTATGGTATCCATCACTCTACTCATATTAAAAATATCCAATTCTACAATTGCAGCTATTTTTAAAGTTTCTAGATTATCTTCATTGTAAGAGATTTCCTCTATAGGCTTTCTTTCCTGCCGACTTGTTATTTGGATTTCATCCCCTACCTGAAAAGTACTTAGAGAACCTATATATTTTTTACTTGTATTCATATCATTTGATGCAGCTTGTTTTACTAAAATAACCTCTTTTTCACGATTTAATTTTGAAATATCAATTCTTCCACTAGTTACATTTTCAGCTAGTTTCTTTAAACTATTCTCATCGTATGCTTTTATTTGTGTTTCCATAATTTCTACAGTTTGATTATTGTATTTTACTTTATGATACAGCGATTCATTTCCTTGTAATTCTTTAATTTGTTTATTTTTTGGTACTTTTGTGTAAAAATCATTTGCCTGATATTGCTTGTACAGATTCTCTACGTTATTAACTTTATAAATATTTTGACTCAAACGTTCTATGCTAGGCTTGTCTAAATTTGAATTAACCGTAACTGATATGTCCGATTTTAGAGCTTGAATTTCCGGTTGTTTACGCTGAATGACAGTATCTATAAGAAACGTAAACGTGATATACAGTACACTACTTATGATGATAGATAAGATTGTAACTGTATATCTATTGGGATTCCTTTGGATATTTTTTAATGCCATACTTAGCGGAAAAGATAGTGGTTTCTTTAGTTTTGTTCTCTTTTTTTTCTTTATTTTTTCTTTTTTTATAGCTAATCGGCTACTTACGGCCAATAACGGTGAAATTCTACCTGCAAAAAAAGCAGGAAAATAGCTTGAAATATAAACTGTTATCAATGTAATTAAAGAACTTACACATATAATTAACCAATCTAATTTAATTGTATATCCCATAGAGTTTTGAAGTACGTTTATAAGTACTTGATTAAGTAAAAAGACTACTAATATACTGCACAAAATCCCAAAAAAGATAGCAATAATAGAAAGAAATGTTGCTTCTCTTATCACAATTTTTCTGATTTGTTTTTTTGTAGCTCCTATACTCCTCAATAGCCCAAACTGTTTCATTCGCTCTACTATACTAATTTGAAATGCATTATAAATAATAACAATTGTAGAAATCACAACAATCCCAATACTAATAGCGGCTGCTACCATTATCTCCACACTAGGCTTTAAGACTCTCTTTAATTCATCATTCACTCTCATATTTTTTTTATTCGTCAATAATTTAAATTGATTTTCAACTTCATCGAAGTTTGCGTATTTATGCAATTCAATCAATACGCTACCTTCTCCAACTTTAAACTTATTTTTATATGTTAATAATTGACCGGTTTTATTTTCCTGAGTACTACTAGACTTATTTAGCAAACCAACAAGTTTATATTTTTTTTCATGAATAGTAAACATACCGTCTAATTTAAGATTGGGCCCGAAGTAAGGCAGCATCCATTTTTCCAAAACAGCCTCGTTTTCATTTGAAGGTAGTTTACCTTCTAAAGGAATACTAGACTTTAACAGCTTCAATGCTTGATGATCTGCATACATATAAGAGACCGCAATCTCATCAATATGGAGCACCTCTCCTGGAGTTATGATGCCATAAGAAGATATATTTGGATTACTTTTTATTATATTGAAAAGCTTTTGATTATAATTTTCAACTGAAATATTTGCAGAACCCATAGAACCTTTTTTAGCATTTTCAATTCCCGAAGTGTATCCACTATTAAAAAAAAGTCCAATCGTTGTTATTAGCGAAAATGCTAGAATAATACCTGTTAATGTTAGCAGAGTACGTTTTATATTACTTCTGAGATATTTTTGACTTAACTGTTTGTAACTATGAATCAATACTCCTCCCCTCCACATTTCTCTTGATTTTGCACTAATTGTTTATCTGAAATAATCATGCCATCTGTAATGGTTATAATTCGATCAGAATTTGATGCGATAGCAGGGTCATGGGTAATTAAAATCACCGTCTGATTATATTTTTTAGCCGTTACTTTTAATAAATTTAGAACTTCTTTTGTATTTTTTGTATCTAGATTTCCGGTTGGTTCATCCGCTAAGATAATATCGGGTTTATTTATAAGAGATCTACCAATAGATACCCTTTGTTGTTGACCACCCGATAATTCAGAAGGCAAATGATCTCGTCTTTCATTTAACCCTAGAGTTCTTATAATTTCATTCAGGTAATGATCATCTACCTGTTCTTCGTCCAATAGAGCTGGCAAAGTAATATTTTCTTGTACATTCAAGACAGGAATTAAATTGAAAAACTGAAATATAAATCCAACTTTTCTTCGGCGAAAAATAGACAGTTCATTATCTTTATAATTGTAGATATTTTCATCACCTATAAACACATTTCCCGAACTCGGACGATCCAGACCTCCTAAAATATGCAATAAGGTACTTTTACCAGAACCTGATGCTCCAACTATGGTTACGAATTCTCCTCTATGAATGGAAAGATTAATTCCTTTTAACGCCTGTACTTGCGTTTCTCCCTCTCCATATGTTTTTACTACATTTTCTAATCTAACAACCTCCATACAACTCATCCTTTTCACAGATTAATTTTGAATCTCTACAAAATAGATTTTATCCTTATCGTGTTCACCATTCTCGTCTTTCACTGCATACACTTTTGAAACGTATTCGACCACCTTTTTTACCTTGTTTTTATTTTTATAATCAAAATTTTCTTTTGCAAACTGAATTAACGAAAGGCTTACTTCTTTTTCTTTTAATTGTTTATATGCTTCCTCATTAACAATTACTATCGGTGATGAAAAATAGCCAATCCAATTATTTTGTTCAATATGTTGAACAGGTATCATTTGTCCATTTAAATTTAAATTTCCATCCTTAACTTCCTCAGCTTCCGCATTTTTTCTATAAAATATGTTTTTTTCGCTTGCTAATTCTTTTATTTCTTTTACCGAGGCTGAAGTCATTGAACTATCTTCTTTAGATAAGGGTGTTCTTATAATTCCTTTTTTTAAGAATTTTTCAGCTGTAGATTTTGTAATAACCGCATATTGTTTCTTTGTAACAGATGGTTTATTAAGTTCCTTGTCTATCTCTTCTTCAGTCATATTTCCTCCTTTTTCTTTCCATTCTTTCTTAATTTCTTCTTTCTGTTCGGTAGTGAATTCTTGTTTTATTATTTCTGTAACCAATTTATAACTATAATCTGCTGTTCTTACGTTTTGATCTTTATACAGATTTTTGACAGCTGATATATTTTCTTTCGTTCCAGATACCATGATACCGTTTACTGGTTGTGAGGGACCATTTATATAGCGATTTACAGCAAACCCTATACCTATAAAAATTGCTGTTACTACTAGAAATCCTATTATCTTTTTCATTTTCTTCCTCCTCATATACTATGTTTAATCTGGGATTCGAACAGTAAGTTTTTTCTTTATATCAACAGTGGCTAAAATGCTACAAGTCTTAATAAAGAATGATTACCCTCAGTATAGACGTCTTTAATTGTTAATTGAATAACTCTTGTCTTACTATGTATACTTTAATCTTACAGTTTAGTAAGATTACTAAATCTAACTTTTTATATACTCGTAACTCTGATCAAGATATACTTTAAAATTAAATAGTTTTTATACACTTATTTAAGTACACACATACTTTTCAAATTCTCAAAAATCAGCTCCCATTCGGCTCTTATTCTCCATGATTTGTTTTTTAAAATTCATTTACATAATTAATGCGAATTCAAATTTCATTTAACATTTTTGTATAAGATAACTTAAACAAAACATTACTGATTGTATAAAAACGTACAAATTCAACAATATTACAAGGTTTTTCAAAATATAAGCAAGCACATGTATGAATTACGTGAATATTCTGCTTTAAGTAATTGTTGTATCTCATTATGTACTGAAAAGCTTTAAGCCGATTTGGGTATTATGCTTATACTCAGAAAAGCCTCTAAAAGTCCATTTCCATACTAAACTATTTTAAATTAGCCAATCAACGTGTAAAATAACTGTCATAATCTAAAATACTGCCATAATCAAAGACAAATGAGGAGAGATACTATGGATAAAGTATTATTCGTTGAAGACGATAACGATCTAGGAATGGCTATTGAGTTTACTCTAAAAGGAGAAGGACTTGAGGTTATAAGAGTTTCTACTGTACAAGATGCAAAAGACCAATACGAAAATAATAAATTTGACTTAGCTATATTGGATGTTGGACTACCAGATGGAAATGGATATGATTTATGTACCTACCTTAAAAGAAAAGGTGATATACCTATTATTTTTCTCACAGCACTGGATGAGGAGGCAAATGTAGTAATGGGCCTTGATATTGGTGGAGATGATTATATAACAAAACCCTTCAGGGTAAAAGAGCTATTATCTAGAGTAAAAGTACAATTAAGAAAAAAAATTAAAACAGCTTCTAATACTATATTGAGGTCTGAAAATATACACCTTGAAGTTGAAGCGGCTAGAGCTTTTAAGCATGAGAAAAGTATAAATTTAACACATTTAGAATACAAACTCTTATTAACGTTAATGCTAAATCCTCATAAAGTGTTACAAAGAAATGAGATATTGAAAAAAATAGTAGATGAAAGTGAAGTGTTTTTCGATGAAAATACTCTTTCCGTTTATGTAAAAAGATTAAGAAGTAAAATTGAGGATATTCCCCAAAATCCTAACTATATAATCACACAAAGAGGTGTTGGATATTTTTGGAATAAAGACGTCAGTAAGGAGTAATTTAATGATAAATAGAGAAATAAAAATTAATATACTTACATTAGCATTAATCGCTTTTTTATTTATTATATATCAAGGTATCACAGTTCATATTCTATATGACCATTTAAAGAATGATTATATTACTATTTGGAGTGAAATTACCGGGAAACTAATTGCACAGAACCCAGAAAATGAATATGAAATAATACAAGCACTTACAAATGATACAGCGAATAAAAAAGAGTATTCCAGTGATGGAGAAATGCTATTAAATCAATATGGTCTATCTGCTGAATTGGACTCAAGACTTTTTCCTTATTTAAATAAACATATATCCCAAAACAATATATACATGTTCCTTGGAGCAATAGGGTTCAGCTTAATCCTAATTTTTCTAAATTACTTACAATATAAATCTTTTTTCTTAAAAATTAGAAATGTAACAGCTGCAGCGAATAAAATTATTGAAGGTGATTACACCATTGATATCAAGGAAAATAGAGAAGGAGATCTAGCTAAACTTGCTAATTCTTTTCATAAACTGAAAAATGTTATTAGAAAAAGTATGCATAATTTAATGGAAGAGAAACAATTTTTAATTCAAACTTTACAAGATATTTCTCATCAACTAAAAACACCACTCTCAACACTAACAGTGAACAATGATATCTTATTACAAGGTAAATTAAATGAACAGCAATATCATTTTTTACACAATAATGATGTTCAAATTTCAAGAATCAGCTTTTTAATACATAATTTATTAAAAGTTTCAAAAATAGATGCTAGGGCAATACTATTTGAAAAAGAAAACTCTGATATTATTGATACAATTTATGAGGTCATTGCTAGTTTGAAAAGTAAATTAAATAAAAAAAGTATGAACATACATTTAAAAGCCAATGAAAAAATATTATTTTTCCATGACAGTATTTGGATGCAAGAAGCTTTATTAAATATTTTAAAGAATTCCATTGAACATTCAAATGATAATAGTTCCATTTATATTGAAGTCACAAACTCCCCTATTCATACTGAAATTATAATTCAAGATTTTGGTGAAGGTATTGCATCAGAAGATTTGCCATATATATTTGATAGATTTTACAAAACAAAAAATTCTAATAAAGAAGGGTCCATTGGAATTGGCTTAGCGCTATCAAAATCAATTATCGAAGCTCATCATGGATTTATTAAAGTAGAAAGCCAAAAACATTCATTCACAAAATTCACAATAACTTTTATGAAATATTAACAGTACATAAAAGTTATTATAAAATCCTAACCTTTGAGTATATTTTTTAAAAATTAATCATCTGTTAAAAAAAGAAATTCGATTAATTTTTCATAAATGACTGTAGAGAGATAAATCTTTCCTTTGGGGGTAATTAAAAACCTTAGCTTGATGTGCATAGGATCACCATATCAAAAAGGAAACTTGTACGTTTGGACACAATTTAGAAACAAAATATCCGATTCCATGTACGTTAAGGGATTAGATATTTATTTTACTATTTTATATTGTGTACAATTTCTTGCTTATGAGGTCTGTGTGGCAACCGAACCAAATCTGATGGTAAGTATTAGTGGACATCAAAAATAGTACATTAATATAATTGCTTTTATTAAATATACAAGTCTACCTGTGGCAATAGTCTCAGGTATTTTTTCGTTCATTGTGTTTATTTATTTTGTCATATTTTCTTAATAAAAAATAAGACACAGCCCAAATCACGACAGCGCCTACTATAGTTCCTATACACTTAATCAAAATCATTTATCCTCAAATTATTAATTACTTTGCTTCAATACCCATTCTCTTTACGAAAAGTATCTTTTCCATTCATGAAGTCAGCTGTATTACCAGGAATGCTATACTTCATATTCTTTTTCTTAGCTTTTTTCTTCACCCTCTTCTCTTCTACAACAGCTTGTAAATCTGCCTTCCATTGTTTAAACAAATCCTTTTCACGACACAGCGAATTTGTACCCCTTGGTTTAAATCTGAATCAAATAACTATATTTTATCTATTTATATAATCATTTAATATAAATATTCATTTTCCCAAAAAAGGTACCCTTCAACAAATTAATATGGTGCTCCAAAGTTTCATCTCATATGATAATTCGTCCCATGAATTCATCATATGCTTGTCTAATTAGAATGTTCACTGGTTCAATGCGGAACTTCTTTTTAACTTTTAACAAATTAAAAACATCCATTTTGGATACTTAATGTACACTAATATTAATATTGAATAGCTTTATTGATAGACTGTCTAGAACAAAAAATATACTAGCTGAAACTGATTTATATCCAATATTCTTTCCTGTAACATTGATAGTAATCTCCGCTAAATGGGTTCGCACATCATCTCTTTCAAATAGTTTATCTTCGACCTTTTCGACTATTGCTACATTATCCACTTCTTTAAAAGTTTTCAGCAATTTTGTTTCAAATAAAGTAAAATCGAAATTTTCACCTTTAACCACATCAAATTTAATCTACATTTTTAACTAGTAAATATATTTATATCAATATAATTTTTATGTATTAACATTAAATAATTCAAAGGTCATTCTTTATTAAAATCCCCTATTGCTTAAATTTGTTCTTTATTTTCACATAAGGTACGTGAAATTTTATTATCTCATTATTGAATAGGAGAAACTTGAATAGCTAGTATGCCCCCAATCTACTCTGCATGGTTCCACTATCCATTAAGCCTTTAATAATTTACGTGTCTTTTCTATTTGATTAATTCTGTTTTTTCAAGCGATATTTTATATCTATTTCGTATGTGTGTTAACCAGTTCGTTTGCAAACTTGTTAGCACATTTTTTATATTTCTTCTATATATATTTCCCTTCACAAACATATCATACTTTCCCGCTAACTCTTCCAGTTTCTTTTCTTTGTATTTGGTATGTATAAAGAAATGAAGTATTATTATTTTTCTATGTTTTTTTATTCTAAAAATACTCTTTCGTTTCATGAGGCTTCATTTTATACATCATATTAATAGGAGAAAACATACATGTTACCATTTGAATCCATATTCAAGAAACAGAATGATAAAAAAGACTACCATAAAAACCCACTCATTACTAGAAAAAAAACATAATATAATTGCGAACGTATAAAATTCAGATTTATTTTAAGGGGGAAAATTATCCAATGTCAAATGAACCGTGTCCAATTATTGCTCCGTGTCCAGTTGTCAGTCAAACACAAACACCTTTATCTAATGCACCAGCAGAACCTATTGTTACGGTAAATCCTATAATTAAAGTTCCAGTTGTTTTAGCGGAGAGAACACTTCAAATTGTTGTAGAAGCAGATGTTCCATTAGATCCACCGGCCTCTGAAATTAAACGTGTTCTAAAAAATGTATTTTTAACACAAGGTAAATTAGTTCCTGTAGCATTTACTCCAGTAGAAGGTACGCCTTATCGTCGTGTTACAAGAGCAAAATTATTTGTATCAGGTTATATTCGTAAAAATATTGAATATGCATCTGGTGAATGTAATGCAGCTTTATATGATCGTATTGCTAATGTTCCTTTTTCTGGATTTGCAGATTTAACAGAAGGTGATTTTTTCACTTTACCTTTAATTGCAGCTTCTTCAGATACAGCCTCTCATTTTATTAATCCAAAGGATGGCGATTTACCTCGTTTGGATAAATACTTCTTCGAAAATCATGTAGTTTATAACGAGCAACCTACTGTTGAAATAATCAGTGCTAATTTTTATGAATTAGATTTTTCTCCATGTCCTACAGCGTTAGAAGCAACATTTGATGCTTTACGTGAAAAAATTGTGTTAGATCTTACACTAAAAGTGTTGCAAGTACAACAAGTACGAGCTGGTATTGTTTAATATACAGAAAAAGACATTATCTTCTTTATAGAAGATAATGTCTTTTTTGTTTTGATAAAACATACATAATATTAACAATGAGTGTATATAACTGAAATGGATTTAGTTATAAATTCATCGGATGGGATGTGTTTTACTGATGAATAAGCCATGGTCTGGTAATAATATGGGGCATAAAATTTATAACATTAAAAATTTAAATGAACAATTAGTTTCAAAGAAAAAACAAAAAAAAGAAAAAGAGAAAGTAAAAGAGAAAGTATTTTCTGAAATGAGGCAAAGTAATAGAGTGAATGCTATGGTGGTAAAAATACCTTTTTCTGTTGTGTCAGAAGTAACAAATTTTTCGACGAATCCTATTTTAAGTGAAAGAAGGCAAGAAGTGTTTCTATTTGAAAATAACAATACTAATAATGAATTCTGTGAATTAGAAACACAATTAATAACTACCTCAAATTATTATTATGAAGAGCCCTATTGTAAAATGGTTTCTTCTAAGATTTTTGAAAATAGAATTCTTTTCGAATTGGATATAAAAAAAAATACGAGTGATATTCCAAGAATAAATAAAGTAGAATCATCGTGGGTTCCTATACACAATAGCATAGTAAAGAAAAAAGAAATAGAATTTGAGAACTATATAACAGGTGAATTACCAATTGAATTGGGTAGATATAAAACAGAAATTAGCTTACAAGAAGTGATAGATTTTAAGAATAGGATTATAGGTTTTCAAAACATTTCACAAGATGTAATTTTAACTGAAAGTAAATTATTGTTATCAAAGAGAACAGAGAGAGCAAATTCGCATTCAAAAGAAATTGTAATAGACAAAGGTACTTTATTTGTGAAGGGACATATTCTTCAAACAATTGAATGTCTTATAGATAATAAACAAGCTCGTGATAATTTTTATTGTTTAATGCAGAATATAGAATTGGAAATAGTTATTAAAATTTTACAAAAACAAGAGCTGTCCAATTGATTAAGGACGGCTCTTGTTTTTTACTTCACAAACACATAAGCTTCATTTGCTGTTACATAGTATAGAGTCCATAATCCCTTTTCTGTATATAATAATAAAAAATTGTGAAATTTTATCGCATTATGTAAGACACTTGATATCAAATATATTACTTTTACTATGAACTAAATGTATTTTATAGGATTTTTCTAGATAAACAAGGTGCTAAATTAATTCTTAAGAAGTCATTACCATTACATTTATCTAAAAATTGAAAAAATATGTGTAGATAGATATCATCTTAAATACATATATAATTAACTTTAATTTTCTGACACGATTTCACATTATTCTTAAACTGACTTTTACGTACATTATGAATAAAAATTGTACCGTGTCAATCTTTAAAAGATTATATATCATAACTTTAAGAGAGGAAGAAAAACTATGAAGATGAAAAGAAAAAGCATCATGACAACAGCCCTTGCAGCTACATTAGCTACAGGTGCAATACCTACTACCTCGGTGTTTGCTGCAGAAAAAGAGGTTCCTATTCAACAAAAAGAGGCACAAATGAGTATTCAACCTTTTGCACAAAACAATTTGGAAACAGCCGTTCAAGCTGCCTTAAACGGTCCAGAAGTCAAAAAAATCAAAGTATTTGAGCATGAATTTAATGTGAAAGAAATAGAAGTAGTAAATCTAGGTGCAGGAAAAAAATATGTTAAGGGGCAAATTTCTCATCATTTAAGTTTTCGTCCAGATGATCAATTTTATTATGAGTTTACCGTACAAGATGGAAAGGTACTAGATAAACCTGTATTTAATATTGATAGAGGTGGTTGGACACCATTTGCTGCTCCACTTTTATCAATTCTTGCTGCGTATAATGGAATTCCAGTTAATCCAAATGATTTAAATACACTTGGTCAGCAGATTGGTAAAGTTATAGACGGAAGCTGGGAACATGCAGCCCAATCAATCGCAACTGTAGTTAGTCTAAGTTTTAATGAGTAGGATTTCCCAATTTTTATTAGCATTGTTATAAGAGATTCTAAAACAGCTATTAATAAATTTTTACCACTCAGTCACATTATCTTGATTTGTTTACCACCTTATCATTCATTATATGTCACAAAATAGAAGTCTTTTTTAAGGCTTCTGTTTTGTTTGTATACAATACGAGCAACGGTTGGTTTTTGGAGGCTATATTTCGATTTTTCAAGAATACGTTTGGCTATTAGGTACAATTCATAAAAACAAATTATTAAAGTCTCAAATAACTTACTCCCCCTATTTTTAATTATTATCAACTCCAAAAATTTATTACCTTAAGAATGAAAAACAATAAATATAGTAAAAAATCATCTAGCGATTATTTAAAAATCAGGAGAGATCAAATGAAGAAAATAAAAATGAGAAATTTCATTAAAATTAGCATCCTTACTTGTATTACACTAGCAAGTTTAAGTATACCATCTGCTATTTTAGCTGATAGTCATTCAGGTTATTCCTATGAATCCAATATAGGATATCAAAATCCAGAGTGGATGTCGAAAATAGAAGATTCTACAAAATTAAGTGAAATATCTATTCCAGGGACTCATGGTATTATGGCTTTACATGGAGTAAGCTTTCTTGATGAAAATTTGACAAGAAATCAAACTATGAGTCTATCCTAACAATTAAATTCTGGAATCCGATATGTAGATATGCGTGTTAAACGTGTAAAAGATTCTTTTGCAATGTATCATGGCATTGTAAATCAAAAAGCTATGTTTGAAGATGTATTAAAAGAGACAATTCAATTTTTAAAAGATCATCCAACAGAAACAATATTAATGCGCCTAAAAGAAGAAACTACTCCTGAAAGCGGCTCTCTATCATTTGAGGAGATATTTTTAAAATATAAAAACGTTAATGCTTCATATTTTTGGAATCCTAATTCCGTACCAACTTCAGATAGAAATACCCCTGCTTTAGGAGATACCCGCGGGAAAATTGTAATCTTACAAAACTTTACATCCACTCAATTGTACGGTATTGATTACGAAGGTTTGAATATACAAGATAAGTTTGAAATTGGAAGCGGACCAGACGAAATATATGCAAAATGGAGTGAGATAAAAACCCATCTACAAAATGCAAATACTAATTTTAATAATGGAAAAATTTATCTCAACCATTTTAGTGGTACGGGGGGCGTAGCGGCATTTTTAAATAATGTATATCCTTGGTTTATTGCAAGCGGAAAAGAGAGCAGAAATACTGATAGTAGTCCTAAATTGATTCAAACGAATTCCACAAATGCATGGAGTGATTTCCCTCGCGATAGAAACGGACAAGTATACTATGGGGGAATGAATACACTTGGGACCAAACTCTTACAACAAGGCATAATTAAACATTCTAGTATCATCGCAGCTGATTTTCCTGGTCCAGGTTTAATTGATAGTATCATTAAATTAAATGGTATACATTCTAATGAAAAAGAAATATTAATTTCGCAAATATCATCTGAATCTAGTCCTTTATCCGGGCAACAAAATCGATCCAGTCAAAACTTTAAAATTGATAGTTTACCTGTAGGTACTAAAGAATTAAAATGGGTTATTGAGCCTTCAGAAAAAACTTATTCTTCTACTATCTCTTTCAATGTAATGATTGATGTTTCCCTAGGAATAGATTCTACTCGTTGGAAAAACATTTCACATGGATCTAGGACTGAAGCTTACACAAATACTAAATATTATATTGCAAGTCCAATGGGTGCCACTAACAAATTCACAGTGAAAATATACGCTATTACAAATTAGAAAATAAAGAATCCCAATGAAATTCCATTGGGATTCTTTTTTAATTTCATTTCGTAAACATTAGGATGGGGTTTAAATCTTATTGATTTATATCATAAGATAATTCATATTTGGAACAGCCCTTAATTTTTAAAAGAAAACCCAAAAATGTTAACTACCTTTTCCCACCTGTCACTTATTCAAAACTGGCTTCCAAAGCGATAAGGCAAAAATCCAATTTGAGTCGCCATTTCCTTGATGATCTTGAACTGCTTCATACACTTTTCCCTCATGTACTACTCTATCGCCTTTAGTATATGCTTTTCTTGCATCCCATTTTTCATATGTGGAATCCTCTGACTTTGTTGTTACAGTCAAAACATCACTTCTACTAGATTCATTTCCAGCTAAATCAACCGCCGTCACTACATATTTATACGATGTATTAGCCTTCAAATCTTTATCCATAAAGGATGTATTAGCCGCTGTCCCAATTTTATTCATAACCCCAGCGCTTTCTCTATATACAATATAATGGTCAACACCTACATTATCTTCAGACGGACTCCACATCAAATCAACAGTTGTCGCTGTTGTACCCATACTATGTAATCCTTTTGGTTGAGTTGGAGCCTCTATATCTGGGATTGCATGTGTTGTCTTAACCTTTAGTTTTTCACTTTCTTTTGATATGTTTCCAGCAGAGTCTAATGCCTTTATTGTATAGGTATATTCCGTATCTGCTTTTAGTTTTTTATCAATAAAAGTTGTACCTGGTACCGTATCAATTACTTCGCCATTACGTAACACTTGATATTCTTTTACACCTATATTATCAGTAGAGGCCTTCCATGTTATTTCAACACTATTGGCAGAAACTTTAGAGGCATTTAATTCAGTTGGTTGACTTGGAGCTACTGTATCGGGAGTTTCATTATTTACTAGATTTACATCAATTACATTATAAAACGCATTTGACGTATCTGCTACATCCCATACAGCTAAAATAACATGATAACCATTGCGATCAGTTGGTACATTAATTGTATGTGTTAAATTATTTGATGCGGCAGAACCATCATGTTTCACAGTTCCAATTGGTTCTAATTCAGCACGTGTTAATGGTTTATTAGGATCCCATCCCTTTTTTGTAATGTAATAATGCCATTTACTTGTAGGATGTGCAGCTGTATATTTCCATGTAAAGGTATTTGCTCCACCCTTAATCGTGTTTTTGAACCAGCGATTTGATGTTTGTTGGTCAAGAATTCCTCCAAACAGTCCTCCTGCCGAAGCGATTTTCCCATCAATCGGTCCCCCATCTGGGAATCCTTTAGGTGCTTCTAGGCTTTGAGGTTCGTACATTATATTTCCACAATTTAAATTCAATGCTCCATAATTCTGACTACATAAAGCAGCACGGCTACTTGGCTTTTCAACAAATCCATGTGCATAAGCACTTTGAGGAATCATAGTAATAGCCGTTACCCCTGCAGCTAAAACACAAGCACCAATTCCTTTTTTACTTTTTCTTAATCTTTCCAATTTAGATGTAAATTTCAAATTCATTCTTATCCCCCCAATATATTATTGTTATCGCTAATATAATAGCAATATAGAGATAAACGAACAAATTACTAATAAATATACTAATACCTCTCATACATTGGTACGTTTATTATTATTTTTAATCTCATATAAAAATAAAATAAATACAATAAGTCTATTTTGTAACATTATGTTTTAAAAAAAGAATAAAAACTTCGTTTAATTTCACAAAAAATTCAAATATTAAAACAGATAATTAAATCATGTAGGAAAAATAATTTTTTTATATTACAAAAAAGCAAAAAAAGTCTGGAAGAAACCGATTATATCCGTTTCTTCCAGACTTTCACTTCTTTTATAACACTCACAAATCCCTTAACCTTAAACATATACACTTGAGGTTAAAACCCACATAATCAATATAACCTATATGTTGACTAGCTTCTAAATGTTAAAATTCATAAATTAATAGTAACAGAACAATTAAAACAAGCCATTTAGCAATCACATATAATATTCTTACTAATTCAATCTAACGCTTAATTACTTATAAAATGACTTAAGGTATCTAGCTTAACTGTATTTTCTTTATTAATAACCATTGTCTATCCTGCATTTTCTTACTTTAAGCAGATTATCAAGAGATTGTTAATATTTAAGGAGAAAAGATTTGAAAACCCATTTTTCATTATCATATTCTAAAAATTTATTATATTATTTTTATCTAATAAGGCACAGAAACAACGGGTAAACTTCAGTGTGCTTGAGAAACGTTCTTAGGGTGAAACGTTTAAAGGGTACTTTAGTACTGAGTTTTTATTAAATGTTCCTGTACCTAATATTTAAATTAACGTATGTCAAAATATTTTACAATACGAGTGTTAAACGTTACATATTTCTATATAAAATGATACATTTCATCAGCACGCCTCCCTAATATTTATGCTAAATATAGAAAATTCAGCTCGTTAGGATTTAATTTTAAAATTCTCATAAAAGCATATGATAGATTAGGCACGTAATTGTCACAAATTAATAGTCTATCTACTTTTTAATTACCTATGAAAACTCTATTACCGCTTTATTATTTACTCCTAAACCAAAGCACATCTATACCTACAATTTCTTAAAATTCTTTTAGATAATATTTCAAAAGAGTCGATAGTTTTATTTTTTTATTTTTTTATTGTACATTTGTGCATTTGATGTTAGGATTATGCCTATTAAAATTGAATCCTAACGATTCTTCTTTATAATTTCCATATTTTAATTGTTAAATAAAAATATAGATTCTGATATATATTCAAAATCAGACCGAAAATATCTTTATTTTACAATGATGTCGTAGCATACCTTTAGAATGGAAAGATATATGCAACAACGTGTTAAGGGGTTACAGGAGGAACAAAAATGAGAGACTTTTTTGATGATAAGTACAAAAATATTGAATTAAAAAGGAGGTTAATCAATTTAATAAGTGAAATTAGCGAATTCAAAGGAAAATTAACTGCTTATCAGGAACAAAACCCTGACATATTTAATAGTTTAGAAAAAACTATACCACTACATTACATAAAAAATTTCACAACTATTTATGAGGATATAAAAGTTCCTAATAAAAGATTAAAAGAACTTATTTTAGATGATATAGTACCTCAAAATATTTCTGAAGATGCTATTTTTTGTTATTATCAAACACTTTCTTTTGTACATAAAAACTCCTGTACTTTATCAATTAATCCAGCAACTATACAGGAATTACATTTTCAACTAATACATTACCTTACCTCTGACAGTGCCAAATGGCGTGAAAAACCTTTTATTATTCCAGGTATTCCTGAGCATGGAATGCACTTGAATAGTTACCGCATTCTTCCGCATGAACTCATTCCACAGTTTATGGAGCAATTATGTGATCAATACAACTCATTAAATACTAGTAAGGGGCTACATTCACTTTTATTAATAGCTCGTTTTATATTAAATTTTTATTGCATAGTCCCTTTCAATCAAGGTAATAACAGGCTGGCATTTATGTTAATGCAATTGCTGTTAATTAAGAGTGGACATACATTTGTAAAATATGTATGTTTGGATAAATATATTAAGAAAAATGAATCTGATTATTACAATTCGATTTATAAATCTTCGGTCAATTGGTACTGCGAGGAACATAATAATAGCTTTTGGTTAAAAACGTTTTTAACAATTATATTAGAGGCTTACAAAGATCTTCATAACACAGTTCTAGATTCTATATGTAAACATACTAAAGTTGAGAGAATTCAAGATTTTATACTTAAACAAAAACAACCTTTTACTAAGGAGAGTATTCGTAACACTTATCCAGATATTGCAGAAAGTACAATCAGTAAGGCTTTAAATTCCTTGCAAGTGTTTGGCCATATTAAGCTAGTTACAAAGGGAAGAAACGCAAAGTGGATTAAAATTTGACCATACTTTCAATACACCTGAGGTTTAAAAATTCAATTATAATCTTATCATTGAATTTCATTTTAATTTTAAGCTAATATTACTTTTTTAGTTATTTCTAATTCCAACAAAACATTTTATAGGAAAAGGTCCGCTTCCCCCGCCTTTTCCTATAATAAAATGAAATATAAACATAAAATAATTGTCGAAAAAAGTCTTATTTTAATATTTTTTCTTTATTTTCTGGTTGTAAACGCTTCTATTTCGTGTTACCATCTTAATCAAACAATAGATGGTCATAAAAATGAAAGTATTTCTTTCCCTTAGAAACATATAAGCGTACGGTAATATCATGAAAATAAGGCCAAAGGAATATTTGATACCTACCAAAATAATTAATAAGAATTTTGCCGCGTTATTTTTCTGATTATTAAGAAAATACATTTTGTCCCTAAACAAAATTTGTTAGTGCGCAAGATTCAAATACACTAGAACACCCAAATAAATGAAATATCCTTTTTCATTGAGCATTAAGGTATGGAAAAAGAATTCTTCCTACAAAATTCAGATGATTAACTTAAAGGCATCTAAATTACTACCTTAATCGCCATCTATTGTTGATAACATATTTACCAACTATGAAAAAGAGCCTATCAATGGTTCTTTTTTGTTATAATCATTGAAATTTTAATTCTATCTTGAAACTTAAATTTTCACACAAATTACCTCTACTTTTTTCCTCTCAATTATTGAATTAATAATATAGCACATCAAATTTATCAATTCTTACATCCAATTCGATTAAATTAATGAATAAAATTCAATTATATAAAAATAATAACTACAACTAATCGGTATATATTAAAGAGGTGTCAATTTTGTCCTTAAATGAAGAGACCTTAGAAACTAAGACATATAAAACCATTGAAAAGATCGAAACAAATAACCTAAAACAACTTAAAAATACACTAGATAATATCTTTGATATCAGTGCAGATTTGATTGAACATCCTTTGCAATTAAAAACAAACACGAATATTTTACTTTATTATTTTGAAGGCCTTACAGATGGTGTTGCATTAAAAGCCAATGTTGTTACACCATTATTACAAGAAGTAAATGAAGACAGTCAAATTTTTAATTCTAATATTATTGCTACTCATACAAAAATCGTATATACATGGAATGAAATTAAAGAAGGATTACTTGAGGGTCAATGTGTACTGTTTATGGAAGGAGAAAATCGGTCACTTCTAATAAATACAAAAGGCTGGGCAGAGAGAGCCATTCAAGAACCAATTTCAGAAGTTACTATTAAAGGCTCACATGATGGTTTTATTGAGAATGTCACAAAAAATATAGGCCTAATTCGTCGATATATTCCTTCTACAGAGTTAAAAATCAAAAAGCTGACGATTGGAGAACGAGCCACTTCTTTAGTCTATTTAATTTACTTAGGTGATGTAGCAAACGCAGATGTAGTCCAAGAAATAGAAACTAGAATCTGCAAAATCAAAACAGATGCGGTATTAAGTATTGGAGAGCTATCTAATTATACAAAAGATCAAAATTGGACTCCTTTTCCACAGGCTTATTTAAGCGAACGTCCAGACGCCATTTCAAATCATATACTTGATGGGAAAGTAGCAGTGTTAATGGATAGATCCCCTGGTGCTATGGTTGTTCCTATGAATTTGATTGGATTTTTTCAAACCCCAGATGACTATAATATTCATTGGCTCATTGCATCTTTTTTTCGCTTATTACGATTTGCAGGATTTATTATAGCTATTTTTTTACCCGCATTTTATATTGCTATAGTATCCTTTCACTTTGAGATCATTCCTATAGATTTATACACTTCTATTGCAACGTCAAGAGTTAAGGTCCCCTTCTCACCCTTATTGGAAGCTTTTATAATGGAAATTACACTGGAAATGCTACGTGAAGCTGGTATTCGCTTACCACAACCTATTGGACAAACTATTGGTATTGTTGGAGGGATTGTAATTGGACAGGCGGCTGTTCAAGCTGGACTTGTGAGTAACGTTATGGTTATTATCGTATCTATTACAGCCATTGCATCATTTATTGTTTCTAATTATGATTTATCAAGTTCTATACGCCTTATTCGTTTTCCAATGATGTTATTGGCATACTTTTATGGGATTGTAGGTATTGTTAGTGGATTAATGCTCTTATTTGCTCATTTTGTTTCACTGACTTCCTATGGTTCACCATACGGATTGCCAATCGCGCCATTTCGGCTTCAAGAGTTAAAAGATTCTTTTGTAAGGTTTCCTATTTCGATGATTACCACCCGCTCGAGTACTGGACAGCCGAAACAAGAAAAGAAAAAAGAAGGTGGTCCGCATGGGGAATCTTAAATTCAAAAATATAACTTTATTCGAATTTATTATTTTCATCCATTCGCTGCAACTTGCATCTGGTATGTTAATTATGCCAAGCCCACTTGCTACTACTGCTGGTACAGATGGCTGGATTTCGATCATTCTCGGATGGATAGTTACTTCTATAATCGGTGTAATTATTATATTAATGTTACAAAAAAATCCCAACAAAAATTTCTCGCAAATCTTAAAAACATACTTTGGTAAATGGCTAGGGACGATTCTTTTTCTTTTATATGCCTGTTATCTATTTTTTGCTGGCTTTAATACTTTACTAAAGGCAACTGATATCGTAAAAGTTTGGATATTCCCTTCCACTCCTGCTTATCAAATCACCATATTATTACTATTACCTTTTATTATTTTAGCTCTGAGTGGGTTAAGGGCTCTTACTAGTTATTCTATGCTTGTTTTCTTCTTCACTACTTGGATGCCACTATTTCTTCTTTTTTCACTAAAGAGTAACTACACCCCTTTACACCTACTACCTATTTTTAAAGAGGGATTATACCCTATTTTAAAGGGAACAAAAGAAACTATTACTCCTTATGCTGGCTTAGAAATTGCATATTATATATATCCGTTCTTACAAAAAAAACAAAAGGCCATAAAAGGACTACTAATAGCTAATACTGGAACCATGGTTTTCTATCTATATGTGACTATTCTTTCTTATATATACTTTAGCCCCGAGGGGATAAAAGACGTAATTTGGCCCGTATTTCATTTGTTACAAGGGGTTCGTTTTTCTTTCATGGAACGATTAGAAATTATTTATATCGCTTACTATTTAATTGTATTCTCCACTACTTTATATCCGTATTTATTTTTCAGTTTTGAATCTATGACCATATCACTTCAAAAAAACGCCCGAAATTGGGCGCTGCTTGCTTTTATGTTATTTATAGTTGGGCTATTTATTTTCCTAAATCCCGATGTGGATCAATATTTGTTTATATATTCTCTTATGGATATCTTAAATGTCATTTTCTTTATTCTTTTACCAATCTTATTTTTCGCTTACAGTATTCTTTTTACTTGGGTTACTAGGAGGAAACAACTTTGATTCGAAAATGGATATGGATTGTAATTTGTTGTGTGTATATAATTGGTTGTAGTCAGAGAGTTCCTCTTGAGAAGGTTTCATTAATCCTTTTAATTGGCTTGGATAGAACCTCTAATGGAGACATAAAAGTTGGAACAAGCATACCACTCTTTCATCATAAGCAGCAAAAAAGTACTATAGAGCATTGGACACAAGCATCAACTGTATATAATGGATTCAGTAAGATAGATACGAAGTTAACGGGATATCTGACAGCTTCCAAAGCTCAAATCATTTTAATTGGGAAAAAATTAGCGCAAGAAGCAAACTGGTTGCAGGAGCTTGATTCTTCTTACCGTGATCCTTACGCTACCATTAATGCTAAAGTAGTACTTGTAGATGGACCTGCAGAAGAAATTTTTAAAATTCATAAGCCTAGTAAACCATCACTTTCATCTTATATAAATGGTGTAATTGAATCGTCAATTCAAAATAACCAATCAGTCTCTTCTACAATTCAACAATTAATGAGAGAACAAAATGAAGAAGGAATGACGCAAACTGTTCCAATTGTCAAAAAAACAAAGGATGAAATCGACACAGTAGGAATTGCATTTTTAAATCGAAAAGGGAAATATTTGACTCATATCCCTAAAAAAGATGTTAAATTTTTCAATCTTATAAATAAGCCAAAAAGTAACGGGCGAATGATACTACACCTTGCACTTCCTCCTAAAAATTCCAACAAAAAAACAAATACTTCTATCTTCGTACAGAACGCGACAAGGAAGGTAGATGTAACTTTTCAAAATGGAAAGTTTGTATTTAATCTCGATATATATGCTAATGTAGCTTTAATAGAAAAAACTAATCCGAATTTAATTAAGGGGTACTATGATAATAAAAAAAATATAAATAATTTAAAAAGTGCTATTCAAAAAGAAATTAATAATAATTTACAAAATATGTTGTATGAAATACAGCAGAATAAAATTGATCCAATCGGATTATCCCTATATGCTAGAGCATTTCAATATAAAGAGTGGAAAAAAGTAAAAGGAGATTGGTCGCAAGCGTTAGCAGAGGCTAAAATAAATGTAAAGACACACGTCAAAATAAAAGATACTGGGACCATTAGAAATTAAACTAGTCTATTCTTCTGCTTAAAAGTATTTCTAAGTGGAAATTCCCTCTTTAATAATTATTATGCAAAAGATGCTAACTCGAAAAACTCTTTCCGTTCTCTTAAAAAGGCAATAATTTAAGAGGAACCATTTATATGCCTAATAACTCAAATAAAATCGATACTATACTTAGGTTAGATCTTAAAATCTAAAAACCTTATTCCAAACTTAGACCTAATTGATTGCTCCTCTCCCTTCCTTGGGGCTAAGTAGCTAGCTTTTGCTAGCTGCTTTTTTTATTAAACGGATAAAATTCGATATTCTAACAATACTACTCATAATACAACTTGAGCAGTTAACTTTTGTTAGCTGCTCTTTATTTGTACAAGGTACTCAATTGACTGGCGCACATATAATATCCTGAGTTCCTTTCTTTATAAAATAGTCGTTATAAAATGAGACTCGTCACGAGAGCACTTTACTAAGTGCTCTTTTTATACTCCAACTTAATACAAAATGAAAGTTTGATTAAGCTTATTTTTACTACCGCATAACATGTTTAATTCTGCTTATAATATAGTTGTAACTTAAAGTTACATATCTTTTACTTGTAGGGCCTAATTTTCTTTTGTACAACAAGCAGTTAGTTAATTAAGCTGGCTGGCTGCTTTGTTTTGCAAAAAGAAGTTTTTATACGATTTTAAACACATTTAAAAATAAATTCATATGATATTACGTATTCCTCTCTTTTACAAAATGGATTTTGGTCAAAAGAGCACTTTTACGAAGTGCTCTTTTCTCATGGAATTAAAGCTCTACAAAATAGCATTTTTGTTTAGTTTCACTCTAAAAGTAAAATTTTCATTTTTTCATTCCACCAAGTTCATAACATATTCTTTTCCCCCGATAAAATAATGATTAGGTGTCCCATGCGCATTTTATCCACTGGAAATAATACCTTTCACGTACTTACGTATTAGAAACTTCATTTCTGCTTCTTCTGCAATAGCAATTTTGTTCACTTTTTTGATACATTTATGAAACATTCACATGTTATCTTCAATATGTTCTATTCTTTTTGAAAAACCATGTGAGAATACCAAAACAAGAAGCCCTAGAGCCCTAACTCTAAGGCTTCTTGTTTTCAAATAAGGATTTTGTATTAAATCTGCACCAAGATTAAGAAGCATACATACCATATCTTGTGCACCTTTTTTACATAAATCTTGATCATTGGACGCCTTTAAAAGCGCTCTTTTTTGTTGATAAACTACACAAAGAGAAAAAAACGCATACAATGTCACGTATTCTTTTCATTATAACCTCAGTAAGTCCTTATTTAGCATGTAAAAAGGACTGCTAATTACCTGCAGCCCTTTACACTTCAAAGTTTAGAAGTATACAATAACAAATCTTTCCCAGCTTCCAGCTACATAACTAGTAGCCGTTAATTCTCTACCACCATTTGCTGATATATACCTACCATTACTGAGTGCTTGTAATACATATATCCTATTGTCTCCACCATTATATAAGATAAACTTTTCCCATGTCCCAATTGATGTACGATCTGCTACTACTCTACCATTTGGCTCAAACGAAACATACTTCCCATTACTTTTGGCTTTTAAAGCGTACATATATAATTCTCCAGTCGGAATTAATTCAAATTTCTCCCATTCATTAACTACATTACGATTTGCTGTTACATTTCCCAAAGGCTCAGCAGAAACATATTGTAAATTTGCTGCCTGTATAGCAACTGTCCAACTTCCATTAAATAAATTCACGCCTTTTAGTGAACCTGCTTTTGATAGATTTGCTGCCGATACATCATTCGATGGTGTAATCATCAATATCATTAAAACCATCGGCAACATCATTAAAACTAACTTTTTTGAGATTGTATTACCACTTGCACGTGTTATGAACCTCTTCATTCCCATTCCTCCCTCAATATACATAGAACTCATATACATCATACCAAATATGTAAAATATTGTAATACTAGAGAGAGTTTATCAATAAATACCTTACTATTCTGTTTCTTTTTTCTCAAATCTATAGCACTTAAACATGTATCAATTCTCAAGCACATTTTTTAAATTATTTTCTCGTAATAAAAAAATGTAGCAGTTGATAGCAACGAGAGTATAGACAAAAGAGAGAGTATTTTCATTTCACTTTTCTTTAAATAAAAGCCAAATAGCCGTTCATAATGAACGACTATTTGCATCTAACGAATAATTAGAAGGTTCTTCATGTTAATCTATTTTGTTTAATCCCGTTGAAGTAACTTGATAGGTTCTTTTTTTGCCTATATATTCTTGTTTATTATTCTCAAGGTTAATAAGTGTAGCACGTGTCTTTTCCTTTACTGCTTCCCCTTCTATATGGGTAAACTCAATGTAATCTCCCGTTTTTACGGGCACCATTTGGAATTCAGCAGTTTGTTGTCTGTTTCCCACTATTTCCTTATTATACACAACACTACCGGTTGAATTCTTTACTGTAATACTTGCATACGTATTATTAAAGTAAGAATGTGGTACGCCTGCTTCTAAATTCACCTGCATTTTCTCTGTTGTCCTATTATAATTAACTTTTGCGATTTCTCTATCGCTATATCCTTTTAAAGACCACCCAAAATGATTTCCATCTAAAACCGTTGTTTCTGGCATTTTTTCTACTTTCTTCAGGCCTTCCTTTGTAACTTCGTATAGGGCTTTTTTTCCAAAGCTCTCTTGTTTACTATTATCTACATTTGTAAGAGTAGCTCTATGTACACCTTCTAGATGTGTTAACTCTATATAATCGCCTACTTTGACTGGAACTTTCTGCGATTCTGCATTTTGCTGTTTGTTTCCATAAATCTCTTTGTTATAGACCACTTTACCTGATGTGTTTTGCACTTTAATACTTGCATATGTACTATCAAAGTAGTCATGTGGTACACCTGCTTTTAGATCGATTTGCATTTCTTCTGTTGGTTTATTTAAATTTACTTTCGCAAATTCAAAATCTCCAATCCCTTTCAGCGACCATGCAAATTCATTACCTTCAAAAATGTTTGGAGATTCATTTTTGATTTGTACCTTTTTCTCAACAGTTTGATCAAATATATCCGTTAATACAATTTTTGCATAAGCATTTGTTGGTAATGATATAGATTGACTGATTCCATTTTGATAAGATTTAATATCATTAATTACGTTAATAGGTTGGCCCGTCATATTTTCATTGTTATAAATTTCAATTTTCCCCTTAAATTGCGGTGTACTATTTTCTTTTAGTTTCCAAGATACATTTAATTTTTCATTTTCATAATATATAGATTGGATATCAAAATCTAGTTTTCCTATTTCAGGTTGAGTAGGTTGATTTAGCGTGAATATTTTTCCTGCCCCAATAGTAGACTGCGTATTACCTCCTGCTTTGACCCATACATATTCTGAAGTAGATCCTCCATCATATTGATAAGTATTATCATGCGTTCCAGAAATACTTTGATTATTCCAAGAACTCCATTGTTTATCAACTAATTTTCGGCTATAACCATTTTTCAAGCGCGCTTCTCGAACATTCTGTCCACTATCAGCCCAGTCTTCTTGAAACATTCCTAAACCATGATTAAATGCAACATTAGCAACCGGAAAGTCCATAATTGCAATTTGATGCCATTTATTCTTTGTTACATCTTTCATCCATTGTCCAAATTTAGTATGACCATTTTCTTGCCATGAACGCATTGTCATCGTGTACCAATTGTAGTCTTTCCAACCATAAGTTGTTTGAACCTTCATTCCTGTTCCTTCTCCTCCAAAGGGTCCAGCTTGCGAATTCGAAGATAAGTATTCGGCCTTTATTGCTTCTTTAGAGGAAATTGGATCCCATAAGGCAAAATGTAAAGTACGTTTTCCATTTTCATCAAACCCACTTTGTTGTTGAAAACCAGCATATCCTCCAGCTTCACCACCTGCATTCCAGTTGTGTACAGCCCAGTACGTATAAGGTGGTGTCTGAACTGGTGACCAGTCTATACTAATAATATCTGAGGCAGGTATATTTTGGGGACTCACATAAACTGCTGGAGCAGCTGAATGTGTTGCAGCTTTAGTGTGCAAAATAGACGTTCCAAACATAGAAAACATGCTACATGCTGCGGTAATTATAATAACTTTATTAAATCTTTGCTTTGTTTTCTGACTAATCACTAATATACATCCTTTTCTAATTTTTATTATTGAATACTAACGTAGTAGAGAAATCTATCAAAATTCAAACAACATCCAGTAATTCTTTAAAATACTGGATGTTGTTCTATCTTTACATCTGATTCTTACATATTAATTGATTGTAATTGCTTTCCATAACGATAGTGCAAATATCCAATTCGGGTCACCATTTCCTTGATGATTTTGAACAGCTTCATACACTGTCCCTTGATGTTCTACTTTATCGCCCTTTGTATATGCCTTCTTTGGATCCCATTTTTCATAAGATACATTTTGATCTTTGGTTTTTACAAGAAGAATTCCACTTTGGATTGATGTATTTCCAGCTGCATCTACAGCCTTCACTGCATATTTATATTCCTTATTAACTGTTAAGTTTTGATCAGTAAACATCGTTCCTTGTACCGTTTGAATCAATTGTCCATCGCGTAATACCTGATATTCTTTTACACCTACATTATCTGTAGAAGGATTCCATTTTAGCTCTACACTGTTAGAAGTAAGGTTGCTTGCATATAATCCTTGTGGCTGTGTTGGAGCTTCTGTGTCCGGTTTCGGATTAACAATTTGATTTACTTTCTTCAGACCTTCCTTTGTAACTTCGTACATGGCTTTTTTTCCAAAGCTCTCTTGTTTACTATTATCTACATTTGTGAGAGTAGCTCTATGCACACCTTCTAGATGTGTTAACTCAATATAATCTCCTACTTTGACTGAAACTTTTCGCGATTCAGCATTTTGTTGTTTATTTCCATAAATGTCTTTATTGTATACTACTTTCCCTGATGCATTTTGTACTTTAATACTCGCATATGTTTCATTAAAATAATGATGCGGTACGCCTGCTTTTAAGTCTACTTGCATTTCTTCTGTCGATTTATTGAAATTAATTTTAGCAAACTCGAAAT
Source organism: Bacillus sp. 007/AIA-02/001 (assembly GCF_004634455.1). Lineage (NCBI taxonomy): Bacteria > Bacillati > Bacillota > Bacilli > Caryophanales > Bacillaceae > Bacillus > Bacillus sp. 007/AIA-02/001. Next base: position 41,484 of record NZ_SEIY01000029.1, read on the forward strand.
CACTAATTCCTTTTAGTGACCATGCAAACTGGTTTCCTTCTAAAATATTATTTACATTAGGCATATCTGGTTTAATTGGATTAGAATCCGTCCCCTTCCAAATCTCTGCTGTTAAAATTGGATATCCTAATGCAGCTACTTTTTGAATGGTATCGTTATTTGGACGTAATCCCCACTTCTCAAAGAAAGAAATCAAATTTTGTTTGGCTACTTTTGATGCTGAAATCATAAATAATTGTTTTTTATTTTCATCAGTTTGTGGAAGTTCACTTGAAGGCATGTCCCTATACAATTGATGCAATTTAGGATAGAAATCCTCTCCATACGCTAACTGTAGTTGCCAAAGCATAACAAGTTTTACAAAAACATCACTAATTTCGTCATAATTTTTATTCGCTTGTTCTAGATATTGAAATGCCTTTGGATAAATTCCACTTTTCTCTAAGTTGGATGGTTGATTAAATGCTTTTTCTACAGAAAGGCTGTATATATTATTTTGTACTTCTGTCATATTATAAAACTTCCAAGGTGATTGTTGTCTCAAATGTCCTGCCTCATGCCAAGGACCCCATCCATCTTTTACAAATTTATTAATATCTAACACGTATTGGATTGCATCTCCTACATATGCAGTTCGATAAGAAGTTGCATACATATAATAATCGGGAGAATGATTTTCTTCTACGTAATGAATATAATGTTTATCTACTTGTTCTTCGGATAATCCAGCTACTTTGTCTTGAATTCGAGTAGCTTCATCCATCTTTTTCAATAGTTGTACAGGATCTGTATTAGAACCCAACAAATATTTCTTAACACGTGCAGGGCTGGCCGTAATTAATACACGTTCGCCTTTTAACTCCACTGCATGTGCATTAGGATACTGGTCCAGCATGTTTATTAAATCTTGTTTCGTATGCTTTCCTAGTTCAAAGAAAGGCGTAGTCGTTCCACCTGCTGTGATTGTTGTTCGAATGGTACCACCTTGTTGTTTATTATAAAAATAAATCATCCCCCCATTTGGAGATTGGATTGTGTTTATACCAGGTTTTAATGTGAATGATTTTATCTTAGAATCTTCTCTCCAAGAAGCATCATACGAATAAGTTCCAATATATACCTGAATATCTTGATTACCTTCTACATTAATCGTTATTTGTTCATTTGGCTTTGCATATAAACCAGTTGGTTCATATGGACTAAATGCCATATTTTTTCTTTCCTGTTGTTTCAGTACCTCAACATCCCCTTTTCCTGGGACCGTAAATGTTCTATTTTCTGATTTAACTGACTTTTCATTTTGCAGTGATGTCGATAAATTTTTTTGCTGCTCCTTTTGCTCCGCAAAGACATCTGATGAAGAAATCATTCCAGTCGCAAGCATAGTTACTGTAGCAGTGGCCGCAAGTATTTTTCTAGTTTTATGTTTTGAATTATTCCCCATATTATCTCTCTCATTTTTCCTTAGTACTCTTAAGTTTTTTTGTTTTCTTCTCCATGTTTTTACAATCTAAGCTATTCATACTATTTAATTTGTGTCTATTACTCTATATTTTTTCATAAATATCTCCTTTTCTTTATGTATTATTGTATATAAATGTTATTTGATGACACATTAAATAACAAATTTACGATAAACTCATCGATAACAGCCTATTATGTTTTGATTCTGTATTCTAAACTTCCATCCAATTAGAGAAATATATCCAATTAGGGAAATAAGTAAATAAATTACAACATTTAAAGGTTGAGATCTCACGAAAAATTCATAAAACTTTTTTACTTTAAAAGTTTAAACAATTGTGACCACATTTGTTTGAACCTCTATAATTTTTTTCTAAGCTATTCTCTAAAAATCTTATTTTTCGTTGTAAATAAACCTGATTGGTACTCTTTATGCAAAAG